>PLCK01000029.1 GCA_003134755.1 Actinomycetota bacterium | reverse complement strand
TGGTCCTCGTGGCCGTGGGTCAACGCCACATGGGTGACACCGCGGGTGGCGCCATGCACCGTAAGCCCCGTATCCTCGAAGGTGGCGTTGCCGGTGAGGAAGAGCCCACCTACGGCAGCGACCACCGTGAGTCCCGAAACGAGGATCGATCGGCCCGATGTCGCGGCCGCGATGCGCAGAGCTTGCCCCGGGCTGTTGCCATGCGCTCGTTCCTCGCGCTCGCGCTTCAGGTAGAACAGCGTGTAGTCGACGCCGACGGCGAGGCCGACCAGCAACATGACGGAGCTGGCCGTACCGTTGATGTGGACCGCACGGCTCGTGAGTGCCAGCAGGCCGCCGGCTGCGATGAATGCGGTGATGGCGAGTCCGAGCGGCACGACTGCGGCAACCAGCGCGCCGAAGACTGCAAGCAGAATTCCGAGGGTCAACGGGATCGACAGCAGCTCGGCCCGCTTGAAGTCCTTGCCGAGCGTCTTGTCGAGTGCGGCTGACGCGCTAGCGTCGCCTACCTCCTCGACCCGCAGCGCCGGATGGGCCTGCTGCACCGTGGCGACCGCGTCGAGGATCGGTTGAACGCGCTCCGACGCGGTGCCGGGATCGCCGGTCATGTCGAAAGCGACAAGCAGCGAGTGCCCGTCTGCCGAGACGAACGCCGTGCCGTCAGCGTCAAGGGCGGAATGCACATCGTGAACGGCTCCGGTCGCCTTCACGCCCGAGACCACCTGGCTGACCGCGGCTCGCAACGCCGCGCCGTCCGGCTTTCCGCTCCTCGTCTGCACGAGCACGTTCTCCGATGCCGACCGCGCGAAGCCGGACCCGGCCAGGACCTGTTCGGCCTTTGCCGACTGGCCGTTGGCGCCTTCGGCGTCGGTAATCTCTTTGGTGCCGGCCGCCGACCCGATCAGCATGGCCGCCACGACGAGCAGCAGCCAGCCGACGATCGCCTTCTTGCGATGACGTGCACTCCAACTGCCCATGCGAGCGGCGGCGTTCACGATGTGCCCCTTCCGTCAGTCGCGGCGTCAGGCCGCAAGTCCCGAATCGACAGTGCCGGAGCAGGCTGGCCATGTCGTTCCGGCTGGCGACCGTTTCCGGGGTGGGGACAGCCCCCCTCAAAGAAGGGAGTTGACTGGATGGGTTGCCGCTCGGGGCGCCGCTAGCGTTATCGCCGTGAGTGACCTAGCAGCGCATTATGCGGAGCTCCGGCGCCAACGGCGTCCGGTCTCGCGCGCCGGCGGCACGGGCTGGGTCTGGCTCGCGATGCGTCTGGTGATGCCGCTCACCGATCTGCCGTTGGCGATCGTTGCATTCGTCTTCACGGTGACCGGCCTTAGCCTCGCGGTCGGTCTGCTGCCACTCTTCTTCATCGGCTTGCCGCTCTTGGTCGGTGTCGGCGCAGTGTCGCGCGGGCTGGCCCGCTTCGAGCGCCGCCGGATGCGACTCTTTCTCGATCTCGAGATTCCCGAGCCGGTCGGTCGGCCGCACGGAGTGCGGGCGACTCTGAAGGATCGCCCGACGTGGCGAGCCATCGCGTATCACGTCGTCCAGTTTCCGCTCGCCGTAACTACGTTCACTCTGAGCGTGGGCGCCTGGGGCTGCGCGCTTGCCATGGTTTCGATGCCCGCGTGGCTCAACCACGTTCCGGCCCGCCGGGCCGACCTCTGGCTGCTGACAGCCGGAGACCTGCGCACTGCGTGGTGGATCGCGGGTGCGGGTGTACTCGTCGGATTCGTAGCACTCGGTGTGACGATCGGGCTGACCTCGGCCGAGGGTGCACTCGCGCGTGCTGTCCTCGGGGTGAGCGCGTCGGAGCTCGCGCAACGNNCGTCTCGTTGCTCTAGCGATGAATCTCGGGCGGGCTCGTGCCCGCTACGAAGACGATCCCGAAGGCGCGCGCAAGCTCCTCGACGAGGCCCACGCCGATGCCAAGCACGCGCTGGTGGAGTTGCGTGATCTTGCCCGCGGCCTGCATCCCGCTGTGCTCACCGATCGTGGGCTCGACGCCGCCCTGTCGGGCCTGGCCGGTCGGTCACCGATACCCGTGACCCTCGACGTCGAGGTCGAGCCGCGCTGCAATCCGACCATCGAAGCGATCGCCTATTTCGTCGTCAGCGAAGCGCTGGCCAACGCCGCCAAGCACTCCGGCGCGCACCGGGTCGACATCGTTGCACGACGCAACCACGACCGCCTGCTCGTCACAATCGCCGACGACGGCATCGGCGGCGCCGCGGCGCATCCCGGAAGCGGGCTCGCCGGGCTCGCCGACCGCGCCGGTGGCGTCGACGGGAACCTGCGCATCGACAGCCCGGTCGGCGGCCCGACCGTTTTGACAGTGGAGTTGCCATGCGAGTCGTGATAGCCGAGGACTCCGTGCTGCTACGCGAAGGCCTGTCGCGGTTGTTGATCGAGTCGGGCTTCGACGTGGTGGCCGCAGTCGGTGACGGCGAGGCAGTGCTGCGCATGGTCGACGAGCATCGTCCCGATGTGGTGGTGCTCGACGTCCGGATGCCACCGACGCACACCGACGAAGGTCTGCGCGCCGCACTCGTCATCCGCCGTCAGTGGCCGGACGTCGCGGTGCTGGTGTTCTCGCAGTACGTCGAGGAGCGGTACGCGACCGAACTGCTTGCCGGCGAGACCCGCGGTGTCGGATACCTGTTGAAGGACAGGGTCGCCGACGTCGTCGAGTTCGTCG
>PLCK01000154.1 GCA_003134755.1 Actinomycetota bacterium | reverse complement strand
GGTGATCTTCTTGCCCTCGGCGTCCGCCCAGTTCAGCGGCACGGACATGGTCGCGCGCGCGAACAGCAGCTTGCGCTTTGTCGCGCCGACCGCATCGTTCACCTGCTTGGTGATGTCCGACCAAGTCAGGTCGCTGGCGAACGCGCCGGGGTTGGCGCGACCATCGGTGCCGGCGGCGGTCGACGATACGTCGGGTGATTGCGGTCCCGAATCGGTTGGCGAGGTCAGCCCGGACGCCGTGTCGCTGCCAATCGGGCCGCCGCCGCTCGGGCCGNNGGCCGCCGCCGCTCGGGCCGCCGCCGCTCGGGCCGCCGACGGCGGGCTTGTTCGAGGTGCACGCGGCGAGCAGCAGCACGGCCATCGCCGCGCCCGCGACGCTGCTCGTGGCTGACCAGCCGGCTCGGCTGCGCGGCAACGGTTGCGACAAGGGAATCTGACTCGTTTCGAAGAGCGGGCGGGTAGTTGCCAGGCTAGCTGGGATGAATCCGGCGTGTTCCAGCCGCGATGGCGGCGCTAACCATGCGCTTGCAATAGCTAGCGCATCGGATGACACTGGTGGCATGGCACAAAACTTCGATCTCGGTGAATTCATCAAGGAACAGCGGCGAACCGCGCAGATCTCCCTCCGGCAGCTGGCGAAACTGGCCGGGGTGTCGAATCCTTACCTGAGCCAGATCGAGCGCGGGCTGCGCCGCCCGAGCGCAGAGATCATGCAGCAGATCGCGAAAGGGCTCCGCATCTCAGCAGAGGCGCTCTATGTGCAGGCCGGCATCCTTGACGAGCGCATTGCGGGCGGTGTGGTGGTCGACGCGGTGATCGCCGACCCGACCATCACCGAACGGCAAAAGCAGGTGATGCTCGAGGTCTACGACTCCTTCCGCAAGGAGAACCGGCGCCGTGACGCCGACGAGGCTGCCGCAGCTGCGGTGCGAAAGGCGGCCGAGGCCGCCGCGCCCGCCGCGCCCGTGACGCTGACGGTCGTCAAGACAGCACACGACACCGCGGGTCCGGCAGCCCCGTCGCTGACGCTTGCGAAGTCGGACACCGCCAAACGCGACACCCAGGCCGACGCCGCGAAGCCGGAGTCGCGGAAGAGCGGACCTGCGTTGCGGACCACGATGTCGCGCGGCACGAACCCGAGGAGACCACGATGAGCCGGGCCGACGACCTGCTGAGCAGCGTGCAGAAGGCGGTCGGCGACAAGCCGCTCCTGCTCATCGCAGGTGCTGGCGATCTGGTCTCGGAGAAGTTGCGTGAGTTGCCCGATGTGTTGAGCGCCTGGCAAGAGGAGAACCGCGACTTTCCCATGCGGGCTGCGGGAGGCGTCATCGGTTCGGTGTTTCGGGCGAATCTTCGGCTCGGGGAGTTCTACGACGACCTGACCCGTCGGGGGCAGGACGTCATGACCAAGATGCGTGGCGAAGACGTCGTCGCCGAAGAAGACGAACCGTTCGTACACGAGCCGTTCATGCCCGTGCCAGTGCATGCGGCGAATGCCTCGACCTCTGCAGCAGCGACCAGAAAGCCGGCGTCCGCACCGAAATCCGCGAAGAGGGTGCCGGCCGCGAAGAGGGTGCCGGCCGCGAAGAAGGTGCCGGCCGCGAAGAAGGTGCCGGCCGCGAAGAAGGTGCCGGCCGCGAAGAAGGTGTCGTCCACGTCACGCACCAAGCCAGCCAGCACGAAGGCAACCGGCGAGAACGCCCGGTAACGGCAGTGTCCGCCGACGAGGGCGATCCGCACGCCACGCCTGTTGTCACGCTGCGACCGATGACCGCCTCCGAATACGACGGATGGATCGACGGGGCGCTGCAGGCATTTGCCCAAGAGCGCTCTGCAGCGGTGGGCATCCCGCTCGATGTGAGCGTGACCCGGGCTCGCGTCCAGCTGACCGGCCTGCTCCCCGAAGGACATGCGACGCCCGGTATGTCGCTGCTGGTCATCGTCGACGCCGACGCCAATGACGTCGGACACATCTGGTTGGGTGCCGATCCCGATCGAGCCAACACATTGTTCGTCTGGGACATCAGCATCGACGCAGAATTCCGCGGGGCGGGGCTGGGTCGCGCAGCGATGATCGCGGCTGAAGCCGTGGCCAGGCACGCTGGCAACGACTCGATGAGTCTCAATGTTTTCGGGCCGAACGTCGCGGCGCGTCGCCTATACGAATCGCTTGGCTACCGGGCGGCTTCCGTGCAGATGGTGAAAAGTCTCGAGCAGCCCCGCTCGTAGAGTGTGGGTATGACTGAGATGACGTATCGCCAAGTCGGCGATTCCGGCCTCACGGTTTCGACGATTGGGCTGGGCTGCAACCAGATCGGCGGCAAGCTCGACTTCGACGCGACGCGGACGGTCGTAGAGGCGGCGGTCGATCTCGGCATCACGCTCTTCGACACGGCCGACATGTACGGCGCCGAACCAGGCGCATCGGAAACACTGCTCGGCCAGGCTCTCGTCGGTCGGCGCGATCGGGTGGTCGTCGCCACCAAGTTCGGCAAGCCGATGGGAGGTACGACCCTCCCCGGACACGAGGCACGCGGGTCGCGTCGCTACATCAGAGCGTCGATCGACGCGTCGCTGCGCCGGCTTCGCACCGATCATGTCGACCTGTACCAGATGCACGAGCCCGATCCCCGGACGCCGATCGAGGAATCTCTCGACGCCCTGGGCGAGCTCGTGCGAGAGGGCAAGGTGCGCTACATCGGCTCCTCCAACTTCACTGGTTGGCAGATCGTCGATGGGGACTGGGTAGCTCGCGAGACTGGCGGGCCGCGACTCATCAGTGCGCAGAACGAGTACAGCCTGCTCGAGCGCGACGCCGAGATCGAGGTCATTCCCGCTGCCGAACACGTCGGGGTCGGGGTGATCCCCTACTTCCCGCTCGCCCGAGGGCTGTTGAGCGGCAAGTACCAACGCGGCAGGCCGGCGCCACCGGGAAGCCGGCTTGCAGACAGGGCCGAGCTTCTCGAAACGGCCGACTGGGACACCGTCGAGGCACTGCAGGCATTTGCCGGCGCCAGAGGGATCTCCATCCTCGACGTCGCCATCGGCGGGTTGGCCGCGCAGCCTGGAGTGGCGAGCGTGATCGTCGGCGCAACCACAGCCGAGCAGGTTCGGGCAAACGCGAAGGCTGCTCTGTGGGAGCCGGCGGCCGCCGACCTGGTCGAGATCGACGACATCACCGGCGCGCGCGACGAGGGCTGACGGTCGCGTCAACCACCGGCGGCGCCGGCACGCACCGGATAGCCTGGTGTCGTGATCCTTTTCAACGGCTCGGTGTTCGCGCTGGTCCTCTGGGTGGCGCTCGCCGTCCAGATCTTCGCGCTGATCGATGCCGCACTGCGGCCGGCCGGTGCCTACGTGGCCGCCGGGAAACTGACCAAGCAGGCGTGGGTCACAATCCTCGCCGTCGCATTGGTCGTCGTCCAGTTCAGCGGCTGGTTCGGCCCGCTGGGGCTGGCCGCGATCGTCGCGACGATCGTCTACTTCGTCGACGTCCGGCCGGCGCTTCGACGTCTTGTCCGCTGACGGCACGTTCACGACGACCTGTTCATGACGACCCGTCGCGACCAGCACGGCCGCACGCAGCGGCTCGAACTCGCAGACCAGACACTGCGCGAGTGGGACGCCGTGGTGCTGGCGACGACCTACGACAGCGTCGTTCTCGACCGCTCAGCGTTCTATCCGGGCGGCGGTGGGCAGCCGCCGGATTATGGCGTGCTGCTGTGGGGTGGCGTTCAGGCGCGTGTGGTCGGCGTACGTAAGGGTGATGACCTCGAGCTCGTCATAGCCGACGGTGACCCTCATCCGCCGGTCGGCACCGCAGTGCGCGGTGCGATCGAAGACGACCGCCGCACCGCGCTGATGCGCACGCACTCGGGTCTGCACCTGCTCTCGGGCGTTGTGTTCCGTGACTTCGGCGCACTCGTGACAGGCGGAAACATGGAGCCGCTCGAGGCGCGGATGGATTTCAACCTGCCCGAGCTGCCCGAAGGTTTTCGCGAGCGCGTCGAGGCCGCATGCGCATTGGAGGTCGGCGCCGATCGCAGCATCGACGTGTCGGTGCTTCCTCGAGCGGATGCGTTCGCGATACCCGACATCATCAGGACGGCGACCAACTTGCTGCCGCCCGACCTCGCCGAGGTGCGGATCGTCGACATCGTCGGCCTCGACACCCAAGCCGATGGCGGAACACACGTCGCGTCGACCCGCGCTATCGGCACCATCGAGGTGGTAAAGATCGAGAACAAGGGTAAGGGATTTCGACGCTTGCGCGTCAGACTGCACGACGCATGATGCCGCCTCGCACGGGAACGACACCCGCATGCAGATCACGCTCGTAGTCGCAGACATTACCGACCAGGTCGTCGATGCGGTCGTGAACGCCGCGAACTCGTCACTGCTCGGGGGTGGCGGCGTTGACGGCGCCATCCACAGACGCGGAGGCCCGCAGATTCTCGAGGCCTGCCGCGCGCTTCGCGCCGGGCATCTTGGCGGCGGTCTCCCGACTGGTCAGGCTGTCGCAACAACCGCAGGAGATCTCAAGGCGCGGTGGGTCATTCACACCGTCGGCCCGGTCTACAGTCGCGCGGACGACAGGTCGCAGCTGCTGGCCTCGTGCTACCGCGAGAGCCTGTGCGTCGCCGACGACCTCGAGGCGTCGACTGTCGCGTTCCCGGCCATTTCCGCCGGTGTCTACGGCTGGCCCGCCGATGACGCGGCGCGCATCGCCGTCAGCACTGTGCGGGCGACTGCGTCCGACGTCGACGAGGTTCGGTTCGTGCTCTTCAGCCAGACGATGTACGACCATTTCGCCGAGGCGCTCGGAGGCTAGGTCAGCCCTGCCGTGAAATCAATATCGTCCGGCGGGTTCTTCGGACATACCCAGTGCAGGTAGGGTTTCGCGAATTCGTCGTGATATGCGTTCGCTCGTGCGACCATCGTCGCGTACGCCGACTCGAATGAGTCGGCGTCGGCCGCCTTGATCGCTGTGCGCATCGGCTCGCATTCACCGACCAGATAGGCGTTGATCGCGACCGCGTACTTCGGTCGCGAGAACGCACACAGATTCAGTTGCTTCACTACCGAACGGAAGTAGTACTCGGCCAGTCGCCAGTTGCCTGCACTGCCGGCGAAGTACAGCCGGTGCATCCGTGGCCCGATTTCAGCCATCAGCCGATCGAGTCCGGGCTGCATGACTGCAAGTTCGTCGAGGGTCAGTTCACGCTTGCCGTTGTTGACGACGTGCGTATGCGGTGGTGATGTGTCGGTCATGATGTCCAATCGACTTGCGGCGAACGGTAGAAGTTGATGCCCATCGCGGTCCAGCGTGGTCCCTGTTCCGCCAAGCGGGTGCGGTAGGTCGGCCAGCTGCGCTCGGCCTTCGGTGACCACCCGATCTCGGCGATGCCCGCCATCCGCGGCCACGCCAGGTATTCGAGGTCGGCGGTGGTGTGCAGCGTCTCGCTCCACAAAGGTGCCTCGACGCCGAGGACGTCGGACTCGGCGACGCGACCGCCGTCGAGGGGGTCCCACGCGTAGGCGTCTTGCGCCTCGATCGCGCCGGCCCAGGTGAGCCCGAGAACCGTGTGGGCGTCGTACTTCTGGTCGAGATAGGCGTGGTCGGCCGGAGCCATGACGACCTTGACGCTCTGCTGCGCGGCGTCCGTTGCGCTGCGACCGTGGTCGTTGAAGTTCCAGTACTCGGCGACGCTGCCCTGGTCGAGCTTGGCCTTGGATATTTCGGCCCACCCCATCAGCGACTTGCCGTGCGCCTCGACGATCGCCTGCGCCTTCTGCACGAACGTGACGTAGTCGGCGGCTGACGTCGACTGCGCTTCGTCGCCGCCGAGATGGATGTAGGGGCCTGGTGTCAATGCGGCGAGTTCCGACACGACGTCATCAAGGAACGTGTACGTCGCGGCCTTCGGCACGCACAGCGAGCTGAACCCGACCTGTTCGCCGGTGTACAGCGCGGGCGACGTCCCGTTGCAGTTGAGCTGTGGATACGACGCGAGCGCCGCGTTGGTGTGGCTCGGTGTGTCGATCTCGGGGACGACGGTAATGAAGCGCGCCTGCGCATATTGCACGAGCGCGGTGTAGTCCGCCTTCGTGTAATAGCCTCCCTGACCGCCGCCGACCTCTGTGCTGCCGCCGATCGCTGTCAGGTTCGGCCATCCGTCGATAGCCAGCCGCCAGCCCTGGTCGTCGGACAGGTGCAGATGCAGCACGTTGACCTTGTACAGCGCGAGCTCATCGATGTAGCGCTCGACGACCGGCACCCCGAAGAAATGCCGGCTCACGTCGAGCATCGCGCCGCGATAGCTGTAACGCGGGTAGTCGACGATGTGGCCGCCGGTCAGCTTCCAGACGGTCGACGAGGCGGCTCGCGTCTCGACAGCAGAGGGCAGCATTTGCCGGATCGTCTGAACGCCGTGGAAGAGCCCGGCCACTTTCGTGGCCATCAGCACCACGCCGTCCTTGCTGATCGTCAGGTCGTAGCCCTCGTCGCCGAGAGCCGGGTTGCCGGATCCAAGGCGCAGGTCGATCGAGTCCTTCGGTGGACTCGTCGCCGCGCCGGTCGAGATCTGCAGGGCGTAGCCGGTCGGCGGCCGGAGCAGGTCCGCGAGGTCGCGGGCGACCGCCGCGGTGCCGTCGCCGGGACCGACCTCGATGGCAGTGTCACTACCGATGGTGAACGAAGCTGCGTCGTCGGTCGACGCAAAGACGGGGAGTGGCACGAGCCCCGCCGTGATCGCCCCACCCGTGACTGCTGGGCCGGGTGTCGCTGCCACTGTCGAGGTGCCACCCGACGCGGCACTTGACGTACGGCTTGGGCTCGATGCGTCAGTTGTATGAGGAGACGATGCCGTCGCGCTCTGCGTCGCGACGGGAACATGCTGCGACGACGTGCAGCCCCCGCAAAGCATGACGAATGCGATCGCGCACACGCTGCGCTGCACGATTGCAGTTGGCTTCACGAAGTCCGGTGCACCTTGTGTTGGGCCGCTTGGGCAAGCGGTTTGACTACGAGCAAATCTACGTTGACGTGGGGCGGCCGGGTGGCGCACCAGGCGATGCAGTCGGCGACATCGTCGGCCGTGAGTGGATGTTCGACACCGGCATAGACGGCCGCCGCCCTCTCGGCGTCCCCTCGAAAGCGGACCAGGCCGAACTCGTCGGTGCGGACCATGCCAGGCGCGATCTCCGTGACCCGCACGGGTTGTCCGGACAGCTCGAGGCGCAACGTCTCCGTCAGCGCGGCTGCGCCGTGCTTCGCGGCGGTGTAACCGCCGCCGCCTTCATACACGAGGTGTCCCGCGGTCGAGCCCACGACGATCACGTGGCCGGCGCCAGAGGCGATCAGCGCCGGCAGCAAAGCCTGGGTCACCCGCAGGACGCCGAGCACGTTGACGTCGTACATCGCCTGCCAGTCGGCTGGGTCGGCGATCGCTATCTGCTCGGCGCCAACCGCGCCGCCCGCCACGTTGACCAGGAGTGCGCAGGCGGGAACCGCGGCTGCCAACGCGGCGACGGAATCGCCATCGGTGACGTCGAGAACCATCGCGCGGCCACCGATCTGCGCAGCCAATGGGTCGAGGCGATCTTGGCGACGGGCGGCGCAGACGACGTCGAATCCGTCGCGGGCCAGGCGGCGCGCCGTGGCGGCCCCGATACCGCTGCTGGCGCCGGTGACCACGGCAATCGGCCGGACCGGGGTTGGCTCACTGCTCATGAGGGCATCTTGGCAGCGTGGGACGATCATCCGGCGCCCCGGCCGTCACCGATTGGGAATCGTTCGCGACAGCCGGGCGTTGCTCCCGCCGGTGGAGTCTGCCAAACGTGGCTACCGCCCAGCCTGCGCCGCCTGTGTTCGACAATCGCGCTCGAGAGGTGAAGTCCGTGCCCGAGATCGTGGTCAGCGTTCCGAGCCGCGCTGCAGCTTCGCGATCTTCGGTGGCCCGGTTCCCGCGGCGGCCCCCGCTGCGGCGGGTGGCGATGCTAAGCCTACATACGTCTCCCGTCGAGCAGCCCGGTGTGGGCGATGCGGGCGGTATGAACGTCTATGTCATGGAGTTGTCGCGACGCCTGGCGGCAAAGGGCGTCGAGGTCGAGGTGTTTACGCGGGCGCGATCCGGCGACGTCCCGGCCATTGAAGAGATCGAGCCGGGCTTCACGGTGCGCAACGTGATCGCGGGGCCGCTCGAACCGCTGCCCAAGGCGGACCTGCCGTCTCAGCTGTGTGCTTTCACGGCCGCTGTCCTGCGGGCAGAGGCTGCTCGGGAGCCGGGCTGGTACGACCTGGTCCACTCGCACTATTGGCTCTCGGGTCAGGTGGGGTGGCTGGCAAAGGAGCGGTGGGGAGTTCCGCTCGTCCACAGCATGCACACGTTGGCCAAGGTGAAGAACGCCGCGCTGGCCGAAGGCGACTCACCCGAGCCGTCAGCGCGGGCAATCGGTGAAGCACAAGTCGTCGACGCGGCTGACCGTCTGATCGCGAATACCGAGGCCGAGGCGCGCGAACTCATCGAGCTCTACGCCGCCGACCCGGCCGCAGTGGCCGTGGTGGCGCCCGGCGTCGACCTCGACCTGTACCGGCCAGGTTCGCGGGCGGCCGCTATGGCCAGGCTGGGGCTGCCCGCCGGCCGTGAGGTCATGCTGTTCGTCGGCCGCATCCAGCCCCTCAAGGCGCCTGACCTCGTCATCCGTGCGCTCGCCGACATGGTCGGCCGCCATCCTGCGTTGCGTGAGCGCTTGATCGCCGTCGTGGTCGGTGGCGCCAGCGGCCTAGGGGCCGGGCCTGGCGATCTTGAGCGCCTCGCCGGTGATCTCGGCGTCGCCGATCTGGTCCGCTTCGAGCGGCCGGCAACAGGCGTTCGGTTGGCCGACTTCTATCGCGCGGCCAGTGTCACCGTCGTCCCCTCCTACAGCGAGTCGTTCGGTTTGGTGGCGCTCGAGTCGCAGGCATGCGGGACGCCCGTGGTCGCCGCCCGGGTGGGCGGGCTAGTCACGACTATCGACGACGGTCGGTCGGGGATCCTCGTCGACGGCCACGATCCGGCGTGCTACGCCGAGGTCCTGACGAACTTGTTGTCGGACGCCGACCTGCGCCGGTCGCTGTCCACAGGTGCGGTCGCGCACGCCGCCGAGTTCGGTTGGGACCGTACTGTCAACGGAGTGCTCGACGTATACGCCGATGTCCTACGCGCCGCGGCGCGCGAGAACACCGAAGGGCAACCAGTCGCCGTGTGGCGGTGATGTCTTCGTGAGCTGGTTGGTGCGCACCGAGATCGACGGTGTCATCCGCGCGACCCTCGAAGAGCGCGGGATCAGCTTCGATCAGGTCGGCGAATCGGCGTTCCTCGTCCGGCTCGAGGGTGTGCACCGTCTTGTCACGGCGGTGCGCCTGGTCGTCGGCGACCAGAGCCTTCTCGTCGAGGCGTTCTTCGTACGACGCCCGGACGAGAACGCCGAGGAGTTCTACCGATTCCTGCTCGAACGCAACGGGCGCATGTACGGGGTCCACTTCGCCATCGACAGCCGCGGCGATGTCTATCTGATCGGTCGGCTTCCGCTGCTCGCGGTGACCCCTGACGAGATCGATCGCCTGCTCGGCTGTGTGCTGTCGTACGCCGACGAGACGTTCGATGCCGCGCTCGAGATCGGTTTCGCCGACAGCATCAGGCGCGAGTGGGACTGGCGCGCCTCGCGCAACGAGTCGGTCGACAATCTCCGAGCGTTCGCGAGATTCGCCGACCCGGCGTCGCCTGGGGCCAACCGCGGTCGCCACCGCCGCGACGCGATCTGACGTCGGCACCCGTCTCGATCCGTCCCCACCCGTCGGCACCGTCGGCACCCGTCCCGATCCGTCCCCACCCGTCGCGCACGTAGCTGCTGCGGTCTGGGACGATTGGGCTATGTCTGATCGAGCATCGTCGTCCTCGGCATCGGCTCGCACGCTCGTCCTGTTGCGACATGGCGAGAGTGAGTGGAATGCGAAGAATCTCTTCACCGGATGGGTCGACGTCGACCTGTCGAGCAAGGGTGCGGCCGAGGCGGCTAATGGCGGCCGGCTGCTCGCTGAACACGGGGTTCGTCCCGACGTGCTGCACACGTCGCTGCTGCGCCGGGCGATCCGCACTGCCGACATCGCCTTGGATGCCGCCGATCTGCTCTGGCTTCCGGTGCAACGTTCGTGGCGGTTGAACGAACGCCACTACGGCGCGCTTCAGGGCAAGGACAAGAAGGCGACGCTCGAGGCTTACGGCGAGAAGCAATTCATGTTGTGGCGTCGCTCGTACGACGTGCCGCCGCCACCGATCGCCGATGACGACGAGTTCTCACAAGCCGCCGATCCCCGCTATGCGAGCCTGCCGCCCGAGCTGCGGCCCAAGACCGAATGCCTGAAGGACGTCGTGTCGCGCATGTTGCCCTACTGGTACGACGCGATCGTGCCCGATCTGGTGTCAGGCAAGACTGTCCTGGTTACAGCACACGGAAATTCGCTGCGGGCGTTGGTAAAACACCTGGACGAGATCTCCGATGACGACATCGCCGGGCTGAACATTCCCACCGGCATTCCCCTGGTGTACCGGCTCGACGCCGACCTCAGGCCGGTCGCGCGCGGCGGCGAGTATCTCGATCCCGAGGCAGCTACGACTGCCGCGGCGGCAGTGGCGAACCAGGGTCGTTGAGCTCGTCGACTAGCGCGCTTGCCTAGCTCGATGTTGCGGGCGATACCGACGGCGTCGCGGAGGCGACCGGCGTCGAGGACGTGCTCGCCGGCGCCGCCGGACTGGACTCGACCGGCTGCGATGCAGCGGGGCCGCTCGACGCGGGCGGCGAGGGGAGCGGCGGTTCGGTAGGCAGGAATGAGGTGCCGACGGCGTCCGCGCTCTGCACGGGAACGAACAGGCCGCTGACCGAGCCGCTGTTCTTGAACGAGATCGTCACGGTAACCGAGTCGCCCTGCTGCAACGGAACTGTGAGGTCGCGCAGGATCGCGCTGATCCGTGCCGTACCCGGCGCACCCGAGCTGGCCGCGGGGACGGTCGTGTTGCTGGAAGGTTGGATCGATCCGGCCAGCGACGTCGTCGGCGCACCGGAACTGCTACTTGCCGCGGACGAGGATGCAGCGGCACCGACCGGCTGCGCGGTGACCGCAACCACCTGGTCGGCAAGGCCTGCCGAGTTGATCGCCGTGAACAACAGGTAGGCGATCCCGCCCTTAGGCGACGCGTCGCCCTTCGGCAGCGCAATGATCGCGTCCTGGATGAGCAGGTTGTTTCCGATTTTCGTGCTGGCGGCCTGGAAATTGGCTCGCGCATGCCGCGACGGCGACCCGAATCCGGTCGCGCAGCCCGCAAGCAGCGACGCGCTGAGAACGATCGCCGCGCCCAGCGCGCCCCGGCGGCTAGGGCTGCCCGCCCACTCACTGCTGCTCACGACCGTGTCCCTTCGGCTGCCGGACTGAGCCGTAGCCTAACGAGCGGTCGCGCACCCGACGTCACGCCCCGGCGTGTGCGGGTTCTTTCAGGTCGGCGAACACCACGTCGAGCGACATCGTGCGTGAGAACGAACCCGTGATTGCTCCGATCACGCCGTCGGCGTGTACGGCCACCACAGTGAGACCGCCGCGCGACAGCGCCGACACGAGCGTGCCGCTTGGGTCGGCGAGCACCGTGATGTCGTGGCGTCCTACCTCGTCGGACAACGTGGCCAGTTCGGCGTGCTGGGCGGCCGCGCCGACGAGATAGATCGTGAGCCCGTAGCCGGCCGCCTCGTCGGCAAGGTGGGCGAGCGCGGACGCACACGCGCAGCCTGCGCTGGCGAGCGCAAGAACGGCGGGCCGCAGTACCTGCGCCGGGGTCGTACCGGTGGGTCCTGTCAGGCCCGCATCGGGGAGCAGGCCCCCGAGCGAGCCGGCCGCGGCGGCCGGTGCCGCGAGTGCCAATGCGACGGGCGGGACGACGTGGCGCGCTGGCGAGTCGGCCGACGACACGATCGTCGCGCCGAGCATCACGACGGCGAGCAGCACGGCGATGACGAGCGGTGCAGACATCGAGCCGGTGCGGTTGGGACCGCCGAAAAACTTGCGTTCGAATGCCCGTCGCCGGCGTTCCCACCGTTGCTCACGCCGCCATGCCTCGACGTCACGCGCGAGTTCACGAGCATCATCAGGGACGACGACGGGCTGGCCGGCGGGGATTCCACCCGCGCCGCCGACTCCCTCGTCGCTTCCCCTGTCCATCGCTCCAGTATGAGCGTGCCGCGCGCTCCCGGCGAGGTCGTATTTCGGACATTGCGGAGGCCCGCGCGGCACAACGGACCTGCGTTTGTCAAGCCCCAGATCGCGGTCCGGCGATCTTGGACTTGGTGTCCCAGCTATGCACACGGTGCCCCTGACCTGCACAGATGCCGACTGAGACGCTGCCGCCGTCCCGCTCGGCGTGGTACCCTCGGTGTAGCGGAAGGGGCTCGTGCACATGTCGTTTCAAGTCGGCGAGACGGTCGTCTACCCCCATCACGGGGCTGCACTGATCGAGGCCATCGAGAGTCGTGTCATCAATGGCGAGGAACGGATCTACCTCGTCTTGAAGGTTGCCCAGGGTGACCTCACGGTTCGGGTACCCGCCGACAACGCCGAGTTCGTCGGCGTCCGCGATGTCGTGGGCCAGGAAGGCCTCGACCGGGTGTTCGAGGTGCTTCGCGCGCCCCACACCGAAGAGCCGACCAACTGGTCGCGCCGTTACAAGGCCAATCTCGAAAAGCTCGCCTCCGGCGACGTCAACAAGGTGGCCGAAGTCGTCCGTGACCTGTGGCGACGCGATCGCGAGCGTGGCCTGTCCGCAGGTGAGAAGCGGATGCTGGCAAAGGCGCGGCAGATCCTCGTGAGCGAGCTTGCGTTGGCCGAAGGCACGAACGAGGACAAGGCCGAAGCGATCCTCGACGAGGTCCTCGCCTCCTAACATGGGTTCGCGCCGGGATCGCCTGGCGTGTGACTCCGCCGGGCTCGACCCGACGGCCGGCTCGGAGTGATCTGATGACCGACAAGAAGCGCGCGCCCAGCGGCGTCGTCGACGTGCTCCGGCTGCTCGTCGTGGTGTTCTTCGCCGGCCTCGGCTACGAGGTGGCCCGCCGGGTCAAGAC
>PLCK01000052.1 GCA_003134755.1 Actinomycetota bacterium | reverse complement strand
GCACTCGGCCGACCCGCTCGTTGCGGGCCAACGCGTCCGTGCCTTCGGGGGTCCCGACCGGGAACCAACAGCGGAACTCGTGGCCGGCTGCGGTGCTGGGGGTGAGCGGCGGCTCCTCTTCCAGGCAGCGGTCCTGCACGTAGCGGCAGCGGGGCGCGAACTTGCAGCCCAAGGGCGGGTTGACCAGATCCGGTGGGCGCCCCGGGATGGTCGCCAGCCGGGTGTGGCTGTGCCCCTCGAGCTTCGGGATCGACGCCAGCAACGCCTCCGAGTACGGCATCTTCATGTCCGTGAAGAGCACCCCGGTTGGTGCGCGCTCGACGATCCGGCCCGCGTACATGACGACGATCTCCTCGGCTCGCCCCGCGACGACCCCGAGGTCGTGGGTGACCAGCACCATGGCCATGAACCGCTCTGCCTGCTGGCGGGCGATCAGGTCGAGCACCTGGGCTTGCACGGTCACGTCGAGGGCGGTGGTCGGCTCGTCGGCGAAGAGCAGCTTGGGCCCGCACGCCAACGCGATGGCGATGCAGACCCGTTGGCGCATCCCCCCGGAGAGCTGGTGAGGGTATTCGCGCAGGCGGGCGTGCGGCTCCGGGATCCGCACCGACGCGAGGAGCGACTCGGCGAGCTCTTTGGCGTAGTCGCGGGTGACGTCCAGGTGCTGGCGGATCGCCTCGGTGAGCTGATTGCCGATCTTCATCACCGGGTTCAGGGACGTCATCGGGTCTTGGAAGATCATCGAGAGCTGCGCGCCCCAGAAGTTGCGCATCTCCTTGTCGGACAGGTGGAGGATCTCTTTGCCTTCGAAGCGCACCGAGCCGCTTCGCACCACACCTCGCTTGGGGAGCAGGTTCATGATCGAGCGGGACAGGACCGTTTTGCCTGACCCGGATTCGCCGACGATGCCGAGGGTCTTGCCGCGCTCGACCGAGAACGACAGCCCGTCGACGCTCTTCACGACGCCGTCGTCGGTCGGAAAGGGCGCCTTGAGATCACGGACGTCGAGAAACGCCTTTCCACGGGACGCCGGCCAGCTGGCCTGACCGGCGGAACCCGCGGCGGCCGCGGTCATCGGGTCCGAACTCTCGGATCGACCACTGCATAGAGCAGGTCGACGACCAGGTTCGCCACGATGATGAAGGTCGCGCCGAGAATCGTGACGCCGAGCACCTTAGGCAGGTCGTTGGTGTTCAGGCCGATCAGGGCGTACTGCCCGATGCCCGGCAGCGAATAGGCGGTCTCGGTCAGGATCGCGCCGCCGAGGAGCAACCCGAGGTCGAGCCCGAAGATCGTGAGGATCGGCGTCAGCGAGGCTCGCAGGCCGTGCTTGATGACGACGTCACTCTCACGCAGGCCCTTGGCTCGCGCCGTCCTGATGTAGTCCTCGTTCATCGTCTCGAGCATGCCCGCGCGCGTCAGTCGTGCGTATGCGGCCGCATAGAGGAAGGCCAGCGTGATCCACGGCAGCATGAGGTCGTAGGCCCAGCTTCCGGGGTTTGTCGTTATGGATGTGTACGAGCCGCCCGGAGCCGTCCAGCCGAGGGCGTAGCTGAAGATCGACAACGACAGCAGGCCGGTGAAGAAGATCGGCAGCGAGACGCCGGCGAGCGCGATGCCCATCGCCGTGCGGTCAATCACCGTACCGCGCCGAAGTGCCGACACCACGCCGGCGAAGACACCTCCGAGCAGCCACAGCACTGCGGCGCCCCCGGCCAGCGACATCGTCACGGGTAGTCGTTTGAGCAGGTCGGGCAGCACCGGGTTTTGCGTGACGAAGGAATAGCCGAGACACGGCGCTGGACAGCGCTCGACGCTCGGTCCGGTGTCGTAGTTCGAGCCGACAAAGATGCCCTTCGCGAACCGGCCGTACTGCACCCAGATCGGATCGGTCAGACCAAGGTGGACGGCGGTCTGATGAATCTGCTCGGCCCCCGCGCTCTTACCGACGTAACGCGACGCAAGGTCGTCGGCACTCGCCCCGGCGATGCGCGGCACCAGGAAGAAGATCGAGAACGCGACAGCCGTGACTATGAAGAGCAGGACGACGGCGATGAACAGCCGCCGCACGATGTAGACGAGCACGGGACTCGGCTTGGTGGTCGGCGGTCTCGCAGCAGCACGCTCCGAGACCGCCGACCACCGGCGCCTTCACCTACCTCTTACTTTGAACGTCCGTTCGGACCTGTTCGGATCAGCTACGTCTTGGTCGTGCCGAGCGTCGTGTAGTCGTATTCCCCAAAGCCGTCGTTGACGAAGACGTTCGTCAGGTTCGGCGGACGGTAGTCCAGGCCCTTGGCCCAGATACCCGGCAGTACCTCCCCGCTCTCCATCACCTTTTGGTCGATGTCGCCCCAGATCTTCTCCCGGGCGGTGATATCGGTGGTTGCGAACGCCTTGTCGAGCAGCGCGTCGACCTCGGGGAGCTTGATACCGAGGTTGGTGTTACCTGCCGCGCGGATCGTGCGGCTGTCGACGATCTGCTCGAGGAACCCGTAGCCGTCGGGCCAGTCGGCACCCCAGCCGTAAACCATCAGACCGAGCCCGTTGCTCTTGGCGAAGTCCGGCTTGCCGGCGTAGAGCTTGAAGTAGTCACCCTGCGGATATGGCTTGATGGTCAGCTTGATGCCCACCTTCGCCAGCGACTGCTGAAGTTCCTCCGCAACAGCCTTTTCCTTCGGTCGTTCGACGCGGTAGGAGATGTTCGTCGAGAATCCGTTCGGCTGGCCGCACGCCGTCAAAGCGGCCTTCGCCTTGGCGACGTCGCCGCCCGGCATCGCGGCGGCCTCGTACAGGTCGATCTTCCTCGCGCCCGGAATCAGGGGCGGGAGCAGGCTGGTGGCGATGTCACCACCGGTCGCGCCACCGTAAGACCGCTGGTACCCGACCTTGTCGGCCGCGTATTGCACAGCTTTGCGGCAGTCGATGTTGTTCAGCGGCGCGACGTCCGAGTTGACCACCGTGAACCAGGTACGCGCGATCGCGGCCGAGTCGGAATTGGCCTTCAGCTTCGGATCACTCAGCACCTTGCCCTGAGCCTCGGCGCCGAGACCGGTGCCCTCGATCTGGACATCGAGGTCGCCCGACAGCAGACGGTTGTCGATGTCGGCGGCGTTGACGTTCAGCTCGACCGAGATCTGGTCGGGAAGCGCGAGCCGACCGGAATCGGGGTCGGTCGCCGCGTCGTAGTACGGATTGCGCTTCAACACGAACTTCTTGCCGAGGTCGTTGCTCGCGAACATGTAAGGCCCGGACGAGATGACGTGCTCCTTGTACTTCGTGCCGGTGTCCTTCGCCTGCGGTACCGGGATGGTCTGTGGCAGCTGCGCGAAGTAGTCGAAGCCGGAGAAGCCCGCCTTCAGATGGAACACGATGGTGTTGTCGTCGGGCGTGTCGATCGCCTTCAGCCCAAGCTTGTTGGGGTCGGTGTCCTTGTATGGCGACGTGTAGCCCTGCAGGTCGAGGTTGTCGTTGAAGTACGTCGGTCCGTCGGGGAACACGGTCTTGTCCAACGACCGCTCCACTGCGTACTTCACGTCCTTCGACGTGATGACGGTGCCGTCCTCGAACTTCACACCCTTGCGAATCTTGTACGTCCACGTCTTGTTGCCGTCACTCGGAACACCGAGCGTCTCGGCCAGGTCGGGAACGAGCTGGGCACCCGCTGCGCCGGGGGCCGACTTGAACACCACGAGCGTGCGGCCGTAGTTGCGGATGAAGTTCCAGGAATAGCCGTAATACGTGTCGGCCGGGTCGAGCGAGTCGAAATCTCCGCTGTGGGCCATCCGCAGCGTGCCGCCCTTGGCGGTCGACGGGTTGAAGACCTTGCCGACGCCTGCATTGAAGGCTGCGGTCGTGGTCGACCCACCACCACCGCCGCCACTCGCCGACGCGCCGGACGACGTCGCGCCGCCGGTCGCCGAACCGCTTGGAGTTGATGCCTTCTTGCTACTGCTGCCGCAAGCCGTGAGGGTCAGTGCGACGACCGCGACGCCGGCTAATGCCGCCGTCCTTGGTGTTCTCTTCATTGTGCAGGGCACCCCTTTTTCCTCTTGGTAAGAGTTGGGTCACACAGGTAGTCGGATGGACTACCTCGATCGTGGGTCGAGTGCATCTCGCAATCCGTCGCCGAGCAGGTTGAAGGCCAGCACGGTGATGAAGATGGCGAGTCCCGATGGAACCAGGAACTCAGGGTCGGTCTGGTACCAGTTGGTGGCGTCGGAGATCATGCCACCCCATGTCGCGCGCGGCGGCCGCACGCCGACGCCGAGGTAGGACAACGCTGCCTCGAACAAGATGTTGGTCGGGATCAGCAGCGTCGAATAGACCAGGATCGGAGCGACCAGATTGGGCAGGAGTTCGCGCGACAGGATGTAGGGCGAGCGGGCGCCGAGGCTGCGCGCGGCGTCGACGAATTCCCGCTCGCGTAACGACAATGTCTGACCGCGGATGATGCGCCCGATGTACGGCCAGTTGAAGAAGCCGATGATGAAGATGATGACCGCGATTCGCAGGCTGTCGCCCTTCAGCCCGAAGGCCTTGTCAGGGATGACCCCGGCAAGCGCGAGGGCGAACAGCAGGATCGGAAACGCCAAGAAGACGTCCATCACCCGGCTGATCAGCGTGTCGATCCAGCCGCCGAAATAGCCGGCCACCACGCCCATCATGGTGCCGATGCCGACCGACAACAGGGTCGCAAGAAATGCGATCAGCAAGGAGATCTGCGAGCCGTACATGATGCGGCTGAACAGGTCACGGCCATTGACCGGCTCGACTCCGAACAGGAAGTGCCGGCTGATCCCGCCATGCGAACCGATCGGTACCTGGGTATCGGGGTTGACCTGGTCGTAGTGGAACTCGTTGGGCGGATGACCCAACCACTTCACGATGAGCGGAGCGAAGATCGCCATCACGATCAGCAGCAGCACCACGACGCCGCCGGAAAGCGCGATCTTGTCGCGCTTCAGCCGCATCCAGGCGATCTGACCGAGCGACCGGCCTTCGATCGCATGACCACCCTCGAGAACTGCCTCGGGCTGGGCCTCGCCCTGGGAGCCCACGACCTCGAGAGGGACGGTCATAGGGGTCGCGACACCTCCCGCACAACATGCCTGGTCACTCAGTGGCCAGGTGTCGTGTCACTCCGTTGTGACCCGACGTCGGGCCAGTCTGTCGAAACCGGCCCGCCGCGCCAAGGTCACGCACGACTGTGGCGGGATTGTGATCAGATTGATTTGGTCGCGCCCGGTTTTGTCACTCAAGGTGATTTGCGATTACCGTTCGTCGCGGATCCGGCGGGGACGCATCGCACGATGAGTGCCCCGGGCATGATCTCGAGCCGGGCGTCGCGCCGGCTGTCGCACACCTCTCCGTCGCGTTCGCACGGCATCGCACGCGCTGCGCGGACCTTGAGCCTCCTGACCCGCAGGCGGTCGAACTCCGGCGAGTTCTTGCGCCGCAACAGCACCGCGGCCGCCAACCGCAGCCAACCGGCGGGACCCAGTGGCGTCAGCACCACGACGTCCAGGAGGCCGTCATCTGGGTGCGCATCGGGCAACAACGGCACGCCACCCTGCAGCCGGCCGACGTTACCGACCACGAGGCCATGGATCCGACGATGGATCGGGGCCGCGTCGTCGCCGGTCAACTCGACCTCGACCGGTCGGTCGCGCAAATGGCGCGCCGCAGCCAGTACGTATGCCGCCCAGCCGATCTTCGCCTTCAGCGTCTCGCTTGCGTCAGACAGCATCACCGCATCGAGTCCCATGCCGGCCATGACCACGAAGGGCTCGCCGTCGATGGTCCCGACGTCGAGTGCGCGATCGGACCCAGTCAAGGCGAGTTCGAGAGCGGCGTCGCGGTCGAGCGGCAGCTCGAGATTTCGCGCAAGCAGGTTTCCCGTCCCGGCCGGCACGATCGCGAGCGGCACGCCCGAATTCGCCAGTGCCGACGCGCACGCCGTGATGGTGCCGTCGCCGCCACAGACGAGGACGACATCGACACCCTGCTTGATCGCATCCTCGGCTTGGCCGCGACCTGGGTCTTCTTCCGTCGTCTCCAGCCACAGCGGCCGCTCCCAGCCAGCCTTCGTCATAGCTGCTGTGACGGCCTCGCGTAGCGAATCCAGATCGTCGCTCTTCGTAGGGTTGACGATGAATGCTGCGCGGGTCACCTCAGTGCCGTTGTGCGACAGGCAGTCGACCACGCCTCGACACGTGTGCACGCAGGTGACTCGAGGAGCCCGAGGGGGCAGCCGATGTCGCCACGCCGCTCACGAGAGTCGTGAGCAGTACCCGCGACGTGAAGAACAGCCAGCTGACACCGAGAACGAACCCACCGAGGACGTCCGTCGGATAGTGCATCCCGCGGTACATCCGCGAGAGTGCAACCGCCACTGGAACCAGGATGGCGATCGCGATCGCCAGGATCCGCCATCCGCGACGCGCACCGTAGGCGACGACGAGAACCGCGATCGCGCCGTACAGGCAGGTGGCCGCGGCGGTATGGCCGGACGGAAAACTCGAGGTCGGCGGTGCGTGGTCGAGTTTCGGAACGGTGGGTCGAGCGCGGTGGACGAGAAGCGTGGTGAGCACGAAGACCGCGACCTCGCCAATCAGGGTGCTCGCGACGAATACCGGCTCGTGCCAGCGGCGGAACACGACTGCCGCGATCACGAGCAACACGACCGAGGCCGCGATCACCGGCAGCGTCTCTGCGCAGTAGGTGAGCACCTTCGTGACGCTGTTCCAGAACGCGTCGCGGTGATGAGCAAAGTTGTTGTCGATGGTCCGGTCTTCAGAACCGATCCGGCCGTGCGAAAGGACGTGCACGTCGAGCGCACCCAGCGCCACCATCACGCCGAGCAGTACGGCGGCGCCGACGAACAGCGTCACGACGGTCCACAACGCGGTCTGGCGCCTCATGACGACACCAGCCGGTTGCTGTCCGCGGGATCGATGCCGGTCTTGAGCGCAGGGCTCGCACCGTCTCGCCCGAAACCGCGGCGGCCGAGGTGGGTCGAAGCCCGCCACAACCTGAAGGCGGCGACTGTCGCGGCGAGCCAACCCGCAGCGAAGATCCAGCCGCCGACGACATCGCTGGCGAAGTGGACGCCGAGGAACACGCGCGAGAACCCGATCGCCAGCACGACGACTGCGGCTGCGATGAGTGCGATCCGTCGACGAGCTGCCGACACAGCGGGGGCGATCGCCAGAATGACGATCGCACAGCCGACGAAGGACTCCAGCGCATGACCGGAAGGAAAGCTACCGCCGGGCGCTACTGCGACGGCGTGCTCGAAATGCGGACGGCTGCGCGCAACCGCGTTCTTGAGCAGGACGTCGAGCAGCGCCGCACCGGCCATCGTTATGGCCGCCCAGATAGCCAGCCGGTACGCGTGCCTGACTAGTGCAAGGACGACCAGGAGCGCCGTCACAAGCCAGAAGGTCCGTGGAGCCCCGACCGTGCTCACCCACTGCATCGCGCGGACGAGACCGTGGTGATGGACGGCGAAGGTGTTCAGCTGGTTCGCGATCGAATGATCGGCAGTTTGAACGAAGCTCACCCGGGCTCGCACGAACGCGAGCAGGATGCCGAAGACCACCAGCACGAAGAAGACCGCGCCGGCCCATAGCGTCAATTCCAGGCCGACCCGTGAGTCACGGTCGAACCGCCGGTCGAACCGCGTGCTGTGCATGGACCACCCTTACCCAGCGTTTGCCGATCTAACTCCCTGGGCGAGAAATCTCGGCGAGAAAAGCCATCTGTGCGCGCTGGTGGAAAGGGCCACCGCCCTCGTGCTCGTTGAACTCGTAGATCTCGATTTGCTTGGGCCCGCCGTAGGCGTTGTATGCAGCAAACACCGTGGACGGCGGGCAGATCGAATCACGCAATCCCACCGAGAACAACGCGGGCGCGCTCGCCCGGGCGGCCATCGAGACGCCGTCGAAGTACCCAAGCACAGAGAACGCCTGTTCGACCCGATCGCGATGGGTGTGCAGGTAGCGGACGAGCTCGCCGTAGGGATCGTCGTCGGTCACCGACACTGCTCGGCGAAAATGACACAGGAAAGGGACGTCGGGCAGTGCGGCGACCAGTCCGTCGGACAATGCCGCAGCCGCCAGACTGATTCCGCCGCCCTGACTCACGCCGGCCACACTGACCGCAGCTGGATCGACAGCGGGGTGCGAGCGCGCCGCATCGATCGCACGCACGGCATCGACGAAGACTCTGCGGTAGTAGTAGCCCTCGGCCGAGGAAATGCCCCTGGTCATCACACCCGCGGCGGCCGGCTGACCGGCGTCGAGATCAGGTGTGTGGCCGACCGACCACCCGCTGCCCTGCCCGCGGGTGTCCATCACGAAATGTGCGTAGCCCGCCAGCGCCCACATGTTGCGCTCGTGGGCGAGCCCGCGCCCGCCGCCGTAGCCGACGAATTCGACGACACACGGCAGGGCCGCGTCACGACCGGCCGGCAGGTGCAACCACCCACGAACCGGCTGGCCGCCGAAGCCGGGGTACGTCACGTCGAGCGTGTCGATCGCGGTCAGGCCGGAGTCGACCGGCACGAACTCCGCCTCGCCCGGCGGCGATGCGCGCAAAGTGCCCGCCCAGAACGCGTCGAAGTCCGCCGGCTCGGCGATGCTCGGGCGGTAGGAGCGCAGCTCCTCGAGTGGAAGATCGAATTCGGGCATGTGCGGCAGCGTAGTCAGCGTTGCGCAGCCTCCGATGTCAGCCCGTCGACACCCGGACCGCCTGGTCGCCGCAGACGAACGCCGCGGCGACATCGCCGGGCACCGGCCGAGAGAAGAGGTACCCCTGGCCGTAGCCGCAGCCGAGGGCCTCGACGCGGTTGCATTGGTCGGGGGTTTCGATGCCTTCGGCGATGACGTCGAGGCCGAGGGTGCGGGCCATCATCGCGATGGTGCGCACCAGCTCGGTGCTGCGCGGGTCAGCACCGAGACCGGCGACGAAAGAGCGGTCGACCTTGAGCGCCTCGATCGGGAAGCGGTGCAGAGCTTGCAGCGAGGAGTAGCCGGTGCCGAAGTCGTCGATGTGCAGCGCGAAGCCGTTGTCGTGTAGTTCGGTCAATGTGCGCTCGGCGAGGTCGGCGTTGTACATCGCGACCGTCTCGGTGATCTCGAGCACGATGTCGCGCGGCTCGAGATGCGCGTCGCGCAGACTCGCCGCCACGTCCTCGAGCAGGCCACCGTGCCAGAACTGGCGGTTGGACACATTGACGCTGACCCGGACGTTCGCAGGTGCTCCCGCGGCACGCCATTCGACGATCTGCCGGCACGTCTCGCCGAGGATCCACCGCCCGATCGGCACGATGAGGCCGGTCTCCTCGGCGATCGTCAGGAAGTCGCCCGGAGCAAGCAACCCCCGAGTTGGGTGCTCCCAGCGGACCAGCGCCTCGAACGCCGTGGTCCGACCGGTTTGCATCTCGACGATCGGCTGGTAGTGCAGCCGCAGCTGCCCGCCTTCGAGAGCCTGCCTGAGCTCCCCTTCGACTCGTAAACGGCTCAGCGCCCGCGTGTGCATGCCGGCGTCGAAGGTCGCATGGGTGCCCTTCTCCGTGGCCTTCGCCCGGTACATAGCAGTGTCGGCGTCCCGCAGGACGTCTTCGGCGGATTGATAGCCGGTGCTGCTCGATGCGATGCCGATGCTGGCCGTCACAACGATCTCGTGGCCGCCGATGTGGAACGGCCGCTTGAGACGCGCCTGCAGTCGTTCCGCGACCGCCACCGGATTGTCCGGCGACACGATGTCGTCGAGCAGGATCGCGAATTCGTCGCCACCAAATCGGGATGCAGTGTCCGAGGGCCGCAGGTCGGACGAGATCCGCTCGGCCACGCTCGACAGCAACGTGTCGCCGAGGAGATGGCCGAGACTGTCGTTGACCAACTTGAACCCGTCGAGGTCGAGGAACAGCACAGCGAACTGATAGCCCGGACGCCGACTGGCCCGAGCCATCGTGAGCCGCAAGCGGTCGACGAACAGCGTCCGGTTCGGCAGACCTGTGAGCCCGTCGTACAGCGCAGCGTGGCGGAGTTGTTCCTCGAGCTCCTTGCGATCGTGAACGTCTGTCAGCGATCCGACCATCCTCGCCGGCGTCCCGTCGACACCGCGAACGACGAGAGCCCGGCACAACACCCACAGGTAACTGCCGTCGTGCCGACGGATTCGGTGCTCCATCTCCACACCCGGCGACCGGCCCTCGAGGTGTTCCTCGATGGCCATGAGGAGGGCTTGCAGGTCGTCCGGGTGCACGCGCAGGAACCAGTCGTTGGCGCTGTCTCCGACGGGCTGGCCCTGCGACCCGAGCAGTTCGATCCAGCGAGGCGAATAGAAGACCTTGTCGAGCGCGAGGTCCCAGTCCCACAAACCGCCGCTCGCCGCCTGCGCCGCGAGGGCGTAGCGCTGTTCACTGAGCCGGATTTCCTCGACGAGGCCACGCTCGCGCTCGTAGGAGCGCTCGACCTCCTCGCGTTGCTCTTGCAGCGAGGCCACGTTGGCCTGGTGATCGAGTGCAACCGCAAGAAGCGCAGCCCACTGGTTCAACGAATCGCCGCCCGAGGCAACCTTGCTGTCGACCTTCCCGACGACGCCCAGTAGCCCCCAATCGCTCGAGCGAACCTTCACCGGCAGCACGAACACGACGTCGTCCGGGTGGCGCGCAAGAGCGAGCAGTTGCGCGGGTGGAAAGGTCGATGCCGTCACCGTTTCGTTCAAGCCGAGCGAGCTTGCGATACCGTCCGGCGCGCGGTCGAACGTACCGACGATCGCCAGCGTCGGGTCGGCGTCGGATGCCAACTCACCAGGCACCTCCGACCACAACCCCAGGCACCCGCCGGTCATCGTGGTGGCCTCCAGCCACTCCAGCGACCGCGGATCCTCCTCGTGACTGCGGAGCAGGTCCATCGCCACGGCGTATTGCGTGCGGAGGGCGCTTTGGAAGTAGGTGCTCTCACCGAACTGACCACGCGCGTGGATCGCCGAAAGCGTCCCCATCAGTCCGATGGTCCGATCAGAGACCCGCAGCGCCTCGGCTTCATCACCCGATGGTCTCGCCTCCAGGAGATCGCGGGCAAAGCCGCGCACGCCCTCCATGGCGCCGCGCACCGTCTCGTCGCGCGGCGTGCGCCGATAGAATGTCTCAAGCGCTCCGGCCACAACGGACTCCGCCGGACCCGGCTCGCCACGTGCTGCGGCCTCGATGACTTCGCTGATCACCGCAGCGACGGCGGATACCACCGAGGCGCGCCCAGTGACGTCATCGTCTGCTGTGAGCGCCGCGTCGAGGCGGTCCTCCAGCCACCGGCGGCGCGCGATCGTGGTCCTCGGCGCACGTTGGGGTGCAGTCGGGGCGTTGACGTCGGGCGAGCAGCCACAGGACTCACGCGTCACGAAGGTCGTGGGCACTTCATGGGGGCCGGACGGCGTCTCGACACCGGACAGCCCGTCAAGGAGAACGCGCGCAGCCCGGCGGCCGATCGCACCGAAGTCTTGTCGCACGGTCGACAGCGTGGGTCGCGAGAATGCCGCCTCGTCGATGTCGTCGAAGCCCACCATCCCCTGGTCGCGCGGGAGTTCGAGCCCACCCGCCCTTAACGCCCGCATTACGCCTAGGGCACTGGCGTCCGCGCCGACCATGACGGCGGTCGACTTCAAGCCGTTCGCGAGCATCCGCTCGCCGGCGTCGAACCCGAATTGTTCCTCGTTGCCGACGATTGAGTACAGCAGCGAGGGGTCGGGATCGATCCCTGCCTCGATCAGCGCCTCGACGTAGGCCGCATGGCGCTCCTGGAAGTCGTATTGGCCCATCATGCCGACGAACGCAATCTTGCGGTGCCCGTGAGCAATGAGATGCCGGACGGCGTCGCGGGCGCCCTGCCGGTTGTCCGGCCGCACGGTCGGACAGTCAAGCCCGTCGAACGGCCGGCTGATCGTCACGATCGGCTTCCCGCTGCGCAGGATCGCCTCGCGATACGGAGGTGTCTCCGCGTCGATCACGACGATGCACCCGTCGAGGTGCTCCCACCCGGCGGCATGCGGATGCGGCCGGTTCAGCGCGCGGTCGGAATAGACGATTCCGGGATCCGAGGTCTGGATCGCCACCAGCCGTACGCCGGCCTCGGCCGCGGTAGCCGCGATACCGCGAATGATCGCGCCGAAATAGAATCCGCTCACGAACGGCGAAAGCACGCCGATCGTCGGCGGAGTGCCCATGTCACGGCCCCTCAAGTGTCCCGGCCCCTTAAGTCGGTTTGCGCCCTAGCCTCTACGCGGCGGACAGTCGTCGCCCGCCCTATCGACGCGCGCAGGCGCGTCCTGAGAGACGCTGGACCCCGTTCACCTCACGCACACCCGCGACCGCATAACCTGAGCTGATGACCATGGATCGCCGGACGGTGCTGAGGGCCGCGCTCGCGGCCGCGGCCACCGCTGCCGTGGGCGAGTCGGTTGCCGGGTGTGACACCAGTCACCCGAAGGCGTCCGGGCCGTCCGCACCGCCGACGGGCACGAATCCAGCCACCCGCCCCGCGGGCACCGCAACGGATACGCCAACGGCAATGGCATCGGCGACGGCAACGGCGACGGGAGCGGCCGCTACTGCCTCTAGCGCAGGTCCGCCGGTGGTGACCGCCTCGCCGAGCCGAGCGAGCGCGGGGCCGGCGACCGAGATCGTGCACGGCCCCGCGTCGGCCGCCGGGGTCGCGTTGACCTTCCACGGCGCCGGCGACCCGGTGCTGGCCAAGGAGCTGCTCAGCCGTGCCGAGGCCGATGGCGCCAAGCTCACGGTGCTCGCGGTCGGCACCTGGCTGCAGCAGTACCCGGACATGGCGAAGCGGATCCTCGACGGCGGCCACGAGCTGGGCAACCACACGTACCGCCACCTCACGATGCCGCAACTCGACGCCAGCACCGACCTCAGCGAGATCGTCAAATGTGCGCTCGTGCTCCGGTCGCTGACCGGCTCGCCCGGCAGATGGTTTCGGCCGAGCGGCACCACGCGCGCCACGCCCGCGATCCTCGCGGCGGCCG
This sequence comes from Actinomycetota bacterium, assembly GCA_003134755.1. Taxonomy (GTDB): domain Bacteria; phylum Actinomycetota; class Actinomycetes; order Acidothermales; family Acidothermaceae; genus PALSA-607. The sequence continues at coordinate 6,038 of PLCK01000052.1, read as the reverse complement.
GCCGGGCCGGGTACGCCGAGTGCCTCTCGTACGACGTCGACCCGCAGGATTACACCGACCCAGGTACGACGGAGGTGGTCACGCGCGTCCTCGACGCCGTCCGTGCCGGCTCCATCGTCTCGTTGCACCTCGGCCACCGGGGCACCGTCGAGGCGATCCCGGCAATCCTCCTCGGCCTGCGGAGTCGAGGCCTGCCAGCCATATCGATGTCGACATTGATGGCGAGCTGAACGTTTCGGAGCACTACCTACAGAACCCGCCCCACGAGTCAGAACAAGCCGCAGGAGTGCCGCGTTGACTGTTCGTCGCCTTATCCGCCCGGTCGCGATGGCAGCGCTCGCACTTCCGCTCGCGCTGCTGGCGGGCGCTTGCACGGCGAGCGCCGGGTCCGGCGCAGTCTCGACCACGTCGTCGGCGTCGGGATCTCCAAGGTCATCGGGGTTATCCGGGTTATCCGGGCTATCCGGTTCGATCGCGGCCCCGGGGGCAGCTTCGGGCTCTGCGTCGTCGAGTTCGACGTCCTCGCCCGGATCCCCGTCATCAGCGCCGCCGTCCCCGGCAACAGTCGCTGCGGGCACAGACGGGCCGCTGCCCGGCATGCCGCCTGTCGACGATCCAGCGAACGTCTACAGCCACGACGGCCCCGGAATGCTGAGCCCCAAAGTCGCCGGCTACCCCAACCTCGTCTACGTCCCGAACAGCGCAAGCAACACCGTCGACGAGATCGACCCGACGACAGGCCGGATCGTCGACCATTTCGCGGTGCCGGCGCAGCCGCAACACGTCGTGCCGTCCTATGACCTCACGACGTTGTGGGTGAACAGCGACGTCGGCAACGCGTTGGTGCCCATCGATGCATCGACCGGCAAGCCCGGTCCGCCGGTCCCGGTCGCCGACCCGTACAACCTCTACTTCACCCCCGACGGCCGCTTCGCGCTCGTGATGGCCGAACGGATGCGGCGCATCGACTGGCGCGACCCGCACACCATGGCGTTGGTCCATTCCACGACGGTGCCGTGCAAGGGCGTGAACCATGCCGATTTCTCGACGAACGGCCGCTATTTCATCGTGAGCTGCGAGTTCGACGGCCAGGTTCTGAAAGTCGACACGGTCAGCAAGCAGGTCATCGGCCGCATGCAGTTGACGAACAACGCCATGCCTCAGGACGTGAAGATGTCACCCGACGGCAAGGTCTTCTACATCGCCGACATGCGCAGCAACGGCGTGTGGGAGATCGACGGCAACTCGTTCAAGAAGATTGGCTTCATTCCGACGGGTACGGGCGCGCACGGCCTGTACGTCAGTCGCGACGCGACCACGTTGTACGTCACGAACAGGGGTGAGGGTTCGGTGTCGCTGATCGACCTGGCGAACCGAAGCGTCAAGACGAAGTGGAAGATCGCTGGTGGCGGCTCTCCTGACATGGGCGGGCTCTCGGTCGACGGCTCTCAGCTATGGCTGACCGGCCGCTACAGCGGCGTCGTCTACGAGCTGAGCACTGTCGACGGCCATCTGATCAGGAAGGTGACGGTCGGCAGCGGCCCGCACGGGTTGTGCGTCTACCCGCAGCCGGGGCGGTATTCGCTGGGCCACACAGGAGTCTTCCGGTAGCGCACGGATAGTTCCGTAGACTCCCCTGACGTCGGGTCGGAGGGTGTCGTGCAGAAGGTTCTCATCGCGAACCGCGGCGAGATCGCCGTTCGTATCGCGCGGGCCTGTCGCGACGCGGCGCTCACAAGCGTGGCGGTCTACGCCGAACCCGATCTCGACGCACTCCACGCTCGCGCGGCTGACGAGGCATACGCACTCGGCGGGTCGACCGTTTCGGACAGCTATCTCGACATCGAGAAACTCCTCGCCGTCGCGGCCCGCGCCGGCGCCGACGCCGTCCATCCGGGGTACGGGTTCCTGGCTGAGAACGCTGCGTTCGCTCGAGCGGTTGTCGGCCGTGGCCTGACTTGGATCGGTCCACCCGCCGCCGCGATCGAGGCCCTCGGCGACAAGGTCAGCGCGCGACATATTGCGACGAGCGTCGGCGCTCCGCTCGTTCAAGGGACCGAAGAACCGGTGGCCGACGCCACCGAGGTGGTCGCCTTTGCCCGCACGTACGGGCTTCCGATCGCCATCAAGGCGGCGTTCGGCGGCGGTGGTCGAGGACTGCGGGTGGCGCGCACCGAAGAAGAGATCCCCGCCATGTTCGACTCCGCCGTGCGCGAGGCGGTGGCCGCGTTCGGCCGGGGCGAATGCTTCGTCGAGCGCTACCTCGATCGACCCCGGCACGTCGAAACCCAATGCCTTGCCGACACGCACGGCCAGGTGGTCGTGATCTCGACGCGCGACTGTTCGCTCCAGCGACGTCATCAAAAGCTCGTCGAGGAGGCGCCTGCGCCGTTCCTCGATGCCCTGCAGACCATGGTGTTGTACTCCGCGTCGAAGGACATCCTGCGCGCAGCCGGCTACGTGGGCGCAGGCACCTGCGAGTTCCTGCTCGGGCGCGACGGCACCCTGTCATTCCTCGAGGTGAACACCCGGCTCCAGGTCGAACACCCTGTCAGCGAGGAAGTAACGGGAGTCGATCTCGTGCGCGAGCAATTCCGGATCGCGGACGGCGAACCGCTCGGCTACGACGACCCCGAACCGCGCGGCCACTCGATCGAGTTCCGCATCAACGGAGAAGATCCGGGCCGGGGCTTCCTGCCGGCACCGGGCCAGGTGACAACCTGGCTCCCGCCGTCCGGTCCGGGAGTGCGGGTCGACTCGGGTGTCGAAGCAGGAAGTTCGGTGCCGCAAGCTTTCGACTCATTGCTCGCCAAGCTGATCGTCACGGGTGCCGACCGCACTCAGGCCCTGCAGCGGGCGCGCCGCGCACTGGCCGAGTTCCGCGTCGACGGACTGCCGACGGTGTTGCCGTTCCACCGAGTGGTAGTCGATGACCCGGCCTTCGCACCGGCAGACGCCCGGGAGCCGTTCTCGGTCCACACGCGGTGGATCGAAACGGAGTTCGTCAACCCGATCCCGCCGTACCAGGCGGCGGTCCGCGCCGCAGGGCTGCCAGGTCGAGAGGCGGACGGCCAGCCCGGCCGGGAGGTCGTGACCGTCGAAGTCGCCGGCAAACGGCTCGAGGTCACGCTGCCCGCCGATCTCGGGCAGCAGCGGGCGCCGGGCACCGCTGGTTCGTCGCGAGCCCGAAGGCGCGACACGTCACACGTGGCCGGCGATCACGCAGGCGACGAACTGCACGCGCCGATGCAGGGAACCATCGTCAAAGTAGCCGTCGACAACGGCCAACTCGTCGAGGTCGGCGACCTCGTCGTGGTCCTCGAGGCGATGAAGATGGAGCAGCCTCTCAAGGCGCACAAGTCGGGCACGGTTACCGGCCTCGAGGCGAAGATAGGCGAGCAGCTCGCCGGCGGCGCCATCATCTGCGAGATCCGCTCAGACGAGGCGGTTGTGCCGGACACCGATTGAGCTGCCGCCTCCAGGACGCAGCGCTCGGCGTCACGTTCTGCGGGCTCTGGGTGGTGCTTCCGCTTTGGATCAAGGCCCGGCGGGCCGAAGGTGAGGCATGAGGCAAACACCCAGGGCCATCGCCGCAGCCACCGTGATCGCCGCACTCGCCGTTGTCGCGACCGCCTGCGGCGGCCGGTCCCATCGAGGCGCGAGCCCGACGGTCGGCCCGAGTTCGTCGACCGCTGGCACGTCGAACCCAGGCCCTGCCTCCTCGATCACGGCCGCCCCACCCGCGACGTCGTCTGCACCAGCATCCGCCGCGTTAGCGGCAGCGTCTGCCTCCACGTCCGCCACCCCAACGGCCGCCGCCCGGACCACGGCGAGCTCGACGCATGCCACCGCGACACACTCCGCGTCGTCCGTGTCGTCCGCGTCGAGCGCGCCCGCGCCCCCAAAGCCGGCGCCCCCTGCGCCCCCTGCGCCGCCACCCGGTGGGAAGGCATCGGGAAGCGATGTGCTCGCCGGCACGCATTGCCAGATCTTTCCGGCCGACAACTTCTGGCACGCCGACGTGCGGTCGTTGCCCGTCGATCCGCACAGCGCCCAGTGGCTGAGTGCGATGGGGGCATCGAGCCGGCGCCTGCATCCCGACTTCGGACCGTCCTTCGGCGCGCAGCCGGTGCCGTACGGAATTCCGGTCACCGTGGTGCCGGCCGGGCACCCACGGGTGCCTGTCACGTTCGACTACGCGGACGAGAGCGACCGTCTGTCATACCCACTCGGCCCCGACACCCAAATTGAGGGCGGACCCACCGCCTCCGGAGACCGGCACGCGATCGTGGTGACCGCCGACACCTGTGAGCTGTTCGAGACGTGGAACACTAACTCACCGGCGTCCGGCTGGACTGCTGGTTCTGGAGCGCACTGGTCGTTGTCGAGCGATGCGTTGCGACCGAACGGCTGGACGTCGGCCGACGCGGCGGGACTGCCGATCCTGCCCGGGCTCTTGCGATGGGATGAAGTCGCCGCCGGGCATGTCGACCACGCGATCCGCTTCACGACCAACGCGACGGACGCCCTCCACCTGTGGCCGGCCCGGCACGACGCGAGTTCGCAGCGCAACGCGTCGTTGCCGCCCATGGGTGCGCGATTCCGGTTGAAGGCTGGGTTTGCGATCAGCGGGTACAGCGCGCAGACCCAGACCGTGCTCCGCGCGATGCAGACCTACGGACTGGTGCTCGCAGACAACGGGTCGCCGTGGTTCTTCCAGGGGACGGCGGACGACGCTTGGCCGGCTTCGCTGATCTCGCAGTTGAAGGCCGTACCCGCGAGCGCCTTCGAAGCTGTCGACACCAGCGGACTCGAGATCTCGGCTGGCAGCGCAGCCGCCCGGTAGCCGCATCTCACTCTACGTGTGCGCACCATCGCGTTGAGCGAATGCGTCGCGCGATCGGCCGAGGCACGAGAATGCCGGTGGCGAAAAAGTGACCCGCTTGTGGTCTAGACGGCGCTGCCGTTACGAGAAATGCTGACTCCGATCACATTCGAGGGGGGACCTCAGTGGCTCGGCTCAGGCGCCATCATGCGCGCTCGATCACGTCCAGGCAGTTCGCCATCGTGGTCGGCGCGCTGGTCGCAGCTGTCGTCGTAGCCGGCTGCACGAGTTCGTCGAAGGTGTTCACGCCGCAGGCCGACTTCCAGCTCGTCGCGCCCCCCACGCCGCAGCCGCCGACCCCGAAGGGCACCGTCCTCGATCTGCTGGGCACGCTGCAGATTCGCACCGACCAAGGCGCCCCAGGATTCGCACCCGACAGTTTCGACACCTCGCCACTGACAGTCAGCAGTTCGAAATGCAACACGCTGAACTTCATCCTCGAACGCGATCTCACGAATGTGGTGGCAAAAGCCAAGCGCGCGTGTGACGTGGTGAGCGGCTCGCTCTTCGACCCCTACACCGGGAAGTGGCTGTGGTACGAGGCGCAACCAGCCAATCACCTCGTCTCCGTCGACTATGTCGTCGCGTTGGCAGACGCGTGGGTCAGCGGCGCATCGACCTGGACTGCGGACCAGCGCCGCGGATTCGCGAACGACCCCGAAGAGTTGCTCGCCGTCGCAACCTCCGACCTGGCTCTGAAAGGCCAATCCAACGCCTCCGAGTGGCTACCGCCCGAGACAGATGATCGCTGCAGTTACGTCGCGCAGCAGATCAAGGTGAAGGCCGATTTCCTCTTGACCGTAACTCAGACCGAACACGATGCGCTCGCGACCGTCCTCGCGAATTGCCCTGACAGCTTCAGCGCGCCTACGCCGACTACCCCACCGCCGCCGCCGCCGGCCGGCGCACCGACCGTCTCACCCTCCGCGGCGCCAGCAACGACGGCCAGCGCGAACCCGACCCATTCCAAGTCGCCGGCGCCGCACGCCAAGCCGACGCCGTCAAAGTCGCACAGACCGACGCCAACGCCGACCCATGGCCGGACACCGACGCCGACGCGACACCCGACCTCGTCGACGCCTAGCGACACCACTACCCCGACCGATACCACCACCCCGACCGACACCACCACCCCAACGGACACCACCATCCC
>PLCK01000064.1 GCA_003134755.1 Actinomycetota bacterium | reverse complement strand
GAAGAACGCTCTGAGCAGGTCACCACACTCCGCCTCGAGAACGCCGCCGACGACTTCGGGCCGGTGATTCAGGCGACGATCGCGGACGACGTCCCAGAGCGAACCCACAGCGCCGGCTTTCGGATCGACGGCCCCGAACACCACCCGCGAGACTCGCGACAGAACTGCGGCACCCGCGCACATCGTGCACGGCTCTAGCGTCACGACGAGTTGGCAGCCCGACAACCGCCAGCTACCCATGGCAACAGCGGCCGCCCGCAGCGCGAGCATCTCGGCGTGCGCGGNNCCCACCCCGACGACCGCGCCATCCGCATCGACCACGACGGCGCCGACGGGGACGTCGTCTGAATCAGCCGTCAACAACGCCTGCGCGAGGGCGAGCCGCATGAGCGACTCGTCCGACGCGGCGCCGGTCAGCGGTAGACCTCGATCTCCTCTGCGCAGCCAAGGCGCTCGCAGACCGCCGAGATGACGTCGGCCGGCAACATGCCCTCCTCGGCACACATGGCGAGCAGCTCAGCTGCGGGGATTCCGAGGTCGGCGAGCACATCGGATGCACCTCGCGGCTCGGCATCGGGTCGCACCGCGGACTCTTCCTCCTCTTCCTCTAGCTCGGCGTCCTCGTCAAGAGAAATATCGACGTCGGCGAGGAGGTCCTCTTGGGGCAGTTCCTCTTCGAACACCAGCCCCGCCAACTCACTCGCGGGCACCACCCTGGCGTCGGAGATGAAGCTGCGCGGCTCGCCGATGCCGTCGACGCGCACGATGCCGAACCACTCGTCGTCCTCTTCGACGAAGAGCAACACCGGACCCTCGTCGACGGACGCGTCGCGCAGCACATCGGCGACCTCGTCGATGTCGGCAACGCCCTCGAGTTCGATCTCCGAACTCTTCCAACCGTCGGAGGTTCTTGCCACCAGGGCTGCGAAGTGGGACACACACTCTCCCGTGGAGACTCATCTGGGGCGGTGGGGGATGGGTCGATTCAGATGATCGAGCTAGTGCACCGCGGCGTCGACCAAACGCTCGAGATCGTCGCCAAATCCGAGGCGGCGGGCGATCGAGAACAGCATCTCATCGGCGTACGCATCGATATCAGACAGCATGAGACCGAGTTCGATCTCGGGCAACCCGAGGTCGCTGAACAGGGAAAGATCACCAGCGGGGACGACGTCGTCGAAGTCCTCGTCGGCAGGCTCAGGTATGCCCAGGTATTCGAGAACTTCACGCGCCAGCGCCCATTCATCTGCCGCGGTAATGTCCGACAGCATCAGCCGGACGTCGTCGCCGATGACCCTGGCCGCGATGAAGAAATCGTCGGCGATGTCGACGAACCCGACCGTGCCCACTTCGCCTGGCTGCTGCCGAAGCGCCCCCAGCAGGGCCTCGAGGCTGGACGTCGCCCGCTCGGGCAGCAGGCCCAGCTCCCATCGCCCTTCCTCGCGGTAGCACACGACGGCGAAGTCACGGCCCGTCTCGCCCGAGCCCGAGCCCGAGTCTGAGCCTGCGCTCGAACTCGACCCTGGCCTGCGATCGCTCGCCATGACTCCTCCTCCGACTCCCGCGCTGCCGCCCGTCGCACGCAACCTTCTGCGCATCGTGGCACGCGATCGCGAAGTCAGCCAATGGGCGGACCGTCCGGATTCGGCAGGTGGGCCGCTCCCAGGCGGTTTCCAGCCCATTCGCAGCCCGTTCCCAGGGGCGTTACGGTGGCGTGCCATGCGAACCCTGGTGGCCGACCATCCCCTCATCGCCCACAAGCTGACCGCGCTGCGCGACCAGCGCACCGACTCGCCGACCTTCCGCCGGCTGGCCGACGAACTCGTCACGCTGCTGGCATACGAGGCGACCCGCGACGTCCGCACCACCGTCGTCGACGTGGTCACGCCGGTCGCTCACGCGCGCGGCTTGCGCCTGGCACGGCCCCGGCCACTCGTCGTCCCGGTCTTACGGGCCGGTCTTGGCATGCTCGAAGGCATGTGCCGACTGCTGCCGACCGCCGAGGTCGGGTTCCTCGGACTGGTCCGCGACGAGGAGACGCTGGTGCCAACGACGTACGCGTCACGGCTGCCCGAATCGCTGTCGGGACGGCAGGTCTACGTGCTCGACCCGATGCTCGCGACGGGCGGCACGCTGACGGCCGCGATCGAGTTGCTGATCGCGCGCGGCGCCGACCAGGTCACCGCGATCTGCCTGCTCGCCGCGCCCGAGGGTCTGGCGTTCGTCGAATCGCGCTTCGGCGATTCCGCGGTACCGGTCTCGGTCGTCACGGCTGGTGTCGACGAACGCCTCAACGAGCACGGATACATCGTTCCCGGCCTCGGCGATGCCGGTGACCGTCTCTACGGCACCACCGGTACGCCCTGAGCGAGCTAGTTATGCGCCTGGATCGCGATCGGCTTGCCCGTGTCGTCATAGACGTTCCCGCTTTGGCTGATGGTCGTCTGGCGATCGATGAGGACAGGGCAGTTGAACTTGGAGCCGTGGCCGAAGCGGTTGTTGACCACGGTGATGCCGCTCATCGACAACAGCGCGCCGCCCGGTCCGTGACCGGAGAAGTTGAAGGTGCAGCCGCCACCGTCCGCCCAGTTCGACGAGACGACGAGGGCACTCACCGCTCCCTGGTCCTGAGTGACCTGGATCGCGGAGTTGTTGTTCGACGTCACCTGCAGGTTGTTGGCGCTGACGTGGATGTTGGTGCCCGACATGATCTGGATGGCGTCGTTGTGGGTCGCTCGCCCACCCTGGGCCGGGTCGGATGCGAACGCCGACAGACCGTGGATCCAACTGCTCGTCACGGTCGAGTTGGCTCCGAGCTTGATGCCGTCGACACCGCTGTGGATGTTCAGCCGGGTGATTGTGGAGTTCTTCACGCTCATACCGTCGCTGGCCGGCGACGGCGAAGCGACGGTGACCTCGTCGTCCGAAAACACGATGCCGGTCCCAGATGCCACGATGACGCTGGTGCGACCTGACCGACCTTCGATCAGGCTTCGCCGGACGACGACATTGCTGGCGTTGATGGTCAGCCCGCCCTTGATATCGAGACCATCGAGCACCTGACCTGCGGTCGAGATGGTCAGGTCACCGTTGACGACGGTCAGCGTGGTGCCGGCCGGGACGCCGGTGTTGCCCGGTCCTGGCACGCCGCCCGGCCGCGGCGCGGAGGGCGGCGGCACCGCTGTCGGCAGCGGCTGGGAGGGGGCCGGCTGCGTCGGCACGGCGGTGGTCGGCCCGGGCGGCGGCGGTGGGGGTGCAGGTGTGTCCCTACCGGCGGGCGGCGCAGATCCGCTGGGCGTCACCTTCGCCGGCGGGGCGGCGGACGTCGCGCCCGGAGACTGCATCGGGGGCAGCGCAGGGCCGCCGGACGAACCGGTCGCCGTGGTTGACCTGCCGTCAGCGCCGGCCGGAGGCGAGCCGGCGGCTGAACTCGAGCCCGCGGGCGCCGCGGACGTTGCCGAACTCGGCGCACCGACGGCGGCCGAGGCACCCGATTTCGCGCTCGTCGACAGCTTGCTCACGGCGAACGCGGCCCCCGTGCCCAGCGCGGCCACGCCGATCACGGCCGCGACAAGCGGCGTCCCGAATCGTTTCGCGCGGGGCAATCGCACTGATGAGACTCCTCGTTCGGTGTTCGCGTGACGGCCGAGATGCGTCGGTTGAGTGGGCTCGCTTGTGCATCGGCCGAACCGGGAGGGCTCCTGATGGTGCGTCGGGGTCGGATCTGAACCCGGGGATGCTGTCAGCACCGCAGGGCAGCCGCAAGTCAGGTAGCGAGGCGGCGGTAACGCCCCTAAACAACCGAAACAGGACTAAAGGGCTTTGACCGCCGCGACCAATTTCGACAGGGAGTCCTTCGCGTCGCCGAAGAACAACGTGGTCTTGGGGTGGTAGAGCAGCTCGTTGTCGATGCCCGCGAACCCGGGGCGCATCGAGCGCTTCATGAAGACGACGTTGGTGGCCTCGTCGACATTCAGGATCGGCATGCCGTAGATCGGGCTGCCGACCGAGTCGCGCGCGGCCGGGTTGACGACGTCGTTAGCGCCGACCACCACGGCGACATCGGTCGACGAGAACTCTGGGTTGGCGTCGTCCATCTCTTTGAGTTGCTCGTAGGGCACGTTGGCCTCCGCGAGCAGCACGTTCATGTGGCCGGGCATGCGGCCGGCGACCGGATGGATGGCGTAGAACACCTGCACGCCCCGCGACTCGAGCAGGTCGACCAACTCGCGGCAGGTGTGCTGGGCCTGCGCGACCGCGAGGCCGTAGCCGGGCACGATCGCCACCTTGCGCGCGTAGGCCAGCAGGATCGCGATGTCGTCGGCGCCTGCCGATCGGACGCCGCGGTCGGCCGACGACGTGAGCTCGGCCGTCGACCCGGCCGTCGACGAACCGGAGAACGCGCCGAACAGCACACCGGTGATCGGCCGGCCCATCGCATGCGCCATCAACTGCGTCAGCATCGTTCCTGACGCACCGACCAATGTGCCGGCGACGATGAGCAACGTGTTGTCGAGCACATAGCCCGAGGCAGCAACTGTGAGCCCGGTGAACGCGTTGAGCAGCGAGATGACGACGGGGACGTCGGCGCCACCGACCGGCAGTACGAACAACACGCCGAGTGCGAGTGATAGCGCCGTACAGATGACGAGCAAGGGCACGCTGGACGCCGCGACAGCAGCAATTCCGCAGCCGACCGCACCGAGCCCGACCAACGACGTGACGAACTGAGCGCCCGGAACCAGGATCGGGCGGCCGGTCATCAGCTCCTGCAGCTTCGCGAACGTGATGAGCGACCCGGTGAAGCTAACGCTTCCGACAATGGCCGTGAACGCGACGGCGATGGACGCCGCCGTCGAGTCGAGGCGGTGCAGCCGCACATACTCGTCGAGCGCGACCAGCATCGCGGCGCCACCGCCGACACCGTTGAACAGGGCGACCATCTGCGGGATCGCGGTCATCTTGACCATGCGGGCAGCGGGTACTGCCACGACTGCCCCGACAACGATGGCGCCGATGATGAGCGGTCGGTGACCGAGATGTCGCTGGCCCACGGTAACGACGACCGCGATGGCGGCACCGAACGCGCCAATCAGGTTACCGTTGCGCGCAGTCTTCGGTGACGACAGGCCCTTCAACGCGAGGATGAAGCACAGGGCCGTGACGAGGTAAGCCGACTGCGTCGCGGTGCTCACGTAGCGGGCCGTTCGTCGGTCGCGTCCTTGGCCGCGACGGCAGCCTTCGCCTTGCCGCGGCCCTTGAACATCTCGAGCATGCGGTCCGTGACCACGAACCCACCGACCATATTGGCCGTGGCGAGCACTACGGCGACCAGACCGAGGGTGATCTGAACGGCACCGGTCGCAGTCCCGGTGATCAGGATCGCGCCGACCAGGATCACGCCATGGATCGCGTTCGCTCCCGACATCAGCGGTGTGTGCAGAACCGCCGAAACCTTCGAGATCACCTCGAACCCGACGAACATCGACAGCATGAAGATGGTGAGCAACCCGATGTTGTTCATTCGCGGACCTCGCCGGCGTGGACGACGAGGCAGCCCGCGACGATCTCGTCGTCGAGGTCAGGGACCACGTTGCCGTCCTTCGTCATCAGCAGCACCAGGTTCGACAGGTTGCGTGCATACAGCCGGCTTGCATCGAAGGCCATCCCGCTTGCCATGTTGCGACCGCCCCAGATCAGGACGCCGTTGTGAATGACTTCTTCTCCCGGTCGCGCGAGCTCACAATTACCGCCCGACTCGGCCGCGATGTCGACGATGACAGTCCCTGGGCGCATTGCCTCGACCATCGCGGTGTCGATGAGCAGCGGGGCCTTTCGCCCCGGCACCGCCGCCGTGGTGATGACCGCATCGGACGCGGCGAGGAACGGTGTCAAGAGCTCACGCTGCCGCGCGGCCCGCTCGTCGGTCATCTCGCGGGCGTAACCGCCGGCGCCCTCGAGCGCCTCGAGGTCCAACGCGACGAATGTCGCGCCGAGACTCTTTACTTCTTCGGCCGCCGCAGTTCGCACGTCGTAGGCCGAAACCACAGCGCCAAGACGCCGAGCCGTGGCGATCGCCTGAAGACCCGCGACCCCTGCACCGAGCACCAGTACCTTCGCCGGCGGCACCGTGCCGGCCGCCGTCA
>PLCK01000201.1 GCA_003134755.1 Actinomycetota bacterium | reverse complement strand
CGCCCGATGAGTCTGCGCGAGCTGCTCTCCCGGTCTTCTTGACCCGTATTGATCTGAGGGCCTAGTCGGTCACGACCGCCCGCAGCACGTCCAGCTTCGCGGCCCGCCTGCTCGGGAGAACTGCGGCGAGAGCACCGGCGAGCGCCGCGACGAGCACGACGACACGCAGGCTCGTGACAGGCAGCCGGAACACTGTGATCCCTTGATCGTGCAGAGCGCCGACGAGGGCCCACCCAAAGAACGTACCGATGACCAACCCGAGCAGCGTGCCCTGCAGCGAGATGATGACAGCTTCCCAACGAATCGAGGACCGCAGCTGGGCACGCGTCATGCCCACTGCGCGCAGTAGACCGACTTCGCGAGTCCGCTCGGCAATCGACAGTGCCGACGTGTTGGCGATTCCCATGAGCGCGATGATGATCGCCAGGCCGAGCAAGGCGAAGACCAGGGCGAGCAGTTAGTTAAGTACCTTGGTCTGCTCTGTCTTGTACGCGGCGCGGTCGAGTACCTTGACACCCGGATAACTCGCAGCGGCGGCGACTAGTGCGGCGCGTGCGCTTGCAGCAGACACTCCGGTCCGCGCCTTGACGAACACCTTGGTGTCGAGGCGACTTCCGAAGTTGGCGTCGTACGCGCGGTGCTCATGAAGTAGTTGTGGGCGGCGCGGCGATGGGGCCCGCCGTCGACGGCGTCGCAGCGCGGTTCCTGGGTCGACGTCGATTGGCCGCGTCATGAACGCTGCAAGCGGGACGCCGACTGGTGACCCACCGCCCGCACGAACCCGACTGCCCTCTCTCGGCCGTCGCGGCGGCGGCTGGGTGAGTCTTCAGTTCGCGTTCTTCCTCACTGCGGTCGGAGCCGGCGTCTTCGGAGCGGCCTGGCCCGCGCCGGCNNCGCGCTGCTCGTCGGGGGCGGCGTTGGCCTCGGCCGGCAACTGACTCCCTTCCCGCGGCCGATCGCGGACGGCGCACTGAGACAAGACGGGGTCTACGGGATGGTGCGTCACCCGATCTACGGCGGTGCGCTGTTGCTGATTCTGTGCTGGGCGCTGATTTCGTCACCGGTGGCACTGCTGCCGTTGGTCCTCGCGACGATCTTCCTCGACGCCAAGCGCCGCCGCGAAGAAGCCTGGTTGGTCGAGCAATATCCCGGCTACGCGGACTACCGGCTGCTTGTACGCCGGCGCTTTCTCCCCTGGCTCTGGTAAGCGACCGCAGCCGGGGTCGTGCAGCGCCCGCGAAAGAATTCTGGCTCGGGCGTTACACCGATCGCCGCTCTCGCGCGTCTTGGTGGTGTGACCTTCGCCGAGTTCGCCGCGACCCGGCTGGCCCAACTGCTCCGCTATGCGGTGGTGCTCACGGGCGACCGAGAGTTGGCACAGGACGTCGTCCAGGATGTGTTGGCTCGGGCGCAGGTGCGCTGGCGCAAGATCGCGAGTGCCGATTCGCCGGATGCGTACGTCCGGCAGATGGTGCTCAACGAATACCTCTCGTGGCGCCGGCGCTGGGCCGTCCGCAATGTGCGGGCGGTCGGGGAGCGGGTACTCGAGCTGAGCGACGGCAGAGGTGGGTCACGCGATCACGCCGACGCCATGGCGGACGCCGACGACCTCTGGAGCCGGCTCGCCACGCTGCCTCCCAAGCAGCGCGCCGTCCTGGTTCTTCGCTACTACGAGCAGTTGGACGACGACGAGATTGCCGCACTGCTTGGTTGCGCACGCGGAACGGTCCGAAGCAATGCATCCAAGGCACTGAAGACCTTGCGGCTCCAGTCGGAGCGGCAGCACATCACCGTGGCAGGAGACATCTCATGAACGACAGAATCGATGAGCTGACCGAGACCTTCGAAGCGCACGAGTTTCTCGCGCCCGACGCGGCCACCGTGCTCGAGAGAGCGAATGCGATCGCGCGCGCGTATTGCCGCCGGCGTCGGGCGGCCCGCGCGACGGGTGCGTCTGTGTTGGGAGCGGGTTTGGTGGCCGGCGCAGTCACGTTTCCTCGTTGGGAGTGGCACCCGGGATCGAACGACGAGGTCACTGCGGTGCAGCCGGCATCGGGCGGCGGGACGCCGAGCGCAAGCGCGACGCCGAGTGCAAGCCCGACGGCAAGTGCTTACACCGAGCAGCAGGAATTGAACGAATACTTCGCGGACGGATACGACTACGACAATGCGGTAGCGCTCGCCAGCTTGTGGAAGCAGACCGACATCGCACAGGTCAAGGCGGCCGCCGGACTGAAGTTGCTCGAGGGCGCGACCTTGCCAGTCACGCCGAACGGCACGCCAATGACTGCGGCGGAAAGGGCGCAGAACGCCTTCTTCACCGCGGGCTACGACTACGACGACGCGGTCACGCTCGGCACCATGTGGCACGAAACCGATATTGGCCAGGTCAAGGCCGACGCCGGTCAGAAGCTGATCACCGGGCAGGCCCTGCCGATTCGTCCGAGTGGTCCTGCGCTCGACGCCTACTTCGCCGCTGGCTACACGTACAACGATGCCGTCACGCTCGGAAAGCTGTGGAACCGGACAGACATCGCCCAAGTGAAGGCGGACGCCGGTCAGAAAGTGATCGCCGGGCAGACCCTTCCCATTCCTCCGAGTGGCCCGACCGCGCCGTCCGACTCGGCCTCTTCTTCGGCCGATCCTGGTCTGGCCGCCTACTTCGCCGCGGGCTACAACTACGACGACGCGGTCACGCTCGGAAAGCTCTGGCACGAGACCGACATCGGCCAGGTCAAATCGGAGGCCGGTCAGAAACTGCTCGCCGGGCAGACCCTGCCGATCGCGCCGTGAACTGTCGGCCTGAGTCTGGTGTCTAGCGTGCTGCGCCTTCGCACCGGCTTCGAGGTGGAACTGCTCGCGCCGCGCGGCGCGAGCAGGCGCAGCCTGGCCGACGCGCTCGCGAGCCGATGCGACGGTCAGGTTCGGGCGGTGTGGCATCACGACAGCGAGCCAGCGCCGGTGGCGCATCTTGGCGGCCGGTTTCTCCACCTCACGCAGGGCTTCGAAGTGATTCGCGGGTCGGGAGAGCAGCTATGCACATTGGTCGACGACGTGACGATCGTCGCCGATCTCGACCCGACCGCGGCGGCGCCGTCCGGTTGGCATCGGCTACTCACCGATGACCCGCGGCTGCTGCGCTTGTTGGCGCGCTTCAGCGACCCGGGCGGCTCGCTCGAGACATCGCTCGACAGGGTCGCTGCGCTGTGGGGCGTTCGTACCGAACGAGTTGGCAATGTGTGGCGGCTCGACTCGGACGGCGCGACGATCGCGTTGGCGACGCCGTCCGGCGGACACCGTGAGCGGGTGTGCGAGATCGTCACTCCGCCGCTGGTCGCCGACCACGCTGCTGCCGTCGAGGAGTTGCTCGGGCCCGCCCGCGCCCTCGGTTTCATGGTTCCGCAGGAGGCCGCAGTCCACCAACACGTCGACGGCGGACCGTTTCGTGCGGCGTCCACTCTGGCGAACGTCGTCCGGCTGTTCGCGCACTGGCGTGAGCCGTTGCGTCAGGTTCTCGGCACCAACGGCAAGTGCCGTCGGCTGGCTGCGCTGCCCGACGAACTCGTGGCGGTAGCCGATGGCACGCCGACGTGGGACGAGCTGCGTGACGCAGCCACTCGGGGTCGCCTCACCAAGTTCTTCGACGTCAACCTGACCCAGCTGCTCCGCAACGATCCGACGCGCGACACTCTCGAGGTCAGGGTCCTTCCGGGTACGATCGACGGCGCCGAGGTGATCGAGCGGGCCTCGATCGTCGAAGGGCTTCTCGATCGATGCTGCGATCTAGAACGATTCCCTGCGCCGCCGGCGACAATGGAGACTGCGGTCCGCCAGTTGCGCAGACTCGCAACGAGCTAAGTCGCCGTACTCGCATGACCTCTTCGCAGCCCACAGTGCTGTCAGATCGGCCAGTTCAGGTGCACTCAGCACTGCGAAGACTCGCCGGCTCCTAGCGCGGCAGTGCAACGATCGCGCGATCTACGATCCATTGGTCGAGGAGTTCCGGAGCCATCGGCCGACCCAAGAAGTACCCCTGGACGACGTCGACGCCGAGATTCTTGAGCGCCACCAGCGTCTCGTCGTCCTCAACACCCTCTGCGACGACCGACAGCCCTAGGTTGTGGCCGAGGTCGATCGCGCTCTGGACGAGAACCGCATCGCCCTCGTCAGTCGTCATGCCCTTGACGAAAGTCCGGTCGACCTTCAACTCGTCGACGGGCAGCACCTTCAGGTACGCCATCGACGAGTATCCGGTGCCGAAATCGTCGACCGACAACCGAATGCCCATACCGCGTAGTTCCGTGAGGATCGCCAGCGCCTTGTCAGGGTCGGCCATGATCGTGCCTTCGGTGATCTCGATCCATAACAGCTCCGCGGGCACGCCATGGTGAGCAAGTTGGGCCGCGATCTTCGCCGGGAAGGCCTGGTCGAGCAGACCGCGGGCGCTCACGTTGACGGCGACCGGCATCGGAAGACCTTGGTCGAGCCGATACCGAACAAAGGTCAAGGCTTTGTCGACCACGACGGTCGTCAGTCGGTGAATTGGCGTCGTGCTCTCGGCCAGCTCGATGAACGCGATCGGCGGAAGGAGCCCTCTAACTGGATGCTGCCAGCGCACCAGCGCTTCGACGCCCAGCACTTCGCCATTGTCGGCGGCGACTTTCGGCTGAAAGTGCAGCACCAGCTCGTCGTGGTCAAACGCTTGCCGGAGCTGAGCAAGCAGCGCCAGATGGCCGTGGGTCCGCTGATCGGCGCCGGCAAGGTAGTGCGCGTATCCCGATCGGTCAGCCTTCGCCCGATACATCGCAGCGTCCGCGTGTTGCATCAACTGCGCCGCGTCGTCCGGGGGTGCGTTTTCCGGCGACGGCTCGCTCGCAGCCGTTGCGATTCCAATGCTCGCCTCAAGGCCCACCGCTGTCCCGTCCAGGTCGAACGGCTCTTCGAGAGCTGCCAAGATGCGCCCGGCAGCTTCAGAGCCGGCGTTCGATCCACCGTCGGCGAGCAAGAGTGCAAACTTGTCGCCACCGAGCCGGGCTACAGTGTCGCCCGCACGAACCAGTGCACTGACACGACTGGCGACTTGGACGAGCAAGTCATCGCCTTGACGCTGGCCGAAGGTGTCGTTGACCTCCTGGAAGCGGGCGAGATCCGGCATCATCACCACCGGCTCGGCGCCAGTTCTGCGGGCGGCCGCCATGACGTGTGCGGCGCGATCGGCGAACAGCATTCTGTTGGGCAGGCCTGTCAACGCGTCATGAAGCGCTTGATAGCGCACGGCGCGGCGGTGTCGTCTCGTGACGCGCGACAGCCCCACGATGACGACCAAGGTGAGCGCAAATGCGATGGGAGTTCCCCAGCGCAACCGCTCGCCATTGAGACTCGCCACTCGTAACGCTCTTGCGCTGCTCGATTGTTGTGATGTCTCCAACTTCTTGAGGTGCACTGCCAACATGTCCCTGACCGGCTCGACAGCGTCAGTCTCGAGCTCGCTCGACTGAAAGATCTGGCCGCCGTCGATTCGCTTCACAACCTGCTGGGAAAGATCCTTGTACCGGCGATGAGCCGCAACAAGTCCCGCCACCTGCAGGGCGCCGGCGCCGTCCGCCTTCGCGGCGAGCGCACTAAGTGTTGCGTCGAGGCTGTCCTCAGCGGTGGAGTGAGCTGTCAAGTCTGCGGGCAGCAGGGTGATGCGATAGCTGTTCAGCTCAGCGTCTTCGATTGCGACGAAGTACCCAGCCTGCTGGTACAGGTCGGTCGTCGCGACGGCACCTTCGGCCCGTTCGATCCCGTTGCTTACCTGACTGCTGGAGACGATCCCGCCGATCGAGACCGCGAGCAACAACGAGCCCAATCCGACACTGGCCCAGCGGCCCATGCCAGCGGTTGACCCCGTGACTCGGCGTCCAGCGGACAAGGACGCGTCCGGGCCTGACCGCATCGCAAGTCCCGTCGTCGTGCGCCGGTGAGTTCTCGATCCTCCATCGGCCAGCCGGGCCGATTGGTGAGGATATGCGGGACGGGGACCGGCCCCTGGACAGGCATGACCCCCGAGGACAGGTTTGGGGCCTGTCCTCGGGGGGTTCGATCATGCAAACGTGATCGACCTGCGGGTTACTTGCCGATCTTGTACATGTACGGAATCACAGCCACTTCGTTGGTGCTGCCGGTCACGGAATCGAACGTGTCGAGGAACAGCAAGCCCTGCACGATCGTGCCCGGCGATCCCGACGGTGTGAACGTCACGGTGATCGTGCCGCTCGCGCCGACCTCGACCGACACCGGCGTCGCAGCAGGCGCCGCCGAATTGACGTCGCCAAGAAGCGGGTCGCCACTCGTCGACGTCACCGTCGTGTCGAACGGCCGAGTGTGCGCCGTCGCGGTGAACGTGTTCGTCACTGCCGGACTCCCCGCGTCGCCGAACGGTCCGATGCTCCCAGGCAGCGCCAACCAGGTCTGCGGCGCCACGATCGGATCGGTCAGCGTCACCGACGGGTGCGTACCCGCCGGCCCGGCCTCGACGTCCGGGTCACCCTNNTCCAGATGGTCAGCCGGGAACGGCGAGATCTCGAACAATGTCGGCAAACTCGATACCGACGACACTGTCAACCCGTCACTCTCTGTCGGCACACTGAACGCCGGGAACGGCGGCAAGATGTCGTTGGCGAACAGGTACGGGTTGTTGAGCACGACAAGTGGCGTGTCGACGCGAGTGGTCGCCCGACTGTCGACGAAGTAGCTCGCCTGTGCGGCTCCGTTGTTGGTGAATGACAGGTTCGCCGTCACCGGATGCCCCGCAACCAGTGTCGTCGACGCGCTGTTCGGCACGCCGGACGCACTGACTGCGACGGCCGCTGTGGAAATTCTGCCGGTGAACGGCGTCGACGTCGCGGTGCCCGCGATCGGACCGAACACAGCGAACACCAACTGCCAGCGCCCTGCCTGCGGGTTGACGTGGTTCAACTGAACGGCAGGGAGCAGTGTGATATTGCCCGAACTGTCGACCCGTTGGTTCGTCTGCTCCGACACGGCCTCACCGTTCGGATCGACGAGGAACGCGTAGAACGCCTCGTTCGAGTTGCCGTCAACAGTGAGCCCGACCGACAGGTTCGGCGAGTTCGCGGGGACCTCGAATGCATACGTCGAGCCCGGCCCCGGGATTCCGCGCCCGTTGCCACCGCTGAAGCTACCGTGGAAGGTCGCTTGCCCGTTTTCGAGATGCACCAGCGTGCGAACCACGATCGGGACGGCGCTCGTCGTACCGATCGGACCCGCAGTGCTTTCCGCGCTGCTTGCCGTGTTGGCGGCTGCCGTTTCCATCGGGCTCAGCACGAGGGCGTCCGAGGTGTCTCCGACCGGCGACGACGCCGGTACCGACACGTGCACGAAGGCACTTTCGCCGGCGCCGAGATGCAGGGTGGACGGCGAGACACTGCCGCCACTCGACGTCCCACGGTTGATTGCTGTGAACTCGACGTTCCCGGCGAATCCGGCAGCGCTGGCCGCGGTGAAGAGAACCGCCGTCCAGGTTCCCGGCACCGGCGTCGGTACCGCGACTTCACCGAAGTCGCCGAACCCTTGCGGGATCGAGTACGCGGTATACACGCCGTTCGGGTCGAGCAGCAGTAGCCGCACGATGGCTCCCGGCCCAGCCCAGGCAATGTTCGCGTCGAGGTTCGCTGTCCCGCGCGGGACCGTGAACGTCTTCTCCTGGAAGGACCTCGTTCGGCCGAGCTGGTCGATGAACGTCGGGTCGGTCAGGGGCGACAGCGTGATGGTCGCCCTCTCCCGGTTGAGCACCGGCCCTTCGCCCCTGACGCTCGCCTTCACGGTCTTCGGGTGCGAACTGAGGTTGGTCACCTTGACGTCGCCGTGCGCATCCGTACCCGGCGCGGTCGCGAGATCGAGTTGCCCTGGTTCGACCAACACGTCGTCAGTGCCACCCGCAGATTCGACGGCACGGGCCGCCCGGACGGCGCGCAACGAGTCGAGAAGCCCCGCGCCCTGTTCGGTCACCGGCAGGCCGAGGTCGTCGGCCGTGCTGGTGATGATGCGCTTGACGAGCAAGGCGGACGGCGACGCGCCATGGTG
This sequence comes from Actinomycetota bacterium, assembly GCA_003134755.1. Classification (GTDB taxonomy): domain Bacteria; phylum Actinomycetota; class Actinomycetes; order Acidothermales; family Acidothermaceae; genus PALSA-607. Next base: position 29,038 of record PLCK01000201.1, on the reverse strand, counting down.
GGAGTCGCGGTACGCCTGAATGACGAGCGCGGCGGTGCCCGCCGTCAGCGGTGCCGACTCGCTAGTGCCGCCGAATTCCTCAAGGTTCGTCGGGTTGCCCGAGTTGTCGGTGCAGTCGAAATAGAGGTCGGGGTTCGCCGTACACAAGGCCCACCCGAGGTCACCGGGCGCTACCAGGTCGATCGTGCGGCCGGGCTGGGTGACGCCCCCCGAGCTCAAGCCCGACACGGTGTTGCTGCGGTAGGTGCCGTTGCTCAGCTGGAAGCCGTTATCGGTGGTCTGCGCATAGGTGCGGAACGTCGTGCTCGCGCCTACGGACAGGACGTCGGGAGCACTCGCTGGCGAACCGATGCTGTTCTGGAAGCCGGAGTCACCGCTGCTCGCAGTCACGACGATCCCTGACTTGACGAGCTCCTCGTTGAAGACTGCGGTCGGGTCGTCAGTGGTGTCGGGGAACTGGTTGCTCCCGAACGACTCGTTGATGACGTCGGCGTGGTCGACCGTAACGGCCCAATCGAGCGCCTGCAGGATCGCTGAGTTGAACGCGAACCCACCCGCCGGGAAGACCTTCAGCCCAACCAGCGACGCGTCCGGCGCCATGCCGCGCACCTTGATGTTGCAGCCGGGCGGCAGCGGGTGCGCCGGGTTCACGAAGTTCGACAGGTCGTACGTCACGCGCCCTTGTGCCGCGATCGAGCTGGCATCGCCGAAGGCCTCGCCCCCGGGCGTCGGTGCGTTCGGGCCCTCGCCGCTGAAGTCCTGGTAGTCGATGAACACGTGGCTGCCGTCTGCCCTGATGAAGTCAGGATTGTTGATGTCCAGGCCGTCGGCCAGGAACGCCACTACCACGCCCTTGCCGGTCGCGATCTGCTGGGCGGACGGCGTCGAGCTGTTGCTGAAGGCGGTGTGCGTCACCTGCAGCGCTTCGGGCTCGAGCAACGGCTTCGAAGGATCCGTCGGGCACACCGTGCTAGACGTCGGCGGGCGTGCCAGCGCGAAGGGCGTCGGGCCACTCGAGGCAGCACCGGCACCGGCGTCGGTCCCGCTGCCGCCCGTCTTCGTAATCTGCAGGTCGGGGACGACCGAGGCAACAGCAGGGTCACTGGCAAGATCGCTCACTCCGGCCGGCGAGAGTGTCACGGCGAACGCGTTGGCGACGTGCAACTGCCGGATCGCGGTGCCGCCGTCCGCTCGCGCTCTCGCAACGAGCGGAGCCTGGTCGCTGTTCGTCGCCTGCACCCGCGCCGCGATCGTGCCGTGCCCGGCGGGCAGGTTGTCATGCTGGTCCTTGAGCAGGACGACGACGTGCTGGGGAGCGCCGGAACTGCTCGCGGCGACGGTGTTCGGGACGGCCCCAACCGCGGCCGCAGTTCCGGCTACCGCCCACGTTGCGAGCGCGGCGCTGCTGGCGCCGACGAACGCGGTGAGCCGGGTCAGCCGGTGTGAACTGATCAGGTTCATGAAAGGCCCTTTCGCAGATCATGCCGGACCCGCGCAATCTACGACCCTGCGCGGGCTTCTGGGAATAGCGAAGTTCAACACTTGGGGATCACCGTCTCGATGTGATGCCGAAGCACGTAACAGACGGATTTGGCGCTCACACGGTTCATTGCCGTCCAGTGATTCCCGTGGACCGCGAGCAACGGACAGCAAGATCGGGAATATCAGGGGGATCTCAGGGCTTGCCCGGAGGTATCACGCGGCGGGCTCGAAATATCTTCGTTGTGACATCGCGCCAGGGACGGTAAAGAGGTCAGTGTGGGGACTTTGGTGGTCGGCTTGGGCGACGAGGTCACCCGCCTGCGCTCCGTCGTCACCCAGCGGTGGCGGGCCCGAGGGATGCGCGGTTATCTGCTCACGATGATCATGGCAGCGTTGGCCGTCCTGGCTTGGATGCTCGATCACACAGCTGCCCAAAGCGTCGTCGCGGCCTGTTGCGGAGAACGCGTCGACGCGCCGATCGGTGCCGCACTGTTGCGGCTGCCGGGGTCACTCGTCGCACCCGCGCCGATGTTGCCGGTGTGGGGCTCGTTGGTGCAGGTCGTGGTGGCTTTCGGGCTGGCCGAAGCAGCCGTTGGAGCCCGGCGCACCCTCGTCGTCGCATCATTTGCACACATCGTGGCGACCCTGGCTGGTCGCTACTTCGTCTGGTACGCGCCGGCTGCTTTCGGCGTCCTGCCGCCGTCGTGGCGCAGCGCGCTCGACACCGGGCCGTCGGCGGCAACCATTGGCCTCGCGGCCTACTTGGCCATAGTTCTCGGCTGCGGCCGGCTGGGTGCCCTCGTCGCTCTCGCGGTTGGTGCGGCGTTCGTGGCTCGCAACGATCTGGCCGGGCGCGAGCACCTGGTCGCCATCGCTATCGGCAGCGCGTGTGCGGCCGCGCAACTGCTCGTCTACCGGTTGTCGGCGCGCAGTGCCAGCGAGGACATGAGTGTGCTGGCCGCGAACGCGAGCGAACATTCGCGTAACCCGGCCTAATCGCTAACTGCAGGTGAGCCCTGGCGAAATCGCCGTCGCTACGATGCACTTGTGCACTGACGCGCCAGCACACGATCACGGTTGGAACCGGTAACCCATACCCGGTTCGGTCATCAGATGCCGCGGCCGACTCGGCTCGGGTTCGAGCTTGCGTCGCAGTTGGTTCATGAACTGCCGTAGGTAGTGACTCTGGTCGCCGACGTCTGCCCGCCCGATCTCCTTGAGAAGTTCGCGTTGCGTTACGAGCCGTCCCGGCTGTCGCACCAACAACTCGAGCAGTTGCCACTCGGTCGGCGTCAGTCGTACACCTGCCGGCTCGCCCTCGTCATCGGGCTTGCACGATGTCACCCGCCGATCGGGCAGTTCGATGGTGAACTCGCCGACCACGACCGACAATGCCTCTGTTCCGGAGGGTGCACGGCGGGTGACCGCGCGTAGCCGGGCCAAGAGTTCGTCGATGTTGAATGGCTTGGTGACGTAATCGTCTGCGCCGGCATCGAGTGCATCGACCTTCGACGTGCCCTGGTTTCGGCCGGATAGCACGATGATCGGCACCTTGGTCCAACTGCGCAGTCCCCTGATCACGTCGACGCCGTCGAGGTCGGGAAGGCCGAGGTCGAGAAGGACGAGGTCGGGCGATGACTGCGCAGCCACCGCGAGCGCCTGGCGTCCGCTCACCGCGATCACAACCTCGTACGAGCGCGCCTTCAGCGTGATGGTGAGCGCACGCACGATCTGCGGTTCGTCGTCGACGACCAAGATCCTGGTCACTCAGTGGCGCCTTGGTGTGCATCGACGGACTCGGCGTCCGGTGCTGTGACGTCTGATGAGAGCGGGGGCGCGACCGGCAGGCCCAGCACCATCGTCAACCCTCCGCCCGGCGTCTCCTCCGGCGTGATCGTGCCACCGAGTGCCTCCATCAACCCGCGCGACAATGCGAGACCCAGGCCTACGCCCGTCGTGTTGTCGGTGTCGCCTAGACGTTGGAACGGCGCGAACATGTGCTCGCGCTGGGCGGCGGAAATACCTGGCCCGCGGTCGGCGATCCGCACCTCGACGACGCCGGCATGCGCGCTTGCCGACACCCGCGGCGGCACGTCGGCAGGGGCGTATCGCAACGCGTTTGCGGTCAGATTCGCGATCACCCGTTCGAGCAATGCCGGATCGGTGGTCACCTCGGGCAGCGAATCGGGGATGTCGATGACGACGCCCGCGGCGACCTTTCCCAAGGCATCAAGAGCAACCGGCACGATTTCGTTCAGTGCGATCCGCTGGTACTGGATCGACAGCGCGCCAGCCTGGATGCGGCTCATGTCGAGCAGGTTGTCGACGAGACGATGCAGGCGGTCGAGCGATTCGTCGGCGGTAGCCAACAGCTCGGCACGCTCGGTCGTCGTCCAGTCGATGTCACGACTCCGCAAGCTGGTGACGGCGGCTTTCGCGGAGGCGAGCGGCGTGCGCAGGTCGTGGCTGACGGCATTGAGCAGCGCCGTGCGCATGCGGTCGGCCTCCTCGAGGGGCCGCGCCGCGTCGGCGGCCTCAGTCAACCGTTGCCGTTCGACCGCGGTCGCGGCCTGTGCGGCGAAGGCTCCGAGAATGCGAAGGTCGGACGCCGCCAATGGCCGGCCCTTCACGCCGAGCGCGAACCTGTCACCCACGGGAACCGTCGTGTCGGCGTCCGCCGGTTTTTGGCACGGCTGCGGACCCACAGAGGCGACCAGCTGCCACGGCGGTTCACCACGATCGGTCTCCGGGTCGCGTTCGAGCAGCGCCACCGACGCCAGTTGGAACGTCTCGCGCACGCGCTCGAGAAGTGCAGATACGGCGGTCTCACCCCGCAACACGCTGCCGGCAAGGGTCGCGAGCGTCTCCGATTCGGCTGCAGCACGCGCGGCCTGCGTCGTACGCCGCGCAGTGAGTTCGACGACGACACTGACCGTCGCACCTACAACGACGAACGCCACGAGTGCGAAGACATTGTTGCGCTCCGCGATGGTCCACTTGTACAGCGGCGGAGTGAAGTAATAGTTGAGCAGGAGGCTGGAGACGACCGCGGTGGTGAGGGCCGGATAGAGGCCGCCGACAAGTGCCACCGCGACGACAAGGAGGAGATACACCAACAGGTCGGACGACAGGTTCAGCGTGCCACGGCTGCTGGCGAGCGCGACCGTCAGCAGTGGCAGGAGAACGGCTGCCACGATCGTGCTGGCGACACGGCGACGCACCGTGAGCCCAGCGGGCATCGAGGGAGCGGTGTGGCGTCGTCCGGCCTGATCGTGCATGACTGTGTGGACGTCGATGTCGCCCGACAACCGGGTTGTGGTGGCGCCGATGCCGGCGCCGGTGAGCAGCGCACCGAGTCGCGACCGGCGAGATGCTCCTAGCACCAGTTGCGTGACGTTCTCGGCATGGGCAAATGCGATCAGTGTCGCCGCGACGTCTTCGCCGACGATCTCGTGGTAACTGCCTCCGAGCGATTCGACGAGACGGCGATGATGCGCGAGCATGGTCGGGTTGGCACCCGACAGTCCGTCGGATCGGGCGACATGCAAGGCGAGCAGATCGGCCCCGCTACGAGCGGCGATCCGGGCGGCCCGCCGGATCAGGATCTCGCCTTCTTGACCGCCCGTGATGGCAACGAGCACCCGCTCGCGGGTCTCCCAGGTTTCCGATATCTGGTGCTCGTGCCGATAGTGCTGGAGCGCATCGTCGACCTTGTCTGCCACCCACAACAGTGCGAGCTCACGCAGGGCAGTGAGATTGCCAATACGGAAGTAGTGGCCGAGCGCGGCGTCGATCTTGTCGGGACCGTAGATGTTGCCGTGCGCCATCCTTCGGCGCAGCGCCTCGGGCGAGACGTCGACGACGTCGACCTGATCGGCGGCTCGGACGACCGCGTCGGGAATCGTTTCGCGTTGCGGCACGCCGGTGATCTTCTGGACCACGTCGTTGAGCGACTCGAGGTGCTGGATGTTGACGGTCGACAACACGGTGATTCCGGCGGCGAGCAACTCCTCGACGTCCTGCCAGCGCTTCTCGTTTCGCGAGCCCGGCACATTCGTATGAGCGAGTTCGTCGACGAGCACGACTTTCGGCCGGCGGGCCAGGATCGCGTCGAGGTCCATCTCCTGGAACTCGGTCCCGCGGTACGTGATGGTCCGCATAGGTATGACCTCGAGACCACCGATCAGTTCGGCGGTGTGGGCCCGACCGTGGGTCTCGACCACTCCGACCACGATGTCGGTGCCACGCTCGGCTCGCCGATGAGCCTCTCCCAGCATGGCGAAGGTCTTGCCGACGCCGGGTGCAGCGCCGAGATAGATGCGTAACGTGCCTCGCGCGTCTGCCATGGCCTACACCTCCCTACCCATCACATCATCTCGAATAGCTGTCCCGTTGCGCTTGACTTGTCGACAGCGACATTCAGTTGCAGGACGCTGACTGCCGGCTCGCCCATGACCCTGACGCGAGCCTGACGCCGGACGGCTACACCCTGACGGCTTCGTGCGGGCCCTAGAGACGGTCAGCCGGAAACGAGGCTCCACAGCTGCGCGTACGTTCGGGCCGCCTCGCTCTTTGGCGCGAACGCCGCCACCGGCGCTCGCTCGAGACCCATCTGCTCGACCACTGTCGCGGCAGGCACCACGAGAGCGTGAACCTGCGCCCGGTGACCCGGCAATGCGGCTACGACCTCGCGATGCTGGCGTTTGCGCCGGTCGACCATCGAAAAGAATCCGACCACGCGCGGCTTCGCCTTGCTCTGCGCGATCAGGTGCTCGAGCAGCTGGTCGAACGTGCGCAACGACAGTGCCGAAGGCACTATCGGGACGACGATCACATCGGCCGCGCGGACCACGCTCTCGGACAGCAGCGACACGCTCGGCGGACAATCTAGAACGACGACGTCGTAGTCGCTGGCCAACGGCTTCAGCAACGCGGCGATGCGTCGCGTCGGGCTCTTCGTGGCGTCGAGCGATAGATCCATGTTGCGATACGAGAAATCCGCCGGTAGCAGGTCGAGACCCTCGAAGTCGGTTGCCTTGACCGCGTCCGCAAGTGGGCGACGGCGGCGGACGAGCGCATCGGCGCCGCCCCGCACCTTTGGCTTCACCCGGAACAGGAAGGTTGCAGCGCCTTGCGGGTCGAGATCCCACAGCAGGGTTCGCTGGCCTTCGGCGGCCGCGAGATAGGCCAGGTTCACCGCGGTCGAGGTCTTTCCAACGCCGCCTTTGATCGCGTAACACGCGATGACCTTCATCGCACGCCACCGGTCAACGCGGCGAAGCGAGCCCGATTCGCCGGGCGACCGAAGCGGTTGAACCGTTCGGCGAACTCCGCCCGCGCCGCGTGCTGGCTCGCCTCGAGATGCACTGTCAACCTGCCGATGGCGATCGCAGTTGCCGTCGGTGCGTTGCGTGTCGTCGCCAACTCCTCGGCCCAGTGCCGCAGCATCTCGCTCTGGACCTCGCTGTCTTGGAACATGCCCAGGTTGTCCTGTAACGACTTCAGCTCATCGATGACCTGTCCGAGATCGCGGGCGTCCCATAGCGGCTCGAACAATTCCAGGCAGTACCGCAGCTCCTTGCAGCGCTTGCGCAAGTCATGCAGCAACTCCGGGGGCGACGCAGGCGTGATCCGCGCACCCCGCTTGAGCACTCGCTGGAGTGCCGCCGCCGCCCAGCTGTCAGCGGCATCACCCGCCAGTGGCGCCCGCGCCGGGCTGGCCGCGATCGCGGCCAGCTCCGCGCGGTAGCTCGACGCGAACTGGCGGATCCGAACTGAATGCAGACCCCTTCCGAGGACCGCGTATTCCGTGGCGACGCGCTCGCGAAGCAGGTCGCGCAACGGCTCGAGATCGGCGCCGGTGCCGTCGGGCAACGCCGCTTGCATCGTCGGAAGCTCGAGCAACATCACATCGAGGTCGCGCGCCGGTGTGGTCAGGTCACCGAGCCAGCGAGCCCGGCCGGCGAATCGAGCGACGAACCTGGCCGGAAGGACGTCGACCGTGAGCTTGAGTGCGCTGCGGGTTCGGCGAACGGCCACCCGTAGATCGTGGAGGAACTCAGTGTCGATGGCCGCGCTGGTGCCCTCGATGTTCGCTTCGATGACGTCGAACAAATGGCCCAGGATGAGCCCGACGGCGTGAGTAGCCGCCTGGTCACGCGTAAGGGTTGGACGCCGGGGCCCGGCCGTCGGCCCCGCCGTTAGCGATGGAATCGGGCTCAGACGCGGATCGCGCGACAACGCCTTCGCGACGCGGTCGGCGTGCCGCTCGTACCCGCGCAGGTGATCGACCCGCACCGTTTGGGCGCCGCCGCGTGGTGGCCGTTCGAGCCAAACCCGGCCGATCGTCTTCTCCTCGGCGTCCAGCACCCGAAGCACGACCGCGGTCGTATCGACCGTGCGCATCGGTATCAACGCGCGCAAGCCCATCAGTGCGGACACCCGCGCGGCCATGGCTGGCGGCAAGTCGGCCGCCCACCTCGGCAACTCCTCGCCCGTCGCGACGACGAGCGACCGGGGTTCAGCGTCGAGCACGAGCTGGCGCTTGGCGCCGTCGCTGAGGCGTACGAGCGTGAGACCGCGCTTGCCGAGCCGGCCGTCGACCGTGTCGAGCCACACCCGGCACAGCTTGGTCCGCCGCTCAGGTTCGGCACGGAGCCCGGGCGGCAGCAGGCGCTGCACATCGTCCGGCTTCAGAGCACCCGAAACGGCGAAATCGCGCCCGCCGGACACCGCCAGCCGGGAGCTGGCGGGCGAGCTATCGGGCGGCATGGCATCAACCTACAAAGAATCAAGGTCGGCAACGTGCGATCCGAGGCTGCCCGGATCGCGCGCCGGTCGCCTCTCGGCGGAAAGCTCGTCGTGGCTTCGGCGAACCGATCCCTCCGCGACGGCTGTAGTTGAGGCCCGGGGACACGGGCGCCCGACCCGGGCAGCACATCTACATCGGCGACCTGGCGGCCAGACTGAAAGACTCTGAGTTATGCGGATCGCGACCTGGAACGTGAATTCGATCACGGCGCGGCTGCCTCGGCTGCTCGCCTGGCTGGCCGACGTCCGGCCCGACATCGTGTGCCTCCAGGAGACCAAGATCTCGGACGACGGGTTCCCCGCGTCGGAGGTCGAGAGCCTGGGCTACACAGCCGCGGCCCACGGCGACGGTCGGTGGAACGGGGTCGCGATCCTGTCGAAGGTCGGCCTCGACGAGGTGCGCGCCGGTCTGCCCGGCGACCCCGGCTACCCGACGTCCGACGTCGTGGAGGCACGGGCCGTGGCGGCGACCTGCGGCGACGTGCGGGTCTGGTCGGTCTACGTTCCGAACGGCCGTGAGCCGAGCCACGACCACTACGGCTACAAGCTCGCCTGGCTGGAGGCGCTCCGAAACGCCATCACGTCGGACGCCGGGATTGCGCGACCGTTCGCGGTGATGGGCGACTTCAACGTGGCTCCGACCGACGCCGACGTCTGGGATCCGGCCGCCTTCGTCGGCTCAACCCACGTGACGCCGCCCGAGCGAGCCGCCTTGGCTGCGCTGCGGGACCTCGGGCTCCGAGACATCGTGCCTCGGCCACTGAAGTACGACCGGCCGTTCACCTATTGGGACTACCGGGCGGGGAATTTCCACAAGAACCTCGGCATGCGCATCGATCTGGTGTACGCGAGCAGCGCCTTTGCGGACGCCGTCACCGACGCCTACGTCGATCGTGAAGCGCGCAAGGGCACCGGTGCCTCAGACCACGCTCCCGTGGTGCTCGAGCTATCCCTGTAGCCACGCCCGCAGGTCGCTACAGGCTCGGTGGGGGAACCGGTTGCGCGAGACTGTGAGTCATATGCTCACCAAGAACCCGCGCGTGGGTTCTTGGTGGAAGTGAGAGGGCGGTTAGCGGTGAGCGCGATCTGGGCGATGCCAGAACGAACTCCTGGCCATTCGCCCGAGGGGGATGCAACGGTCGAGCTATCAACTGCGCGTAGGTAGGCGCGCGCCATGCGCATCGCCGTAGCCCATGAATGGTTGACCAACTGGGCCGGGTCCGAACGAGTCGCCGAACAACTCGTCGCGGTCAGCCGGGCAAAGCAACTGGTCGCGGCCATCGTGGACCCCGATCTTGCGAGAACCCGCTTCCCGTCCATATCCGTGCGCGCACTTTGGCCATCTCGCTTGCCAGCTGCGACGCGCCACTGGACGCGGTATGCGCTGCCAATGGCCGCGGCGTGGTCTCGCGTTCGGATAGATGCCGACGCATTGCTCGTGAGTTCACACTTTGCTGCGCACGGCGCGGCCATCCACTTTGCTGGACCGTCCATCGTTTACTACCACACCCCTGCGCGCCTGCTGTGGAGGCCCGACATCGAGCTGGAGCGACTACATCGCGGCGCACGCGTCACGTTCGAACGAACATTGCCGCTGTTGCGTGACTGGGATCGACGAGTCGCCCAGCACGCCACAGTCGTGCTCTCGAACTCGAACGCCGTCGCAGACCGGGTGAGATCCGCCTATGGACGCGAGTCTGAGGTACTCCATCCTCCAGTCGACGTCCAGGATTGGCTGACGGTCCCACGTAAGGAACCCCGCCATCTCCTCATGTTCGGCCGATTGGTGGCTTATAAGAAGCCGGCTGTGGCTATCGAAGCCGCAGGTCGCGTGGGCGTGCCGCTACTAGTGATCGGCGACGGGCCCCAACGGAAGTCACTCGAAGCCAGCGCTCCTGACAATGTGAAGTTCCTCGGGCACGCGCCTGTGGGAGTCGTTAGGAATGCGCTGCAACACGCACACGCCATCATCTTCCCCGGCGAGGAAGACTTTGGCATCGCTCCTGTCGAGGCGCTCGCGTCCGGCGTTCCTGTCGTTGCGTTCGCCGCCGGCGGAGCGCTTGACTACGTCGTCGACAAGAAGAACGGACTGCTCGTCCACTCCCAAGATGAGGAGTCGTTCGCGGCGGCGATGAACGAAGTTGTTGACATTGATTGGGACACGGACGTCATCCGCGAGACGTCTCTTCCCTTTGACATTCCGGTCTTCCGGCGCGGCCTGAGCACGATTCTCGACGGCGCGGTCGGCTCCGGCTGGCGCGAACGATGACAGCTACCGCGGCGGATTCATGGACCTAACGCACTCACTCGCCGGACTAGCGGCCATCGCGCTTGCGTTCGCGATCGCCGTTAGCACCGACGATGCGAAACGCGTGGGTCTCCTCTTGATCCTCGCCGTTCCACAGGTGTACGTCATTGATGTTTCGGGCGTGTATGTGTCGGCCGAGGTTGGACTAGCTGTCGCCCTGCTGCCGCTCGCACTCGCCCGGCTGAATCGTCGACACAAGTCGGGAGCGCGCCTGGTAGTCGCATACCTCGCTTGCGAAATCTTGAGTATCCTGTGGTCGAGTGATCTGCGACTCGCGGAGCGCACGATTCTCTACCAGGTTCCGTTTCTCGTTGCACTGATTCTCTCGTTTGCTGCTGCGCGCTCCAACCCGCGCGCAATCGTCGGAAGTGTCAAGGTATTCGCGGCATTGGCCACAGTCGAGGCGCTCGCGGTCGTGGCATTCAGGCTGTCTCCCGTACTTGAGCACAGCTTCCTGACGTCGCGCGCCGCTCGGATCCTCATCAACCCCAATTCGCTAGCTGCGCTGTTCACAACCGCTCCGGACAACGTTATCGATCCCTCGAAGGCCGGCGGCGTCTTTACGAACGCGAATGTCGCAGCGGCGTTTCTGGGTGTCTCAGGCCTCATCATTGCGGGACTCGCGCTTGCTGAACGATCGCGCTCGCTAGGAATCGTCGCCGTCTTCCTCGTGACGGCCGTGCTCTTTACCGGCTCTAGCATCGGCGCCTTGCTGGCGATCTTGCTGCCACTGCTGCTATGGGCAATCTCGACGGGAAGGGGCCGTCGGATACGTCCAGGACGCATACTTGCGTTAGCGGTCATCTGTGTACCTGTCGCCCTGCTCCAAGTCGTCGGTGCTATCCACATTGCAGGCGACAAGGCCGCCAGCGCGAACAGTCGTCTGTTGATTTGGAAGTTCGCCTCGCGGAGCTTTGTGCAGACACCTGTGCTTGGTCAGGGATTCGGCGGTTGGCAACGGAAGTTCCCCACGTACGCACAGGGGAGAGACCTGACAGCTTCCTTCCCGCCACACAACAGCCTCATCTATGCATGGTCGCAGGCTGGGCTTATTGCATGCGTCTTCGCAGTCGGCGCACTCGTGTGGTTCGAGTTCGCTCTGCGGCGAGCGCGCCTCGCCCAGACAGGCGTCTATCGCGTACTTGCCGGCGCCACTGCCGTCAGCCTGATCTGGCTGTTCGTGCACGGCCTCTTCGAGAACTACGGTTTGTTCGGCGACGAGCACATGCAGCCAATTATTGCGGCCGCAATCGGCCTGTGCCTGGGATCCATGCCTGATGGCGCAAACGCACAAGGAAGGAACAATGGCAAGGGACGTTCTGATCTATCGGAACCAACTCTTTCAGCCGTCTGAGCCTTTCATTGCCGCGCAGGCACTCGCCCTACAGCGGTACCGGCCCGTAATGGTGGGGTGGAGTGCGCGACCGACAGACTCACTCGAATTCGTTGACCTTAGCCGGGCAGGGACCCGTGCTCGGCTGCGACAGCAACTGCTCCGAGATCCTCGTGCGCTGATCGCTGCCCTTGGAGACGTGCGTCCGGTCTTGGTGCACGCCCACTTTGGTGTCGACGCGACGTATGCGCTACCGCTGGCACGACGACTCGAGATACCTCTGGTTACGACACTCCACGGATTTGATGTGACCGTCCGCACAACGGCCCTCCTGCGATCGGGCAGCCCGTCGTGGATCAACTACGTGATCCATCGTAGGGACTTGATCAGATCCGGGGCCTTCTTCCTTTGCGTGTCGGAGTACATCCGGCAGCAGGCGCTCGCAGTCGGGTTCCCAGCCGAACGAACCCACGTGCACTACATCGGTGTCGATACCGAACTGTTCGCGCCGGCACTTGGGCACCCACGCCGGACGGTGATTCATGTCGCTCGCCTGACGGAGAAGAAGGGCACCCGGGATCTCATTGCTGCCTTCGCTCAAGTCTTGCGGGGTGTGCCAGACGCACAGCTTCTCATCATCGGGGACGGCCCGCTCCGCGATGATCTGCAGCAGCTGGCCTCCCGACTCGGCGTCACTGACGAGGTTCGTTTTCTCGGCACCCTGGCACACGCAGAGACGCGGCGGCAGGTAGCCTCGGCCGCGGTGTTCTGTCTACCTAGCGTCACTGCGCGGTCGGGGGACAGCGAAGGTCTGCCGATCTCGCTAATAGAGGCAATGGCGAGCGGCGTACCTGTGGTCGGCACCCGGCACGCCGGAATACCGGAAGCCATCACGGACGGGCGCGAGGGGTACCTGGTCGACGAAGCCGACGTCGAGTCACTCGCTCATCGGCTCACGGCGCTACTCTCCGACGAACAACTCCGGACATCATGCGCGCGGGCAGCGCGTGAGCGCGCGCTCGCCAGCTTCGATCTCAAGACCAACACGGCACGACTTGAATCCCTGTATGACGACATCCTGACCACGCAGGCAGTGGCGGCCACGCCGCCTCAGGTGGCGCGACCGAGACGGACGCTACTCGTCGCCTCACGGTCTATCCCGCTACACGATGGCGCGGGAGGGATGGAAAGGATCGCCTGGGACCTGATTCGCCGATTGAACGAGGACTACACGATCGAGGTGCTCACCACGCCAATCGCGGGATATCCCGACACCTTCCATCATCAAGGCGTCGCAGTCCGCACAGTGTCGGGAGCTCGCTCCGGTCCATACTCAGTTCGCTGGTGGTTGGGGTCCGCGAAGCATGCGCGTTCGGTCGCAGCGCCTGACTACGTGTTAAGCATCAGCGCAGGCGCGACCGCGATGAGTTGGCTACGCCCCGGTCCTCGCTACGTCTTCCAAGCACATGGAACTGCGCTGGCCGAAGGTATTGCCACGATCCGCACGGGCGGCAAGTTACGGGTCGCGCGATTCCTGCGCAGTGTGGTTTGGACCGCAATTGACTGTTTGACATACCGTCGAGCAGCGAAGGTTGTCGCCGTCGGGCCCGTCGTATACAACGCACTACGGCGTCCGCCGTATCGCTGGTTCCTGCACAGGTCGTCACTTGTCGAGATCAACAACGGCGTCGATGAGCGTTCCTTCGTAGCCGATGCTGACCAACGGGCCGCATCTCGCGCGATGCTCGGCTATGCGCCAACGGATGTGGTCGCAATCTCCATTTCGAGACTCGTCCAGTCGAAAAGTGTCGATGTCTACGTCAAGGCCTTAGCCGCAGCTATGGCGACGTCCGGCGATTCCGTCTTCAAGCTCCTGATCGTTGGATCCGGGCCCGCAGAAGCTGAACTGCGAGAATTGGCAGAACGACTACAGGTAAGTGGCAGTGTCACGTTCGCAGGAACGGTCGACTACGGCAGAGTCGGCGACCTGCTGGCCGCTTCTGATGTATTCGTCTTCGCGCCGATGACCACGTCTCGCGAGGGCAACCCGTTAGCGCTCTTGGAGGCTCGTGCGAGCGGCTTGCCGCTGATCACCGTCGAGAAGTTGCTGCCAGCCGACACGACGGGCGACCACATACAGGTCGTTGAGCCTGGCGACGTCCAGCAGATCACAGAGGCCCTCCTACGATGCCGACCGGCCGGCGCGCCTCGAGCGAGTTCGCTGCTGCCTTCCCAGACGTTTGACGAGTGTTATCGCGGCTATCTCGCGTTGTTCGTACGCGAGAGTGGACTCACGGCGTGATGCGCTCGCTTTCAGTCCAGAGCCGCGACATCGTGATGCTTTCGACGGCGGATTGGGACGCCGACCTATGGACGAACAAGCAGCACACCGCTAGATCTCTGAGAGACGCGGGGTGCCGCGTCCTGTACGTCGAGTCGATGGGCCTGCGTCCGCCAGGTGTCGGTGACATCCGCCGCATCCTGCGCCGTCTGGCTCGCGTCTTTCGGCCCCCCAGGGTCGTCGAGCCGGGCATCTGGCGTTGGTCGCCGCCGAGCATCCCACTGCAGCAGTACGCCGCAATCCGCCAGTTGAATCGATTGCTCAGTTCCGCGACGTTGTCCGCCTGGAGCTGGCGGATCTTCAGGCATGGTCGGCCGATAGTCTGGACCTACAGCCCGCTCACCACCGCGCTCCTACGTTGCCGTGGTCGCGTTGTCGTGTATCACTGCGTCGACGACATCGGTGCCCAACCACAAATGCCCCGAGACCTCATCAGCACCTACGAGAGGGCGCTCGTCGCTCTTGCGCTCTGTGTCTTCGTCACGAGCCGCGAGCTTGAACAGAAATGGTCTCGCATTCGCGAGGTAACCTACCTGCCGAACTGCGTTGATGCCGATCATTTCCGGCCCGCCAAGTCGGCGCGAGATCCTCTCGCACCGATCCCGCATCCACGGCTCGGATTCGTGGGAGCCATCGCAACGTACAAGGTCGACGTCGCACTCCTCACCCGGATATGCACGGAGAATCCCACGTGGCACCTAGTGATGATCGGGCCGCGCGAGCGGACGGACGAGGATGTAGGAGCGCTGCTGGATCTGCCCAACGTCCACGAGGTCGGGATCGTCCAGTACGGGCAACTCCCCGCTTACATGCACAAGCTCGACGTCGGACTGATTCCCGCGCTGTCAAACGACTACACCCGCTCGATGTTCCCAATGAAGTTCTTCGAATACCTGGCTGCGGGGCTGCCTGTGGTCACGACTCCACTGCACTCGTTACTCGAGTACCAGCACGTCGCGTCGGTGGTCACTCCTGAGAGGTTTGCCGAGGCGATCACGTCGACGCTTGCAGGAGAAGGAGCGCCGCTCGAGCAACGCCTCGCAGCGGTCGCGCGGAACACATATGCGGCACGGACGCACACGATGCTTGCCGAGCTCGACACTCGGCTGGGGAGCCGAAGCGATCCGGACAGTCGTCACGCCTCATCGCAGGGACGCCGTGAAGAACTCGGCCTCTGAGGGAGCCGGCCACGACGGCCAATTCGCCCGCTCGGGCGAGCCGAGCTCCGCGCCGGGGCGTCGACCTAGCCTGCAGAAGGCAGCAATCGCGCTGTCAGCGGGTGGTCTCATCGGCAAGGTAGCTGGTATTGCACGGGAACTATTGCTTGCGGCTGGCTTCGGAACCACGTCTGTGACGGTTGCCTATCGGCTTGCCCAGACCGCAACCGCAATACCGCTGAACTTGCTCACCAGCGACAGCCTGAACTCCGGCTTCCTCCCAGTGCACGCGCGACTGCAGGTCGCGAGTCCGCAGGATGCGGAGTCCTTCTACCGCACCCTTCAGCGCGTCTTACTAATGATCACCGTCTGTGTGGCCGCAATAGTTTTCGCTCTTGCACCGTGGATTTCGGTCGTGCTCGCCCCTGGGCTCTCACCCGATGTGCTTCGAATGACAACACAGATGATCCGCGTGATGGTGCTCGGGATGCCGCTATTCGTCAGCGGAGCAACCAGCAGCTACTTGGGCCTCGCGTTGGGTCACTACCGACTCGTGTCGCTACGCTCGACAATCCAGAATCTTGGGCTCATTGGGGGCGTTGCGGCAGCGTGGGCCACCGACCGTTGGATCTTCATCGCGTGGGGGTTTACGGGCGGGTGCGCGGCTTACTCGCTCAGCGCGCTGCTGTACTCACAAAAGCATCGACTTGTTCGCGGTGAGTGGCGGTGGCCGGGTTGGCCGGAGGCACGCCGTGTTCTCCGACCGTTCTCCACGGTGATTCGGGGGCTGCTTCTCCTGCCCGTCATCGTCCAGCTGAATGAGGTCATTGAGCGCGTCGTTGCGTCACTCGTCAGCGCGCGCACCGTGGCAGCGACTGAGTTCGCGAACTTTGTGGTCGACACCTGCATCACGCTGGTCGCAGTCCCGCTGGGCTTAGCGGGTCTCGCATCCCTGTCGCGGCCGGAAGACGCCGATCGACGGGCCGCGGCACTTACCCCCGTCCTACTTCTCGTCGGGCTGCCGGTGTCCGTGATCTTGGGGCTGCACGCGCCCGGTCTGGTGACGCTTCTGTACAAGCGCGGAAAATTCGATGCGTCCTCCGCGACTACCACCGCTGTCCTCGTCGAAGGATTCGCCGCGGGACTGTGGGCGCAGCTGCTGGCGTACGTCTACACGAAGGTGTACAGCGGAACGTTGCAGATCCGGCGGCTCGTCATCACGATTGCCGTCGGGATGACGGCTGGGATGATGACGATGCTCATCGCGATTCCGACACACGACGCCCTGTGGATCGGCCTCGCAGGCAGTGTCTACGGACTGGTAGTCACGATCGTCGCTGGGCGACAAATGGGAGTCCTACGAATACTTTCTCTATGGCTTGCTCGGCTCGCGCCCGGCTGCTTGATCGCTATCGCGATTGCCGCCGTGCTGCCGGGCGCCTCCGCTGGGGCAACAGTCCTATCGTGTGCGCTGAGCGTGGTGGCGTGGATGGCCTACTGCATGGCGCTGCCACCGAGTCGGCACCTAATTCGGCGATCCTTTGCGCGTGCCGACGACTAGCCAATCTCCAGCCTGGTCGAGTCGTGCGCGGGGAAAGAAGCTCGGTCTGCGATCATCGGGATATAGCGGGCATGCGCCGGAGCGTATGCGACGATGGAAACCGCAGGGCAACTGTTCGGAAGGGACGACATTCCGGTGGATTTGCGCGACTACTTGCGAATCTTCCGCAAGCGCTGGCCGATCATTGTCGCGCTGTTGCTCGTCGGCGGTGGCGCCGCAGCTGCTGTCGCGTTTACGGCTACCCCGATCTATGCCGCCCACACCCAGCTGTTCGTGACCACGCCGTCAGGCGGTGACACTACAGCCAGCCTCCAACAGGGCAACACCTTCACCGAAGAACGCGTCAAGTCCTATGCGGCAATCGTCTCAAGCCCCATCGTGCTGGCGCCGGTGGTGGCTAGCCTGCACCTGCCACAGACGCCGTCCCAGCTCGGGTCGAAGGTCAGTGCATCAGCGCCGCTCAACACGGTGCTGATCAATGTGACCGTGCGCGACACATCGCCTGAGCAAGCCAAGGCGATCGCGGACGCCGTGTCGCTCTCCTTTACCAAAGTCGTCGCCAATCTCGAGACGCCGGCTAACGGCGGGTCGTCACCGATCAAGGTAAGCGTCGTCAAACAGGCTGATGTTCCAAGTTCGCCAGTCTCGCCGAACAAGAAGCTCGACCTCGCCCTCGGCCTTTTGATCGGCTTGGCACTCGGAGTGGGCGTCGCCGTCCTGCGCGAGACACTCGACACCACGATCAAGAACACGTCAGACCTCAGCTCGGTGACGAAGGCTTCCTTCCTCGGCGGCATCATCTTCGACCCCGATGTGCCGAAACGGCCGCTCATCACGCACGCCGACCCTCAGTCGCGACGCGCGGAGTCCTTCCGACACCTGCGCACCAATCTTCAATTCGTCGATGTCGCGAATAGGTCTCGGTCGTTCGTCATCACCTCTTCCGTGGGCGGCGAAGGTAAGAGCACCACCAGCGCCAACCTCGCCCTCGCGCTCGCGGCCACCGGCAGCCGGGTCGCACTCGTTGAGGGTGACCTGCGGCGCCCGAAAGTTGCCGACTACCTCGGCCTTGAACGTGCAGTCGGTCTGACGACGGTTCTGATCGGTCAAGCCACTGTGACCGACGTCATGCAGTCATGGGGCAACGGCCAGCTCCACGTGTTGCCGGCCGGCCGGGTGCCTCCCAACCCGAGCGAGTTGCTCGGCTCGCAGGCCATGCAGAACGTGATACGGCAGCTCGAAGCGGCATACGACTATGTGCTCATCGACGCGCCGCCGCTCCTGCCGGTCACCGACGCGACCGTGCTGAGCCGGATCGCCGGTGGCGCGATCGTCGTCGTGGGCGCCGGCCGCATCCGCCGCGATCAGCTGCGTCGTTCACTGGAAACGTTGGCAGCCGTCGACGCGCCCGTTCACGGATTGATCCTCAACTTCTTGCCGACCAAGGGTCCCGACGCGTACACCTACTACGCCTACGGCTACGACGGAAACAAGACCAAGGACGGGCGGGCCGCGAACTGGATGCCAGACGTCAACGCCGCGGGCGCACCGACCATGTACATGTCGACCCGCCGCAGCCAGCGCCGCCGCGGCAAACGCTGAACTAAGACGTCAGTACGCCCCGCGCGACGTCAGTACGACCTTCACGGTCTTCAGCAGAATTCTCATGTCGCCCGCGAGCGACCAGGTGTCGACGTAGAGCATGTCGAGCCGGACGGCGTCCTGCCAGGCGAGATCCGAACGGCCGCTGACCTGCCAGAGTCCGGTAATGCCGGGCTTCACTGCGAGCCGACGGTTGTGCACGAAGG
The DNA here is from genome assembly GCA_003134755.1 of Actinomycetota bacterium. Lineage (GTDB taxonomy): Bacteria > Actinomycetota > Actinomycetes > Acidothermales > Acidothermaceae > PALSA-607. The sequence goes on along the minus strand of PLCK01000201.1, from coordinate 10,238 downwards.
CGTACTGCTCGACCTCGGCCTCGACCTGTGGCCGCGGACCGACAAGGCTCATGTCGCCACGCAGCACGTTGATGAACTGCGGTAGTTCGTCGATCGAGGCGCGCCGAATGAACCGTCCGATGCGGGTGACCCGCGGGTCGTCGCGAATCTTGTAGAACGGCGCGTAGCCACCGTTTTCGGCCATCAACTCCGCGACGTCCTTCTCCGCTCCGAAGGCCATCGACCGGAACTTCAGCACGCGGAATGCTCTGCCGTTGCGGCCAATCCTGTCCTGCCGGAAGAGGATAGGCCCGGGCGAGGTCAGCTTGACGACGAGAGCGGTCACGAGTAATAGCGGCGAAAGCGCGACGAGGGCGAGGGCACTGACAAGAACATCAGTCACCCGCTTGACGATCGTGGCGACTGCGAGCGCAATCGAGGACGGCCGCCGCGCCGCCGTCGTCGGCAGTTGGAACCGGGGATAGTCGCCTTGCTTGCCAAGGCCGGCCAGCGGGAAGGTGACGCTGAAGTCGGTCCGCACAGGCTCGGTCGAGCGTTGCCGCCAGCCGAAGGTTCCGGTAGGCCGCAGGTCTGTTGTGGTCACTAGCCGCCCTTACGCCATCGGGGCGGGGACGTCGTTGGAAGCGTAGGTCGGCGGCGCGTGCGCCGGCGTGTGCTGGCGACGGCGAGCGAACGCGGTTCCCACGAGCGAGAGGATCACGATGCCAACGACCGCGAAGATCACCGCGCTGGTCCAGCCGAACGGCATGGCCCCTGACTTCGACGTCGGGGCGGTCACCGCCACGGGGCGCACAGTCAAGACCGAACTGCGGCTGATTCCCGATGTCCCGCCGGTCGCGGTGATGGTTGCGGTACCGACCTGCGTTAGCGTGACGCGTTGCGAGAACGCGCCGCTCGCATCGGCGTTGGCGTAGGCGAGCGCCGTCGGCGTGGTGGCCGCGGGCCGGATGCTGAAGGCAGCGTTCGTGGCTGTGACGCCGCCACGAGTCGAACCGAGTGCCTTCGGTGTTGAGCCGTACGTCGCCGTGATGGCAATGGTCTCACCACCGGAAAACCCGTTGCCCGAGACGACAATGCCCTTGCCGGCCACGGTGACAGCAGCCGACAGGCTCAACGACGGGTTCGTAGCGGCGTAGCCGGACGGGGACGGCGTCGACGTGTCGGCCAGCGCAACGGCAGGCGACACACCCAACATGGCGAAGACCAGAACGGTAGTGGCCGCCAGGCGACGACGTGTCATGAATGTCCTTCCAGCGAGCCATGTCAGATATGCATATCTTCGACACCTGGACGGACGGCTTGACTGGCCTAAGTCACGAAAATCTCAGCGGTTACGGCAAATCGCTTCGGCCGTTCGGAGTAATGCGGGTGTCGCTAACGGCGTAAGTCGGACATCTGGTGCGACATCGTGTGGACCCGAGGATTTCGTGAACGCGGCGCCGTCGACGGCGAAGTCGAGCGCCACGGTGCCTCCCGGCGCGAGATCGACGGTGACGATACCGACCGCGCGTCCCGACTCGACGCCGGCGCCGAGCGCCGTCGGCTTGCCGGCCGCGGTCGCACTCGCTCTNNAACCGGCCGCGGTCGCACTCGCGACCGCACCGCCGGTCGGCGCGTATACGTACACCTGCGTGCGCATGGTGCCGGCCGCCAGCCCTATTCCGCCGTCCCCGAGAACATACGCAGGCAACGGCGATGCCTTCGGGTCCGGCACCGTCGAGGTCAGCTCGATATGGACGTCGTAGCCGGCCCGATCCGTGGTGCAGTCGGTGCGAGAGACCGTCACCTTCTCGCGCAGGTAGTAGTCGAGCTTCGCCGCCGTCCCGTCGTTGAGGAACACCCCGATGGTGGGCCGGCCGGGCGAGTCAACGCGGGGCAACGCACCCGCCAGCGGCATCCCTACTAGCTGTCGTTCTTCGTCCGGTCGGGCGCTCCAAACCGACAGCCGACCCTGCCCGGCCGCGGCTGCCAGACTCGAAAGCGTGTCGCGGGCGTCGCCCTTGCCGCTCGATAGCGCATCGAAGACCGACTTGGCGGCTACCGCGAAGAAGAAGTCCTGCTGGGCCGGGTCGGGTACGTCGCGATAGACGCTCGACAGCAACAGCGGCACGGCGTTGGCGGCGGTGAGCGATTGGCCGAGCGGCAACGCCACCGGCCCCGTCGCATGCAGGAGACCAGCCAGCGCAACCGGATCGGTCGCGACCACGCCGTCGAGGTGCACGCCGTACGCCTGCTCGAGCATCGCCTTCGCGAGCGCGGCGGTCACTGGGAAGTTCGGCGTCATCGTCACGTCCTGGAAGTACGACCCGGGCCGGCCGGTGTACACGGCGGCCACATCGGCCGGCACGACCACGCCCTTCATCCGCTTGTTCACATCGGACGCCGACCCCTGGTTGACGATCTGAGTGCTGCCGTGATCGGCCCGTACGATCGCCCACGAGCCAGGGATGCCGCCCGCCGCGCGCAGCTCGGCGTTGTTCAGGAACAGGAACGCGTAAGTGCGCGGGCCGTCGGCACCGAGCATGGGCGGCACGAGGGTCACCGCGCGGGCCGCCGTCGCCGTCGTCCGCGCGGCCGACTCCAGGCCACTGCGCAATTGGAGAACCGCCGACCGCACAGGCGGCAGCAAGCCTGCCAACGAAAGTCCGGCAACTTGGTCACGCACCCGCTGGACCGCGGCGTCCGCCGACGTCACCGGGGCCGCGACCCGTTGCAGCGCGGCCAGGTCGAGATGGCCGTTGTGCGGGGCAAACCGCTGCAGATCGAGAGCCGCGGACGCGGATACGAGTGCCGGCAATGCTCGCCTGGCGAGCTCGTCGACCGACGCCGCCACGGCCGCGACCGTCCGATTGTTGCGGCCAAGCCACGGCACTGCCCCGATTGCCCGCCAGACCGGATCCGACGTCTCCGACCGCGCGGCACCCGCGTCAGCCTGGAGGCTGGCCAGCGCGGCCTGCTGCCCGGCGACATCGCTGGTCTTCGCCCGGTCTTGCAGCTGGCTGACCTCCGTCGCAGCGCGCAGCAGGTGCCGCTTGGCCTGCAGTCCGCGCATGACCAGCCACCCGCCGACGGCAGCGATGACGACGAGCGTGGCGAGGCTGACGCGGACGGCGAGACGAGCCCGCGGCCGACCCCTTCGTCTGCGCCGGTGTCCCACGGCAGGCTCGACACCCCCAGCCCGCTGGCGGGCCTCGGTGCTCACGTCCCCTCACCTTGCGGAACCAGTGCCCGCATGAAGGCCGATGTCCCGGCCACCAGTTGGGTCCAGGCGAGTTGGTAGCGGGCGTCGTTGCCGCGGTACGGGTCGATGATGTCGTCGGCGTCGGGATCGCTCGGAACTGCGCGCCCCCGGCTGCCGGCGATAGCGGCCACGAAGGTGCGCAGTCGGGCCACCGGCTCGAGGGGCGCGGTGTCACCGGGAGGTAGCTGGCGGGCGATCCGGGCGAGCTCGCGCAGGGTGAAGGTGATCCGCACCGCCTTCGGATGCATCTCGACGACAAGTGCCCGGTGTGCGCGCGTGAGCGCGATCACGAGCTCGGCCTCGGAGATCATGTCTCGCGTGAGCTGCCGGGCTGCGAACGGCGTGGCGTCGCCTCCGACGGCCAGGAGCCGACCCATGAGCGGCGGCGGGATGGAGTGGCCGACCAGCGCGTGGGTGCCGGCACTTGCCACCGAGAGCGGGTCGACCGCGGCCGGCCAGTGCTGGGCGAATCCGAGCCGCAGCAAGCGCTCGAGAACCGGCGACCGGCACACGTTGCCAGTACACACGGTGAGAATGCCTGCGGTCTGCGTCATCTGACCCTTCTTCGGCACGGCCACCGCGCGGCTGGACCGCTCAGCGCCCAAGCCGGGGCAGACTGGCGGCATGCCCCGGCTATTCATCCTGCGGCACGCGAAGTCGGCGCCGTCAGCGCATGGCATCCCAGATCACGACCGGCCACTCGCCCCGCGCGGCCGGCGGGCATTGGCGGCGGTCGCCACCGAGATCGACAGCCATCGGGGCGGGCGACCGCTCGACGTCGTCCTGTGCTCGACCGCGACGAGGGCGCGCCAGACCGCGGCCGGCGTGCTCGCCACGGTGGCCAGCCGCGAGGTCCGCGACGACTCGCGGCTCTACCTCGCCGACGTCGAGCAACTGCTCGAGGTCTTGGCCGAGCTCCCGGACGACATCGCGACAGCGCTCGTGTGCGGTCACAATCCTGGGCTTCACGAGCTCGCGCTGACGCTGATCGGCAACGATGCGGCGCCTGCAGCCCTGCGTCAGGGCCTACCGACCGCGGGTCTTGTGGTCGTCGATCTCGAGCCGGCGTGGACGTCGATAGGTCCGGGAACCGCCACCCTGATCGCGTTCGGGCCGGCCGACTGAGATCCAACTGCCCAGGCGAGCGCGGCAGCCTCGGCCGACCGGTGCGCCCGGCCGTTGGATGCGTCGACCCACAATCTGGCGAGATTGTCGTCGGACACCCCCGCGATCAGGCCGCCGAGCGAAACCGCCGCCCGGATCAGGGCGAGTCGGTCGGTTCCCGACAGCAGCTTCGCGAGCTGGGTTGCGCCATAGCCACGAACCAGTAGCCGGTAGGCAGTCGGGCCGACCTCGGACACCAGGACGGCCGCCTGCGTGATCGACCAGTCGCCGTCCAGCACCGCGGCGGTATTGCGCCCCGCCGTCCGGTCGGGCGCCGCCGCGGGCGACCGGTCGTGCACCGCAGCGTTGAGCACGCCAGCATGGTGGCGCGTCGCGCGGTACGCCAACTCGACGGCTGCCGCGACGTCGATGAGCTGCCGGGGTTCCCAGGCGTCGCCGAGCCGGGCGCTGGCCAGCGCGACGAACGCGTGCACGCCATCATCGGCAGGCAACGCGGGAGCAGACCGCTCGAGGTCGGACACCCGACGCTCGACGTCGTCGAGTTCGGTGCGCCAATGCCGTGCCAGCGCAGGCGTCAATGGCCCGATCTCGACCGCCGCCCTGTCGACAACGTCACGCCACGCCTGCACGCCACCTCCCCTATTGTTGCTGATCGGCCCCGCGGGCCCTCCCGTTCAGCACAGCGACTCCTGGAGCGAGTATGGGCACAAAGCGAGCGCCTACGGAGGTTAACGGCTTCGCGCGTTCGCTCTTTCGTGACCTGCCTTCCCGCTACGACACGCTGGCCTACCTGCTGTCGTTCGGACAAGACCGCAGGTGGCGAAGGGCCGTCGTCGACCGCATCACCGCGGCGCACCCGAAGAAGGTGCTCGACGTGGCCTGCGGGCCGGCCGGAGTCACCCTCGCGATAGCTGCCGCGTGCGATGCCGAGATCGTCGGCATCGACCTCACCGAGGACATGCTGCGCGAGGGGCTGAGCAATGTCAGGGCCGCCGGCGCGTCCGACCGCATCAAGCTCGCAATCGCGCGTGCGGAGGAATTGCCTTTTGGCGACGGCACTTTCGATGCAATCTCGTTCAGCTACCTGATGCGCTACGTCGACGATCCTGCCACGACGATCGGCGAGCTCGCTCGCTGCCTCGCGCCTGGGGGGACGATCGCGTGCCTCGAATTCCACGTGCCTCGATGGGCGCCCGCGCACGCCGTGTGGTGGCTCTACACCCGGGTCGGACTTCCGATCGCGGGCGGGCTCAGCGGCGGCCGGGCCTGGTACCGGGTCGGTCGCTTCCTCGGTCCGAACATCTCCAACCACTACCTGCGCCATCCGGTCGGTGCCCATGTCGCGGCCTGGCGTGCGGCAGGCCTGCAGGACGTCCGCATCAAGCCGATGAGCTTCGGCGGCGGCCTGATCATGTGGGCCACCCGCGCCGCCGGTGCCTGACCAGCCGGGCAAGACGACGGGCGTGACGACGGGCACTCCGGTCGCCCGGCCGGCGTTCTACGTCTCGGGCCGGGGCGACGGGGGCTGGCGCGACTGGCTGTCTCTCCTGCATCCGCCGTACACGGCCTGGCATCTTTCCTACGTCGCGATCGGGGCCTCGCTCGCCCACCCGATCCGCCTCGATCGCCTCGGCTGGAGCCTCCTCGCGTTCTTCCTCGGTGTCGGAATCGGCGCCCACGCTCTCGACGAACTCCACGGCCGGCCGCTGCAGACCGGCGTCCCCGGCCGCGCGCTGGCCACCGTCGGGATCGTCGCGGTTGCGGGTGCCGCCGTCGACGGCTGGCTGGTCGGCGGCCTGCGATTGCTGCCGTTCATAGTCGTCGGAGCCGCACTCGTACTCGCCTACAACCTTGAGTGGTTCGGCGGGTTAGTGCATAACAGCGCCGGCTTCGCGGCGTCCTGGGGAGCTTTCCCTGCATTGACCGGCTACTACGCCCAGCATTGGTCCATCTCCGTCGCCGCGGTTGTCGTCGCCGTCGCTGCGTTCGGGCTGTCATGGGCGCAGCGCACGCTCAGCACGTCGGCCCGCTGGCTGCGCCGCACTGCCCACGACGTCACGCTCAGCGCAAAAACCGCAGCCGGGACGCCGATAACGCTGACCGCGGGCGAGGTGTTGCGACCGCTCGAAGTCGCCCTCAAGGCGATCTCGTGGTCACTCGTCATGCTCGCGGTCGGGGTCGTACTGGCCGCACGGTGACCCACGTTGCCCTCCGGCTCCCTGATGTAACCGACGGGAACGCTTAGGTGACGGCACATCGGGAAGATCAACCGTGATGTGCGACTCGACAGGCGCGCCCGCATGTGCCGAAGCGCGCTCCTAGAACTCGAGCCGACGCCACGGGCAGCCGGCGCGGCTCGGCGATTCGTGGCGGACACCTGCCGCCGGTGGCAGATCCAAGCGGTCAGCGACGAAATCAGTCTCGCGGTCTCGGAACTCGTCACCAACGCCGTACTACACGCGCATACCGACATCGAGGTCAAGATGTGCGTGACGCGAGGCTCTGCACAGATCAGCGTGTGCGACAGCGACCCGCGCCCGCCCATCCTGCGGCCCGTTCGCCTCGACCTGCTCGCCGATCTCGACGCCGTGCAGGTCCAGAGCGTCGGACGGGAGGTCGACGAACGGGATTCCGTTCTGCACGTCGGGAGCAGCGGCAGTGTCGCGGCCGGCCGCGGCCTGCTCATCGTCGACGCGCTGGCCGACGAGTGGGGGGTCGCCGAACGCACTGACGGCAAAGAGGTCTGGCTCACCATGATGGTGCCGTGGGAACGACCTGAGGAGTGCCCGTGCGATCCGTCCGGGTTGGCGCCGGCCGGAGTCGGTTGCCGGCACATCCCGGGTCCCTGGGATCAGCCCTAGCCTGACCGCTTCGCGACGACCGTCAGCCGCGCGCGGCGAGAACCTCCGCGGCAGCGCGCGTGTTGACGGCCGCCGCGCCGAACGTGCGAACGCTCGGGCCAGTGGTTAGCGCGGCGTCGTCCGGCATGCCGATCGCAACCAGGACGGCGTCGGGCCGGGCGGCAAGGAACGCTGTGACGAATGACCGCTGCCACCGCCGGCGGTAAGCGTCGCGGACCACGAGTACGACGGGTCCGGTACCGACAACCCCGAGGACGTCGTCGAGCGACGGCCCGTCGTCGGTCACGGTGAGCTCACCGGCAAGGAACCCCAACGCGGCAAGCGGTTCGGCCAGACTCCAGTGCGCCTCGCTGACCGCCAGATTCGCGGGAGCGAACAGGTTAACCACGGTGGCCGGGGCGGCGAGGCGGACGTCGCCGTCGGACGCGATTGCCCGCCGGGCCGCTTCGATCCCGACGGTCTGGTCAGGGGTCGCGGCCGCGCGCGGTGCCGCCCAGGCCCGCATGGCGTCGACGCGGGCGGCGGCCGCCTCGAGCACCAGCACGTTGATGTCGCCGGCCCGAACCGCCTCGGCGATACCGGCGCGGATCTCGGCGCAGTGGTTCTCGCCATCGACCGATCCGAGGAGCAGTAGATCGGCTCCGGCGGCGAACGCGCGCAGCGCCGCCCCGGCGATTCCGTACGTGCCCGCGACCGCCTGCATATCGAGAGCGTCCGTGACCAGAACCCCTTGGTAGCCAAGCTCTTCACGCAGCAATCCGTGCATGATGCGACGACTCAGAGTCGCTGGTTGATCGGGGTCAATGGCCTTGACCACGACATGCGCGGTCATGATGCTCGTTGCGCCGGCCTCGATCGCGGCCACGAAAGGTGGCAGCTCGCGTTTGCGGAACGTATCGACGTCACAGTCGATGACAGGCAGCGCGTAGTGCGAGTCCGACACGGTCGCGCCGTGGCCTGGAAAGTGTTTGGCGGACGTCGCGATGCCGGCGTCCTGCATGCCCTTGATGTAGGCGACGCCGTGCGCGGCGACCAGCGCCGGGTCGGCGCCGAACGATCGCACGCCGATCACCGGGTTGTCGGGATCGGAGTTCACGTCGATCACTGGCGCGAGGTTGTAGTTCACGCCGCTCGCCGCGAGATCGGCCGCAATCGCCGCCGCTACTCGTCGGGTCAGGCCGATGTCATCGGCGATCCCGAGTGCCACGTTGCCCGGATAGGCACTACCGCGCAGGTAGCCGAGTCGGGTGACGTCGCCGCCCTCCTCATCGATGGCGACGAGCGCGTCGGACCTTGTCGCGCGCAGGGAGTCCGCGATCCGTGCGACGGCGCCGTCGGCCACCAGGTTCGTGCCGTAGATCGCCACGCCGGCCAGCCCTTCGAGCAGGCCCTGATGCACCCACTCCGGAGGCACGTCGCCGCCGGCGAAGCCGGGGATCAGGCAGGCGTTCACCAAACGGTCGATCTCACTCACGCTTCGACCCTCTCCAAAGGTCTAGACCTTTATGTTCGAGCCGAGCATAGGCGGTACGCCGACGTCGTGTCAGCCACGCCCCCCATGAGCGCTCGGTGCGCTCACCGGCCCTCGTGATCGACTACAGCTGATGACACGCCCAGCCGAGATTGTGCTGAACGACACGCCGAAGTTTCGCGTGAACAGGGTTTGCGATGCGGCCGAACGGGCGAAAGTCCGTACAGTCGGACATCGCAGCGCCGACTTTTTGATGGTTTCGGTGGAATCACGAGCGCGCGAGGAGGCAATCGATGGGGTCGGGCCTGGCGCAGGTCGGCGGCCTGGTCCTCCTGACTGTCGTCGTATTGCCGTGCTGCTTCTTCACGCTGCTCGCTCTGCTCGACCGCTTTGAGCGCTCCCTCGCGCCGACCCTCGAGACTCTGGCAATGGCAGCCGTCGCCGAACAGGTCACCCAGCAGGTCACCGAAGTGCCGGTCCCCGCGGCGGCCCGACCCGAACCCGAGCTCGTCACTCTCGACATGGCACCTGCTCGAGTCGCGATGAACGCCGCGATCGCCAGCCCGGCACGTGCCGCGGTCTGAGCGACCTCAGCCCGGATACCCGACGTCGATTCCGCCATCCCCCGTCTGCACGCTGATCGATGACGTCGACTGCGGGTCGGTCGCAACCCGAACGTTGACGCCGCCACTGCCGGTGTGGGTGGCTACGCGGTAAGGCCCGCTGCCGCGTGGCACGACCAGGTGGACGCCGCCACTGCCGGTGGTCGCCACCACCGTCGTCGGGGCGGTCGCCCAGTCGACTTGGATACCGCCATCACCCGTCGATGCTTGGACCGACGCCGACCGCAACTGTGATCCGTGAATGCGGCCGCTACCGGTGTGGGCGGTGACAGCACCGCTGACGTTCTCCAACGTGATGCCTCCGTCGCCGGTGTCGAGCGTCTGTGTGCCGGTGGCGCCGATGACGTGCAGACCACCACTTCCGGTGTGGACGACGAGGGCGGCGGAGGCAGGCACGCTCAGCACGTAGTCGACCTCGCAGTTGTTGCCGAGGAGACCGCCCGGGCATTTCGCGGTCAGCTGCAGGCCACCGCCCGTCGTCGTCGCCGAAACCGTCGGCCGCTTCAGCTCATAGTGCTCGGTGTACGAGACGCTCAACTGTGAGCCGGCCACGGCCTGGATCCGTACACTCCCCGAGCTGTCGTTGACGCTGATGGTGCCACCGTGCCAGTCGTAGCCGGAGGTGTGTTGCTCGCTCGCTCTGGCGAACATTCCGACGACGCTGAATGCACAACCCGCGGCGGCCACTATGGCGATCGGCAGACCGATCGCCATAGTGGCCAACCGGCCACCTGTCAGCACCATCAGTAACGCCTCAACTCTCGAGATAGCGCAGGACGGCGAGAACCCTGCGGTGATCGGACTCTGCAGGCATCAGCCCGAGCTTGGTGAAGATGCTCGACACGTGCTTTTCGACGGCGCCCTCGCCGACGACCAGCTGAGCCGCGACGGCAGCGTTCGAGCGACCTTCTGAGATC
>PLCK01000006.1:2404-2601 GCA_003134755.1 Actinomycetota bacterium | reverse complement strand
GTGCCCGAACACATCGAAAAGGACGCCGAAAATGCGGTCCTCAACAGCACGGTCCCAGGTCGGTGGCAACGTCTCGTAGGCATCTTGCACAGCAGCGATCTTGCGGTCACCGTTCTGCCACGGCGTCAGGATCGGCAAGAACACCTCGCTGCGGGTGCGAGAGACGTCCGACCAGCGGGTGGGCCGCTTCTCGTACA
>PLCK01000006.1:0-2325 GCA_003134755.1 Actinomycetota bacterium | reverse complement strand
GTTGGAAGGAAACACAATCCGGCCATGACGGTTCACAACGAACGGGTGCATGGCGCCTCCCTTGCATCGAGACAATGGATGATGGTGCCCAACAAGCCGGTCAGGGTGACGATTCTGCGTGCGCCGTGGGCGCCGTCCGGCTGATGCCCCGCTCGACGGCAGCGATCAGGTACGGCCGCAGTTGCGCTGCCGGAATGATCGTATGGACCGAGCCCACCGCGAGAGCACGCTCGATGTTGTGGACCTGCTCGAACTCGCGGGCCACTTCACCGAGCTTCTCGGAACGCACGGCAGCCCGCAGGTCGGCCACGTCGACACGCAGGCGCGGGCGTTCGACCTCGTCGGCGTCGGCCAAGTTGGCTTCGGCCGCTGTGATCCTGGGGTCTTGCGCCGTGCGCGTCGCCACCTCGCGAGAGAACACCACGGCCGCCGCCGGCGCACCCCCGATGACCGACGCGAAGGAGCCTTCGACGGCAACGACTTCCATGTTGTCGTTCAGGACTCCGGAGAAGACCACGAATGCACCACCGTGATAGCGCGAGATGACACAGAAGACGATCGGGCCGTCGAAGTTGACGATCGCCCGACCGATTTCGGCGCCGTATTCGAGCTGCATCTTGCGCAACGACTCCGGTGATCCATCGAAACCTGACAGATTCGCGAGGACGACGAGGGGGCGGTTTCCGCTGGCTGCGTTGATGGCTCGCGCGGTCTTCTTCGAAGATCGAGGGAACAACGTTCCGGCGGTCCACTGGTCCGGTCCGTCGGCCGGGAACTCGCCGCGCCTGGGAATGGGCCTGGATTCGATCCCGAGCAAGGCGACCGGATAGCCGCCGAGGTGAGCGTCGAAGACGATGGTCGTGTCGGCGTCCGCCATGCCGACCCAGCGTTCGAGCACCGGGTGGTCCTGGTCGGCCACGGCCCGCATGACGCTGCGGATGTCGAAAGGCTTCTTCCGCTCCTGATTGACCTCGGCGGAGAAGATATCCCCGACGGTCGTGAAGTCGCTGTCCGGATGGACGTGTGGGTACGCGCGCACGTCGCGGTCGTGCGGGTCGCTGCTCAAGGCCCGTCGCGCGAAGCGCTCCCCTGGTGCGACGTACGTGTGGTCGTAGTGCGCGAACAGCGTTGCGCAGGCCGCGGTCAGGTTGGGTGCCCAGTACTGGGCCTGCCCGTTGGGTCCCATGACCCGGTCGTATCCGCCGATTCCTAAGTTGTCTTCAGCTGATACGCCACCGGAGTAGTCGAGTGAGTGCTTGCCGGTCAGCACCATGGCGCTGTCCGGCGTCATGATGAGAATTCCCTTGGTGTGCAGCAACATGGTGGCTTCCGCGTTCCAGTACGGCTGCGCACCGACGTTTATCCCCGCCACGATGACGTTCACTTCACCACCCGCCTGAGTGAACGTGATCAACCGGCGCAGCGTGCGCGCCACCCAGTCCATGTTCTCGGTGCCGCTGTCCATCGAGATCTTCGCGCCCGACGACAGTGCGAACCACTCGACCGGCACGCCCATCTCCTCGGCGAGGTCAAGGGCGGCAATGATCAGTGCGCACTCCGGCTCGGCAACCGAGCCCAACGACTTGGTTGGATCGCCGAAAAGCGCGACCCGCACGATGCCTTCGGGGTAGCGCGGGGAGGGGGTTGACACCACCCCGGCCACAATCCCGGCCGCGTTGCGTCCCGGCGGGCGGTCCACCGGCACCAGGTGACCACTGGCACCCAGGTCGTGCTCGATGAACGTGCCATCGGGCCCGGTGAGCAGCGGAACGATCTCGTAGGGATAGACGGCACCACGTGCTCGCGAACTACGAACTTTCTCGGTGTAGGCGGAAAGCGGCGCCAGCGGTTCGGTCGGCGGTTCGGTCACGGTCACCGCGACATCGGCAGCCGGCAAGCAGGAGAACAACAACGCCACTTCCTTGGGATCCGACTCGGGCTGGCCGCGGAGTCGGGCAACCACCATGACCTCCTCTAACCCCGCGTCCGCAGTCAACGGTGCCATCGCCCGGGCGAAGCGGCTCAGTTGATCGAATGGCACCTCGATCGGCGGCCACACGTANNGGGGTTGTCGGGGGCTACACAGTCGAACAGATACGTGTCTTCCGTCGACGCGAGCCGGGTGCGTACAAAGTTCTTCAGCCGCCACACGTCGAGCCGCTCGCCGATCAGCGGATGCAGACCGCGGATATTGCGATCCTCCTCAAGGCGCCCCTGCGACGGGCGGAAAGTGAATTGCAACACCTGCGCCGAGTCGCGGTCGCACACCGTGATGGTCACCCGTCGGCCTACGGCCAGGGTCGGCACGCCGGCCAGCGCGTCTCG
>PLCK01000080.1:2063-15300 GCA_003134755.1 Actinomycetota bacterium | reverse complement strand
CGAGCCCTACCGCAAGCTCGGCCGCAACCAGCTGCGGATCGCCATGTTCCCCGCCATCGATCCAACCGACGTCGAGGCGCTCACGACCTGCATCGACTACGTCATCTCGAAGCTGTCCTGACGCGGATTCGCCCTGACACCAGAACCTGACGTCACACCGACAGTCCTAGTCCGCGACCGGCTGACCTGGACTGTCTACCTCCAGCTCGCGGTCTACGGCTACTTCCTGTACGCGTTCACGCCATCGGTCACGCTGTTGCGGGACGACGAACACACCAGCCGGGCGATCTCCGGACTGCACGGTACTGGCCTTGCCGTCGGCGCCATGCTGACAGCGGCGCTCGCCCCGCGGTTGATCGCCCGGTTCGGCCGCGCCCGCATGATGTGGGCGGCACTCGCGATCCTGTGCCTGGGCGTCGTTGTCTTCGCCTCATGCGCCGTCGTGGCTGTGACGATCAGCGGTGCGGTGCTCGCCGGCTTCGGCGGGACGTTCCTGCTCAACATCTCCGTCGCGGTGCTCACCGCGCACCACCCCGGCCAGGCAGGCAACGCCGCAGTTACCCAGGCAAACGGGCTCGGCTCGGCGGCTGGCATCTTTGCGCCGCTGGTGATCAGCGGTGCAATAGCTATCGGAGTCGGCTGGCGGGCCGGCGTCCTTGTCGTCGTCCTGCTCGCCGTGATCGTTGCCAGCACGTTCGGACGCACTGCCAAACCCGACGCGATAGCAGTCAAGCCGCCGGAACCACCGCGGGCGACCGGACGATTGTCGTTCGAGTACTGGCGAGCGTGCTTCGTACTCGTGATGACAACCGCTGTCGAGTTCTCGATGACGATCTGGAGCTCCGACGTGTTGCACAACCACGACGGGCTCTCGAAGGGGACGGCGGCCACCGGCGTCACTGCGATCGTGACGGGCATGACGATCGGCCGGCTTGCGTCGGGACGACTCACCCTTCGCTATCGCGCCGACACCTTGCTGCTGTGCGTTTTCGGAATAACTATGGTCGGCTTCGGCGTGTTCTGGGTGTCGACGATCCCTTTGCTGGCCTACCTCGGGTTGTTCATCAGCGGACTCGGCATCTCGCTGCAATTCCCCCTCGGCATCACCCGTGCCGTTGACTTCTCCGGCGGCAGACCAGACGTCGCGACGGCTTACGTGGCCCTAGGCAACGGATTCGCCATTGCGGTCGCGCCGTTCGGCCTCGGCGCATTCGCCGACCACGTCGGCTCGCATACGGCGATGGTCGTCGTCCCGGGTTTCGTCGTGCTCGCCGCCCTCGGCGTCGTCACCGCACGTCGTCCGCCGAAAGCCGTGCGGGCATCAGTTGGTCCCGTCGCCGTCGGCGACGTGCACGGCACGATCGGGTAGCCACCAACGTCCCACCAGAACCGCGCCGATAGCGAGCATGACTGCCACCCCCGCGGCCCACTGCCACCCGTGCGAACGCCGATGGGTGGCCGCGGCGCTGGTCGAGGCGGACGGCAAGGCGGACGACGAGACGCTCGATGGCGGCACGCTCGCCGCGGCGACAGTCGACGTCGCAACAGTTGGCGCCGCGACAGCCGGCAGCGCGACAGCGTAGACCGCGCTGTGCAAGCCCTCGCTTCCGACCAGTACCGATGCGCCGTCGCGGGCGAACGTGATTGCCTCGTTCTGGGGTTGTGGCGGCACGTCGAAGCCGTGCAGCGAGCCGCCGAGGCCGGTGGCCCAGTACCCGCGGAGATACGTCAGCAGCACGACACGGCTACCGTCGGGCGAGAAGTCGCCCGAGGTTGTGAGGGGCGGTACCGCACGCAACGGCGCGAGAACGTTCAGCCCATCGGTGCTGAGCGCAAGCGGAGCTGCGTACAACTCGCCGTTTCCGATCAGTGACTTGGTCGCGATGTACATCCGGTGGGTGCGCGGATCGGCGAGCAGTGTCTCGGCGTCGTGCGCCCCGTCGGGATATCTGAACCGGTAGCGCACCCACGCAACGTCGCTGCTCGGCCCGCGTGGTTCTGCGACCTCGTAGACATCGATTTCCGTGCGGCTGCGCGCGTTGTCGCCGATGTCGGCCAGGTACAGCACCGGGCGGCTCCGCGCGTCGGTGCCTGTCGCCATGTCCTCCCAGTCGACGTTGGTCGCGCCGCGCAACGTGTAGACAGCAACGGTCGCGCCGTGCCGATCGACGGCGAAGAATCGCGCGCTGTCACCGCTGTCGTTGTGGGTGTACACGACGCCGTCGCCGTAGGAGCTGGTCGCGAGCCCACTCGACTCCACGATTCGAGTGTCGGCGAACCTGAAAAGCGGGCCGGTCGACGCGGCGCCGCTCGCGCCCGAGGAGATCAAGAGGACGGCGAGCCAGCTCAGGACTACACCGGCGAACGCCGTCCGAGCTCTGCGCATCGATGAAGGCTCCCAGACCGCTACCCGCGCCGACAACCGGCGCACGCGCGTGGCAGTGTGGAGGGCATGGACTACACACACCTTGGCCGTACTGGCCTCTCCGTCAGCCGACTCTGTCTCGGCACCATGAACTTCGGCCCTGTCACCGAGGTCACCGATAGCCACGACATCATGGACCGCGCCCACGAGCTCGGCATCAACTTCTTCGACTCGGCCAACGTCTACGGCTGGGGTGAGAACAAGGGTCAGACCGAGAGCATCGTCGGGCACTGGTTTTCGCGCGGCGACGGCCGCCGTGAGCGCACGGTCATCGCGACCAAGCTCTACGCCGACATGGGCGAGTGGCCAAACGACGGCAAGCTTTCGGCACTGAACATCAAGCGCGCCTGCGAAGCATCGCTGCGCCGCCTGCAGACCGACTACATCGACATCTACCAGATGCACCACGTCGACAGATCGACGCCATGGGACGAGATCTGGGAAGCCTACGAAGTCCTTCGTACGCAGGGGAAGATCCTCTACGCCGGATCGTCAAACTTTGCCGGCTGGCACATCGCGAAGGCACAGGAAGCAGCCAAGCGCCGCAACTACCTCGGCCTGGTCGCCGAACAATCGCTGTACAACCTCGCCGCTCGCACTGTCGAACTCGAGGTGCTGCCGGCCGCGCGCGATTACGGGCTCGGCGTGATCCCGTGGAGCCCGCTGCAAGGCGGCGCTCTCGGCGGCATCCTGCGCAAGGGTGATACGCACCGCAGCAAGGACGGCCGCGCCAACGACACCCTGACCGCGAATCGGCCCGCGGTCGAAGCCTACGAGGCGTTCTGCGACGAGCTAGGCGAGGATCCCGCCAATGTCGCGCTGTCGTGGCTTTTGCACCAGCCCGCGGTCACTGCACCGATCATCGGACCACGCACTGTCGGTCAGCTCGACAGCGCGATCAAGGCGATCGACGTCGAGCTCGACGAGAAGGCGCTCGCGCGGCTCGACGAGATCTGGCCGGGCCCGGGCGGCGAGGCTCCGGAGGCCTACTCCTGGTAGGCCGGACGCAACGGCCACTGATCGACGACTTCATAGCGTGGTTGCGGTCCGAGGTGGCTGGCGATGAGGTGCAGGTGCTCGGCCGGCCAGCTCGGCCCGACGTAGTCGGCCAACGCAGCGACTATCGATCGGACGTCGACCCGCGCTCGACCACCCGCCCGCGCGAGCGTCAGGTGCGGGCGGTAGGGCCGGTCGTCAACCGCGAGGCCGACCCGCCTTCCTGCTGCCGCGGCTGACGACGCGAGCGAACCAAGTTTGTCGAGGGGTCCGTCGACGCCGCACCACAGCACCTGCGCCGATGCCGCCCGGCTGAACGCGCCCGCGCCGCGAAAGCGCAGCTCCATCGCATCGTGGTGCGTAGCTGCGCGGGACAGTCGCGTGCGCAGGTCGGCTATCTGCAACTCGTCCACGTCGCCGAAGAACGCAACGGTCAGGTGCAGCCGCTCTGCCGGGATCCAGCGCAGGCCATCATGGGCCGTTTGCACGGCAACGACTGCGCCGAGCAGATGCTCTATCGCTGTCGGTGGCGGGCTCAGCGCTGCGAAGAGTCGCGTACCCATCGGCGTCCGGGCTATCTCGATGGCGGCACTGCCAGGTCGATTAATCGTGGGCAGCGAGGAAGTCGTCGAGCTCTTTCTGCACGTCGCCTGCCGGACCGGAATAGCTGAGGGTGTCCCACCCGTGCCCACCCTCGGCGGGTAGCACGAGCAGCTTCTTGGCGGTAACGGGCACCGACTTGTAGACGGCAGTGATCTCGCTGACGGACGTCGACGGGTCCGCCTCTGAAACAACGAACAACGCGGGGACAGCGAGCTTCGGCGCTGCCAGGCCACTGTCGATGACCCCCGGAGCGCCTCCGTACAGATCAGAGACATCCGCCGGCCCGGACAGGTCGACCACTCCGTTGACGAGCGGCCCCGCTGCGGCGCCGGACACTACGGCGAGGGTGCCGCCAGCGGACGCTCCGACGATGACGACCTTCGTGGCGCCAGCTGCGTGCAAGGCCGCCACGCCTGCCGCCGCATCGAGCGGCAACTGCGACTGCGCTGCCGCGTCGGCCGGGCAGGTGGACGGATCCGTGCATCGGTACTCGAGCATGAGCACGTGATAGCCCGCCGTCACGAGGTGGCGCGCTTGCTCGTCCCATCCACCGCACGCACTTGCCTGGTACTGAGGCAACATCAGCACGCCACGTGCGCCGCTGCCCCGCTCGTTGACGCTGATTCGGGTGCCGTCGGAGGCCACGATCTGGCGGTAGGCAACTCCACTGCAGCTAGGGACGAACGCACTGCTCGCCGGCGCTGTCACGCTCGCCGAAGCCGTCGGGCTCGCCGAAGCCGTCGAGCTTGCCTGAGCCGTCGGGCTCGCCACAGCCGTCGGGCTTGAAGATGCGGAACCGGCCGCTTGTCGCGAGGACCCGCTGGAGCAACTGACGCTTACCGCGGCGACGAGCACGAGCCCCGTCGGTGCAATGACACGTCGCCGCGCGCGCACCACTAGCTCCACGCCAACCCGATCCCCGACATCTGATACCCACTCCCCTATTCGAAGCCCACCGACGGTCGGATCTGAGGAATCCTAGGGGCACGTCCGCTGTGCGGCGTCAGCCCGTTCAAACCGGTCTGTCCGGCGCGTCACAGCTCCGCGCCAGCGCGCTCAGCGGTAACCGACGTCTTGCAACTCGGTCG
Source organism: Actinomycetota bacterium (assembly GCA_003134755.1). GTDB lineage: Bacteria > Actinomycetota > Actinomycetes > Acidothermales > Acidothermaceae > PALSA-607. The sequence goes on along the minus strand of PLCK01000080.1, from coordinate 10,188 downwards.
GCTCCTGCACCGTGCTCGCACGAAGCCGGTCCCAGATCTTGAGATCGACGTGCTGGGTACGAACGTAGACCGCGGCACACACGATCGCAGCGAGAGCGGACACGCCGCCGCCGAACAGCAGGGCAGGGCGCGGGCCGAGGATGCCACCGATCCAGCCGACGAGCAACGAACCTATGGGCGCGCCGCCCGCGAACACGGTGATGTAAAGCGCCATCGTCCGGCTCTGCATGTTCGGTGCAGTACCGAGTTGCACGGTCGCGTTGCAGGCAGTGGCCAACGTGATCGCCGATGCACCGATAGGGACGAGCAGAACCATGAAGAGAGGAAACGAACCGACGAACGCTGACACCATCTCGAGGACGCCGAACACGAGCGCCGACATCACCAGCAACTGTGGTCGGGGCCGGCGCAACCGGCGGGCCGCGAAGAGTGCGCCGACGAGCGAGCCGACGGCCTGCGCGGTCGACAAGATTCCATACGTCCCGGCGCCCCGATGAAACACACCGCGCGCCATGAGCGCATTCGTGATCTGGAAGTTCAGACCGAACGTACCGACGAACCCGATGAGCACGATAGGCAGCAGCAGGTCGGGACGGTTGCGTACGTAGGCCAGGCCTTCGCGTAGCTGACCACGCGCCCGAGCGACCACGGGTGCCAGCCGCAAGTCGGCCAACCGCATGGCCAGCAGACCGCCGATTACCGCCAGGTAGGACACCGCGTTGAAGAAGAATGCGGGCGCGAGGCCGAGCGTCTCGATCGCGATGCCGGCCGCCGCAGGGCCGAGGATGCGTGCGGAGTTGAAGATCGCCGAGTTCAAGCTGACCGCGTTCTGCAGCACGTCGCGACCGACCATCTCGACGACGAACGCCTGTCGCACCGGCATGTCGATCGCCGACGTCACGCCGAACAGCAACGCCAGCAGGAGGATCGACCACAGCGGGTCGGTATGGAAAGCAACAAGCATGCCCGTGAGCAGGGACAACACAGCCATGATCACCTGCGTGATGATCAGCACCCGGCGCTTCGGGTAGCGATCACCGATGACGCCGCCGTACATGCCGAGCACCAGCGTCGGCAGGAACTGCACGGCCGTGACCACGCCGAGCGCGAAGCTGCTGTCGTGGGTGAGCACGTGATAGACGAGCCAGTCCTGGGTGACCCTGGCCATCCAGGTGCCGGTCAGCGAGACGATCTGGCCCGAGGCGTAGAGCCGGTAATTCCTCAGTGCGAGCGCTCGGAACATCGGCTTCACGATTGAGCCAGCCGATCGAGCAACGGCACCACGGAATGCAAAACTGCACGTTCGTCGGCAGTCAGCCGCTCGAGCCGCCCGGCAAGCCACGCTTCACGTCGCTTGCGATCGTCCCCCAGCAACGTCAAGCCGGCGACGCTGATCTGCACGTGCACCTGGCGCCGATCGGTTGGGTCGCCGACGCGCGTCACGAGCCCGCGCTCCTCGAGCGCGGCGGTCGTGCGGGTCATCGACGGCGGCTGCACCTTCTCGTGCGCGGCCAGCTCACCGAGCGTCATCGCGCCGTGCCTGTCGAGAGTGCCGAGCACCGCGAGTTGCGTCAGGGTGAGGCCTTCGTCGGACCGTTCGAGGCGAAGTCGACGGGTGACCCGCATGAGCGAGACCCGCAACTCACTGGCCAGGGCAGAGGTGACAGCGGTCGACGGCATATCGTTAGCATAGCTCATTAGCCACGCTAACGAATAATCCCAGCCGACCGACGGCGCTAACCTGAGCCCTATGGCCGACGTCCCACGCCGTCCCGACCCGCCGCCGCTCGAGACGAACGAGTTCGCGCCGGTCATCGTCGCGACCGTGCTCTGGGCGATCGCGTTCGTCGTGCTGCTGAGCCAGCACAGCACGCTCGCCGCGCACGGGCGGGGTTGGTGGGTCTGGGTCGGTCTCAGCGGCGTCCTGCTCGGCTTCTGGGGCCTCAGCCTGATGCTGATCCGACGGCGCGGCCTGCGGCGCGCTCAGTCGAGGTCGGCTTCGGCGAGCAACAGCGGCGCCGACGACGGGGCGCGCAACAATTCGGTGCCGAGGTAACGGTCCGACCAACGGCCTTCGCGCCAGGCCCGCCCGCGCCCTAGGCCGAGTTCGAGCGACCCGGCGTCGACGTGCAGCACCCCGTCGACGAAGCGCCACACCACCCGTTGCGGCTGGCCGTCACGGTCGTTCACGAGCAACACCTCGTGCACGACGTGATCGTCGGCCGCCTCGCCGACGCTGACGACGTCGAAAGACCCGAGCTCGGTGGCCAGCGCGACGTCGAGCGCGTCGGCGACGCGTACGGCAGCGTCGAGCGCCGCGGGCACCACGGCCAGCGCACCGAGTAAGGGCAGCAGATCGGGCGCGTCGACAACCACGGCGTCGCGCGCGGCCACGACCACCAGTTCGTTGCCGCGAACCCCCCGAACGAACGGCGGCGGCTCGCGCGGCTCGATGCGCCCGTACAACGCCTTGACCTGCGGGCGAGTGAGCGCGCGATCGGCATCGCCGAGCCGGTCTGCGATCTCGTCGTGGTCGGCGTCGTCGAGCGCGCGCACGGCACCGGCCGCGACCAGGAACTCGTCGTCCGCCGCAATAGTCACTACGTCGAAGAGCCCTTCCAGCATTGGGTCGGACGTCGCCAGCCGACCGCTCACGATGCGGTGCTCGCGCAGCCACCAAGCCGTGTAGGACGGCACCCGCGCCCGCAGCGTCGTGCTGACCACCAACGCCGGCTCGACGACCGCGGCCCGCAGCGGCGGCGTCGACAGCTGTGCAAGCGCAGCGGCCCAGGCGTCTGCACGCACGAACTCGAGGTCGCGGACGCCGACGAGTTCGCTCACAACCACCGGCTCGTCGACATCGAGCACCGACCGCGCCATCTCGAGGTAGCGGTCCTCGAGATCGAGATCGTGGTCGGCATTCATCACATCGTGATCGCGCACGATCGCAAAGCTGTCGAGGACGCCGACCGCGGCCAGCACGTCGACCCCCCAACGCTCGACCAGGTCGGGGTCGACGACGCCGAACGGTGCATCGTCGGCGACCAGTCCGGCAAGCACACCGCGTGGCATCAGCAACTCCCCCGCAACAGCAAGTTCGCCGTCGTCGGCCGGCAGCGCGAGTTCGGCGAGCCAGGGTTCGTCACCCGGCGCAACATTCGCGGCCGCGACCAGTCTGAGCACGGCGTCGGCGACGTCGGCCGGTTCGTCGGCGTCGTAAGAGCTCTCGACGGCCGCGCGCACCCGCTCGTCGCGTAGCACCGCCTCGGGCTCGGCATCGACGGCACCGAGACGCAACAGCAAGGGATGCGCCGCGTCGGCGTGGATCGTGCGCAACCCCAGCACGGACAGGTCGCCGACCGGCCCTGGCATGAGCAACCCGCGTACCGACCGCGCGAGCCCGCCCGAGCCGAGCGGCACGGGCAATCCGGCCAACGCATCGGACCCGACACCGGCAGCTGCCAACGCCGCAAACAACTGGTGCCACCAGCTGGGTTCGCGCTCGAGCGTCGCGAGGTCGTCGATGAGGGCGGTAAGGCTGAGTTGACGGACGCCGAGTGCCGCCAGCGCCGTCGGGTTGCGCCGCACCCAGGGCGCCGGCAGCAGATCGGGAACGACCTGCGCCAGAACGGCCGTCAGCTCCTCGTTGGACGCCAGCCCTGCGTCGTCCAGGACAACTGCTTGTGCGGGCCGAAGCGGCATGTCGGCATCGGCGGATGCGAGGAACGCGACGTCGCGCAACCGGGTCAGGATCCGCGCCCGCAGCTCGGCATCGATCGCTCCCGACGCCATAGACACCGGCACCAGGTTCAGCACTTCGGGACTCCGTGGCAATGCGTGCAGAAGCTCGGCATAGGAGTCGGTCGCGCGATCGAGGATGAAGTCCCGCAGCGGACCGGCGGCCACGTGGCGGCGGCTCGGATCAAGGGGCAGCGAGGCGACCAGCAAGGCCGGCAGCGTGAGCGGCTCGTCGGTCGGCGTCGGGGCATGTACGACTGCGGGCACAGACGACGGTTTCGCCACCGGCGCACCGCTGTCGTCGACAGGCAGCGCCCAGGTGATGGCGAACGTGCGCCGGGCGCGCTCTTCGACCGGCCGGTCGCGCAACAGCTCAGGATCGAGACGGCCCGTCGTCTGGCGTACTACCCAGCGAGTGCCGTCGACGATGACGCCATCGGCGGTCGGCTCGGCGGTCAACGTTCGCGTCACGCCATCGACGACGATCTCGACGCGGGACAGCGCCGGCAGGGTCAGCAAGAGCGCCGCATCGACGTCGTCCAGCAGGGTGCGCACGAGCGCGACGGCAGCCGCATCACGCAGCGGCAGCAGCACCTCGCTGTCGAACCCGTCAGCCGGACGGCGACCCGAGACGTCAACGTAAGGCAGCCGCAACACCGGCAACGCGTCGCCCCGGCGGAGCACCTCGTCGGTCAATGCCGCGATCGAGGCGACGTCATCGCGGGTGCGGGCGAGCGACCAGGCGACGGCGCCGTCCCGCGACACGATGGTCGGCTCGTCGCTCACCGCAAGGACGGCGGAGAATCCGACCCCGAAGCGGCCAACGGCCGCGCCGTCGCCCAGGCCGTCGCGAGTCTCACCAACTCGCTTCGACGAGGCGCGCAAGGTCGAGGCCGACTCGATACCGGCCGCGTCGATAGGCGCCCCGGTGTTCGCCACCCGGAGCAGGTCGCCTCTCAGTTCGAAGCGAACCCGGCCCATCGCGCCCGCCCTCGAGGCGGCGTCGGCGGCATTCTGCGCGAGTTCGATCAGCACCCGATCGCGGTAACCGCCGCGGACGAGGTCCTCCTCGGCGTTGGCATCCTCGCGGAACCGGGCCGGGGACGCCGCCCAGGCCGCCAGCACCCTGGCCCGCAGGCCGGCGGTGCCAAACGGATCGTTCAGTGCAGGCCCGCCGCGTCGTCAGGCTCAAGGTCGGCAGGCTCGACGTCCGCAGGCTCGACGTCCGCAGGCTCGACGTCCGCAGGCTCGACGTCTACAGGCTCCAACGCAACGTCGTCGATGGGGTCATGCACGAGTGCGTCCGGATCGGCCGGGTCGGAGGGCAGCGCGTCGACGTCGTCGCTGATCGGGCCGGTCTGCAGTACGAGAGCTTCGGAGTGGGCGCCGCAGCCGTGGTCGAACGAGACCACCCGGCCGTCGTCGGGTGCGTATTCGTTTGCGCAGATCCCGAAGACGCGGCTGAGCCCGCCTCGCATCAACACGAGAAAGCCGCACGAGGCGCAGGCGAGGTCGGCAGCGCGTGCGATCGGCGCCTGCGGCCCGTGGTCACCGTCGTACCAGCGGTCTGCGGCGTCGCTGCGGCCGAATTCCGACAGCACCCGCGGCCGGCCCAACCACAACTCGGCGACGAGGGCGTCGAGGGTGTCGACGTCGTCGATGTCGTCGTGCGGGAAGGTCGCCGCATAGCCAGGGACCAGGCGCTCGTCGTCGATGGCAGTCGGCAACACGTCGCCGATCCCGAGATCGCCAGCCTGCAACCGCTCACTCCACGGCAACCAGGCGGGCGCGAGTAACGCGTCGGGGCCGGGCAGCAGCACGACCTCGTCGACCGTGACTGTCTTCGAACGCGGCGCCCTGACCACTGTGACGGCCCAGCGCCAGTTGATGTACGCCCGGTCGGTGCACGCAAAGAGATGAGTGACGATGCGCTCGCCATCGGCCTCGACTGCCAACGGCTCACCGACTGGGGCTGGACCCGCCACGATCGCAGCGGCCGCGCGGGCCAGGTCGACGGCGGCCGCGCACAGGGCGTCCGGCACAAGGATTTCAACAGGAGGCGGTGCGATGTCGAGCGATGTCTCGGTCACAGTCCATGATTCTCGCATGCATCGCGCATACGGCCTGTGCGTAGTTGACTGAACCCGTGTCCGAGCGACGACCCCACGACGACGACCACAGCCGCCGCCGTGATGAGCGCAACGACCACAACCACAACCATGGCCCCAATCAGGATCACCACCCGGCCGGTGACCTCGAAGGTCTCGGCCGCAAGACGGTTCGTGCGTTCGCGGGCGCCGGTGGCTCGGCCGGTCGGTGGTTCACGCGCTCGACGCGCGCCGAAGGTGCCGGCGAAAGTGGCCTGGCCAGCCTGATCGATCTGCACGCGATTCACAGTGCGGGCGACGCGCTGCTCACGGTGGCCCTGGCGAACACGCTGTTCTTCTCCGTAGCGGTCGACCAGGCGCGCAGCCGGGTGGCCCTCTACCTCCTCATCACGATGGCGCCGTTCGCGGTGGTGGCGCCGGTGATAGGCCCGCTCCTCGACCGCTTCCGCCACGGTCGGCGCTACGCGCTGGCCACGACCCTGGTCCTGCGCGCTTTCCTGGCCTGGGTGATGGCGGGCGCGGTCGGCTCGAAGGGCGGGTTCGAGCTGTATCCGGCCGCGTTCGGCGCCCTCGTCTGCTCGAAGGCCTACGGGGTGTCCCGCAGCGCGGTCGTCCCGCGAGTCCTGCCACCGCACGTCACGCTGGTACGCGGCAACGCCCGGCTCACCCTGTGGGGAGTCCTGACGGCAACGGTCGCCGCACCGATCGGTCAGGCGCTCAGCTGGGCGACCGGGTCGCCGTCCCTCACCTTGCGGCTCTGCACCCTCGTCTATCTCGCGGGGACCGTGTTCGCGCTTCGCCTGCCGGAGCGGGTCGACTCGAGCGAAGGGGAGTCGCGGTTGCGCCAGCGGCCACGGCGCAAGCATCCCGCGGGCGCGAGCACCAGACTCGGAGCAACCAACAGCGCCGACGTTGCCCTCGACGTGCCGCCGGGGCGGACCATCTACCGACGCCTCCTCCCCCCGCTTCGCGGCGTCGGTCCCCGCATGACGACGATGCTTCGCGCGTGCGCGGGCCTGCGTATGTTCACCGGCTTCCTCACGCTCTTCCTCGCTTTCCTCATCCGCAGCCGGCCACTCGGCGTGTTCAAACCGACGGTCGACCTCGGGGTGATCGTTGCGGCCGCGGCTCTCGGCAGCGTGCTCGGGACGTCGCTCGGAGCCTGGCTGAAACCGCGCCAGCCGGAGGTACTGGCGATCGTCAGCTTGATCGCCGCGGCATTGATCGGTGTCGTCACCGCGGTGTGGTTCAGTCTGCTCACCGCGTCCCTTGCAATCCTCATCGCCAACATCGCCCAGTCGCTGAGCAAGCTCGGGCTCGACTCGGTCATTCAACGCGACGCCGTCGAGAACGTCCGCACCTCGGCGTTCGCCCGTTCGGAGACGGTGCTCCAGCTGTCATGGGTGCTGGGCGGCTTTGTGGCCCTCGTGCTGCCATCGAACGGCAGCCTCGGCCTTACGCTCGGTTCAGCGGTTCTCGTCACCGTATTGCTGTCGACCATCAAGGCGGTTCGCGTGCGTGTCAGTCCCGACCGTGGCATCCAGCTGCTCCGCGAACGCCGTCGCCCGGCACCGAGCGACACATGACGATCCTCATCGTGACGGCCGTCGAGGCCGAGCGTGACGCAGCCATCCGCAAGCTCGGCCTGGCATCGCCGGTCGACGTCGGCGGCGTAGCTGGCGTGGCGATCGATACCCCGGCCGGCCAGGTGCATGGCTTCCACACCGGCGCCGGACCGGTCGCCGCGGCGGTCGCCACGGCGAACATCCTTGCCTTCGGGCCGGCTTACGAACTCGTCATCAGCACCGGAATTGCGGGCGGGTTTCCCGGTCGGGCCGACATCGGCGACATCGTGCTCGCCGACCAGGTCGTCGCCGCCGATCAGGGCGTCCTGACCGACGAAGGCTTCACGACGCTGCGTGAGCTCGGCCTCGGTGGCAACGGCGGCTACGCGATGGGCAACGCCCCGTACCACCGGGCCAGGCTGGCAAGCGACGCCTACCGGCTGCGGGGTGGCGACATCCTCACCCTGTCGTGCATGACCGGGACGGTCGCCCGCGCCGACGAGTTGGCCGCCCGCCACCCGCGCGCGGTCGCGGAGGCGATGGAGGGCTATGGCGTCATCGAGGCCGGTCGGCGTGACTTTCCGCGCACCGACCGCACGATCGCCTTCGCTGAAATACGCGCGATCTCCAACCTGATCGGACGCCGCGACCGCTCGACCTGGAACATTCCGCTCGCATTCGACGCCCTTGCCGAGGCCATCGCGACCTTGCTGA
>PLCK01000080.1:0-2047 GCA_003134755.1 Actinomycetota bacterium | reverse complement strand
GACGTCACGTTCGCCGACGTCGACGTGACCAACGCCGCGACCGAACGTGGCGACTTCGATGTCGCGAAGGTCTCCTACGCAGCGTTGCCGTGGCTGCTCGACAAGTACGCACTGCTGCCGAGTGGCGGCGCGCTCGGCCGCGGCGTAGGCCCGCTCGTGCTGACGACGGGCCGCTCGGAGCTGCGGGGCGCGACAGTCGCCGTGCCGGGCGACCGGACGACNNGTCGGCGACATCGTCGTGATGCCGTTCCCCGACATCATGCCGGCGGTGCGCGACGGGCAAGTCGACGCGGGCCTGGTGATCCACGAGGCGAGATTCACCTACACCAACTACGGCCTCACGAGCGTCGTCGACCTCGGCGCCTGGTGGGAATCCGACACCGGGCTCCCGATCCCGCTTGGCGCGATCGTCGCGCGGCGCGAACTCGACCACGACCAACTCGGCCGGACCGTGAGAGCGTCTGTCGAGCACGCCTTCGCCAACCCCTCGGCGTCCCGGCAGTTCGTCGCCGAGCATGCCAGCGAGATGGACCCCGACGTGCAGGCCCGCCACATCGCGCTGTACGTCAACGACTTCTCGGTCGACATCGGCGACGAGGGGTACGCGGCCATCGTCGGACTGCTCGAGCGGGCAGCGGAAGCCGGCCTCGTACCGCCGGTGAACTCGGCAACCCTGCGCAACTAGCCGGCGTTCGCGGCTCTACCCCAAGCCGCGAAGCGGTGGTAACCAGGTCGCGGTCTAGAGCGACGTGGATCCCACAACCTCGGTGCTGCAGGTCGCTACCTATTGATCGAGGTCGTCGGCCACGGCCCGGAGGACGGTCGCGACCTTGTGGCCGGTCGGCTTGTCGGGATACCGGTCGCGGCGCAAGCCGTTCGAGATCCCGTCGAGAAGCTTGATCAGGTCCTCGACGATGACGACCATCTCGTCGGGCTTCTTCCGCTGAGCCTGCGCCTGCGACTGCACCAACGACGGCGGGACGTCGAGTACGCGGATCGACAATGCCTGCTCGCCGCGCTTGCCCTCGGCAACTCCGAACTCGACACGGCTGCCCGGCTTCAGCGCGTCGAGCCCGGTGGGCAGCGCTGAAGAATGCACGAAGACGTCACCGCCGTCGTCGCGCGAGACAAAGCCGAAGCCTTTGTCGGTGTCGTACCACTTGACCTTGCCGGTCGGCACGGGGATCCCCTCGGGAGTTGTGCGGGTGAGTTGCGCGGGTGAGTTGTGCGGGTGAAGAGACTAGCCGGATTGATGATCGCCCATCGGAGTACCCGGACGACATCTCATTTCAGGCTACGGCACGGCCGACCGCGCACCTCCGGTGCCGATCGGCCGCGCGAAACGGGTGAACCGGAACGGGTGAACATTGTGGACATGGCACACGCCCCGGGGGCGGATCCGCGACAATGTGTGACATGACCGATCAAGAGCCGTCCGACCAGCCAAATCCGTACGACGCTGGGCGCTCCGACGCCTGGAACCAGCCGTACGGCGAGGCTGCGGTACCCGCCGACCCGACCGAGCTCCCAGACCGGCCGACCGCGCCAGCCGCGCCGACGTTCCCGGCTTCCGCCGCGACGCCGCCTCCGCCAGCCGTCTACGGCGACGTGCTGCCCGCTGGCAACGGCCCAGACCTGCTCTCGAACGGCACCTTCGAACCCGGCCCGCCGGCGCGCCGCCGCAACGTCGCGGCGATCGTGCTCAGCTTGGTCGCTGTGCTCGCGGTCATCGTCGGCGGCGTGGCGTGCGTGGGCTATCACAAGCTTGCGAGCAAGGGCGCCCAGCCCGACGGGTGGGTTCCAGCGAACGCCGTCGCCTACGTGAAGCTCGACCTCGACCCGTCGGCAGCCGAGAAGGTCTCCGCACTCCAGTTCGAGCAGAAGTTTCCCAGCGCGCCGCGGGTCACTGACGCCGCCAAACTGAAGGACGCGCTCCTCGACGCCATCTTCTCCAGCGACACGAGTAACCCGGTCAACTACGCAACCGACGTCAAGCCGTGGCTCGGCTCGCGCGTCGCGCTCGCGGTCTACGTCGACGGCTCGGGCA
>PLCK01000229.1 GCA_003134755.1 Actinomycetota bacterium | reverse complement strand
CTCTACACCTACACCGTCGTCATCAGCGGGTCCGCCAGCGCGCCGAGTTTTGCCACCGAGCCCCAGAGTGCGGTGGTGAGCACGACCCAACCCGCGGTCACGCCGAACAGGGTCAGCAGCCACGAACTCGAACGCCACCAAGGCAGGATTCCGGCTAGAAACGATGAGGCTGGGATGAGCGCGGCCGCCGCACACCCGAGCCGCAGGAGACTCCGGCCGCGTGACTTGATGCGCCGAGTCGGTATCAGAAGCGCCAGAGCGCACGCGATCATCATGAGCACCGACTCGGTGACGAAGAACGGCACGATCGCGGCCGACTGGCGCCTGGCCGCACGGTCGAGGTCGTGCAGGTGCGCGACGGTCTTCGCCTCATCGCGGCTCAAGGCGCCGGTTAAACGCCACGGTTGGCCGATCATCGACGCAGGTTCGGCCAGGTGGAGGGACGCCAGGATCGTCGGTGCAACGTCGACGAGCTGGACGAAGTCGGTGCGCCGGGTTGATGCGCTCGTCAGCGCTCGCGGCGGGAACGCGGCGCCGTGGGCGACTGCCACGTGTAGGTGGGCGGCGCTGCGATCGGTCTCCGAAATGCCGACCACGAGCAACACTGCATCCGAAGCCGTGGCCCGCAACTGCGTGACCATCGGATCGACCGTTGACACGTCGGCCTCGAACAAGGTCACGGCACATCGCCCGACGAACGTGGCGTCGGCTGCGGCCTGCAGCGCGTCGGCGCGGTAGCTCGCAACAGCGCCGGCGCTGTTCGCGCCGCCCGCTGCAGAGCCGCTGCCCGCAGCCGACACACACTGCCCCGCCGAATGAAGGGTGTCGGCAAGTGAGCCAAGGCGGGTGGCGTCGGTCCGGCTTCGATTGCGCCGGGCAAGGCTTGCGAACCCGGTGACCGTCGCTCCGTCGCCGGCTTGTACGACCGTTTCGGCCGAGCTGTTGCAGTCGTGGCCGAGCTCCGCCGTCGCGCGGTTCCCCGCACCGAGCGTCAACCAGCCGTCGAGCGGGCAGCTCACCGGATCGGCCGCCTTCACCGACAGGGAGCCGATCGCCGACTGGCCGGCCAGCGCCCACAGCGCCGGCGTCGCCTGTGCAGACACGTCGTCCCATCGAAGACCCGGGACGCCGATCACGACCACCCGTCCGACCGGCGCCGCGGGGGGCGCCGCGCCAACCGCGCCGACGGTGCCCGACAGACCGATCGTGCCGCAAGCGGCGAGTGCCGCGACGCAGCAGCGCACCAAGCCTCGGCGGGGGTTCAACGCGACATCCTGCGCTCGACTGCTCGCCGGTAGGTCGCGAGCACGCTCGACGTCACGTCATCGGCCGTCGGGAGTTCAGCGGCCCGTGCGAGCGCAGCCGTGGCCAGCTGGGCAGCCAGCGTCGGCTGGGCGAGTACTCGCCGAATCGCGTCAGCAAGCGCCTCGGGATCTTCGGCGGCCACCAGAATCCCGCCGTCACCTACCAGCTCAGGAAGCCCGCCCACAGCTGAGGCTAGGAAGGGGCGGCCGGCGCTGAGTACTTCGGCTGCCGCCAACGACCAGCCTTCCCAGCGGCTCGGCATCACGACGACGTCGGCCGCCTGCGCCAACTCCGCGATGTCGGCACGATCACCCAGCAGCCGGACGTCGCCAGGTGACTGCACGATGAGCCTTTCGAGCTCGGCGCGCATCGGGCCTTCGCCCGCGACGACGAACACAACTGCCGGCGCGACACCTGCGAGCAGACCGGCCGCGGCCACCAGAATGTCGAAGCCCTTCTGCCGATGCAGCCGACCGATCGCGAGAACCAACGTCGAACTCTCGTCGACGCCGAGGGCGGCCCGGGTCTCCGCACGGCCCGCAGCCGGCGGTGGCAGACGTGACGCCACCAGCGCGCGGTCGGCGTCCGGTCTGGTCTTGCGCAGACCAACGACTAGGTCGGGACTGACGGCGACGATCTGGTCGGCAGATCGCGCCAGCCGTGCCTCGACGAACGAAAGCACGCGGCGTCGCAACCGCCGGCCCGTCATCGCGTTGTGCAGCGTTACGACAAATGCGGGACGGCGCGAACCCAGCCTGCGCAACGCGACGGCCGTGACGACGCCGGCGCGCAAGCCGTGCGCATGTACGACGTCGGCGCCGCGCGCCGACTGGGAGAGCCGCGCCGCGGCGTGGAAGTCGGCGATGGGCCGCAGTCCTGATCCGATCTCGATCGGCGCGAATTCGGTGCCGTCACCTGGCGCCGCGAATCCGAACCGCTCCCGAGTGGCGGCGGGCGCGAGCACGACGACGCTGTGGTGCGCATGCTGAAGTCCGGCTGCCAGCGCGCGCACGTGCCGGCCGACGCCGCCGGTGCTTGTTGCCAGCACGAGACAGACGCGCAACCCTCCGTCGTCCTCAGTCATCGGCGTCCGCCAATCGTCCCGCCGGCACCCGTCGCATCAGGTCGACGAGTTGGGATCGGTTCGCGGCAGGTTCGATGGCCAGCACCAACGCGATGCACACGGCGAACCCGACGCATCCCGACAGCATCGCGACGGCGACCGACGGCCCAACCCCACCGTGACCGAGCAACCCGCTCACGGCACTACCCAGGCCGAAGCCGACGACCGCGCCGGCCGCGGCGCCGGCCGACGTGCGTCCGACGCCGTTGAGCGACGTCGCTCCGCTAGCCCGGCGAAGCCCTAACACCAACAGGGCGCCCGCGGCCGTCATGCCGATCGTGTTGCCAAGACCGAGAGCGACCACCCGCCACCGCACCGCGAACGCACCGACCAGCAGCACGTCGGCCACGATGACCGTCGCCCATCCGGCACAGATCGCCACGGCCGCGACCCGCCAGCTCGAGCGTGCGTACAAGGCCCGCCCGACGTACGCGACCAACCCGTAGCCGACGAGTCCAGGCGCAAACGCGAGCAGGGTGAGCGCCAGCGCACGCGTATCGCCGTTTCCCGGTACCCGTAGCACGAGCACTCGCGCGACCGGCACAGCGGCGCCAGCGACGGCCGCCGCTGCCGCCGCTGTCACCACCACGACTACCCGGACGCCGAGGGCGGCCGTCGCCGAATACCGCTGCACCTCACCATGGTCGGCAGCCGCCACGAGGCGGGGAAACGCCGTTGTTGCAATGGGAACCGCAAGTACGGCCCACGGTACGAGAAACACGGTCCAGGCCAGGTTGTACAACACGAGCGACCCACCGGAACCGCGATGTGCGAGCCGGACGACGACGCCGACCGACACCTGTTGTGCAGCCAGCGTGACCGCGCCCGCAAGGGCAAGGGCAACCACGCGGTGTCCGACTGTGTCGGGAAACCGCAGCGTCGGTCGCAGCCGCAAACCGAGTCGCGACATGGGAACCAACAGCGGCAGCGCCAACGCGACCACACCGAGCGTCGTTCCGACCGACAGGATCAGCTGAGAACGCAGGCGCAGCCCCGCGAGGTCAGTGGTCTGGTAACGCAATGCCTCGTGCTGCGCGGAAAACGCAAGGTACGCGGCCATGACCACGACGCTCGACACCAGCGGGCCCACGGCCGGCGCGAGGAACCGTCGGTGCGCCTGCAGGATCCCGGTGACAACCACAACGACTGCGTAGAACACAACCTGCGGCATGAACACCAGCAGCATCCGCGCACCGATAGTGATCTCGTCGTGCCGCGTGCAGCCGACCGACGCCGGGCCGACGAGAAGTGCCACGAGCGGCCGCGCGACGAGCAGGCCGACCATCGTCACCGGCACCGCGACGAGCAATGACCACGACAGCAGGGCGGACGCCGTCCGACTGGCCTGGTCACGATCGCCGCGCGCCACTGGGCCCGCCAGGACGGGCACAACAAGGCTCGCGAGTGCGCCGCCCGCGACGATCTCGAAGACGATGTTCGGGATCGTGTTGGCCGTGATGTAGGTATCGCCGAGACAGGTCGCTCCGACCGTGCGCGCGAAGACGACGGTTCGCCCGAATCCGGCAACCCTGGCGAGTGCTGTCAGCACCGCTATGCCCAGGGCGGCGCCCGCTGCCCCGGCGAACGCGCCACGCCAGGGCCGCGGCGAGCCGGCTCCCCCGTCAGCTGTCACGAAGGCGCCCGAGCCGGTCGAACCACCGCAGTGGCCCGAAAGCCTCGATCACCCGCGAGAAACTCACAACCTCACTTGCGGCGGTCAGGCCCAGCAGGGCAGCCAGGGCCACCGGCATCCGGCCCGGACCACCGTCGGCGATCAGGGCGACGCCGAGCATCGCGCCGAGGGCGTTCGCACCACCGTCGCCGAGCATCACGCGTTCACCGAGGTCGAGCGGAAGCAGGCCGGCTGCGCCTTACGCTGGCGTAGACGCTGACGCGGGGGCTGGAGTTGCCGGCTCAGCGGTGGCCGGCGCCGCAGTTATCGACGCCGCAGTTACTTGCGCCGACGCCGGAGCCGGGGCGGCGGGGGTCGAGGAGCTGACAACCTCCAGGAACTTGTCGACCAGGTTCTTAAGATGCCCGAACGGCACCGCGCCCACCTGCCGATAGACGATCTTGCCATCGGCCACGAACAGCATCGTGGGGATGCCGCTCACCTGGTATTCCTCCATCCAGCGCGGGTTTTCGTCGGTGTTCACCTTGGCGACGATCACCTTGCCGTCGTAGTCGGTGGCGATCTTCTCCAGGCTGGGCGCCACCTGGCGGCACGGGCCGCACCACGGCGCCCAGAAGTCGACGATGACTGGGGTGGCCGATTTTAGGACCGTGACCTCAAACGCATCGTCGGTTACGTGCATTGGCTGACTCATTGAATATCTCCTATCTCAGAATCCACATCCCGATATGTCTCCACGTTGCCATTCGAGCCTGGCTCGGGCAGCACCCCGCCCGACGCGGCCCGCGGCTCGTTCTCGCGGATCTCAAAACCTATTTTGAACTTGGCCGTCGACCGCAGCATCGCGGATACCGAACAATACTTCACCTCTGACAGTTCAATCGCGCGCCGCACCGCCTCCGAGTCGATGGCCTGGCCGGTGACGATGAACTGCAGATCGATAGCGGTATACACACGCGGGTGCTTGTCGGACCGTTCGCCGTGCACACGAATCTCCAGCCGGCTGACGGCCTGGCGCTTCTTGCGCAAGATTTCGATGACGTCGGCCCCCGTGCATCCGACCAAAGCCGCCAACAACAACTCCATGGGGCTCATCGCAAGCTTGGCGTCCCCATCAGTGAGGGTGCTGCGGCCCGAGTCGGCCGTGATCTCAAAAGCGGTGCCAGACTGCCAGACCGCTACTTCGTCCTTGGCGTAGGCCGACATTCTGGCTCCTAGGTGGCCTTGCTCAGGATAGTGATCAGATCATCCAGCATGGCTTCTCGGCCTTCGCCCTCGGCCGGTTCCGCCATACATTGGCAGGCATACGACCGGGCCAGCAGCAGGCCCACCTGATGGGTGGCGGCCCGGATCGCCGCCAACTGCTGGATGATATCGCGACAGTCGCGATCGTCTTCCACCATGCGCGCGACACCGCGCGCCTGGCCTTCGATACGGCGCAGGCGCTTAATCAGCTCATCCTTGGGTGTCGGGTTGGCATCAGGCATTACCAAGCTCCTATATACTCCACCCCAGTATAGTATCGCCGGAAGCGCTTGTCAAGAGGCCGAAACGCGGTTGGCGGGCTCCGGTCACGCGGCCCGGCGGTTACCCACTGCACTTCGCTCCGGGGCGCTAGAGTCTCCAGCGGATTTGCAAGCGGATTGAACGGATTGCGGGTTTTCGGGAATGGCTGACCCTACGATTCCGTACGCTGAGATCAGTTACAGCATTATTGGCGCTGCGGGTGCATCGCCGAACCACGCGGGGCCTGCGCGAGCAGCACTACCAGAAGGCTCTGACGGCCGAGCTCCTCAAGGCTGGGCTGACCTGTTCGGCTGAGCATCATGTCGAAATATAAGATGGTGAGGTCTGGATGGGAAGACTGTACCTGGATCACTGGGTCAATGACCGCGTGGTGGTCGAGACGAAGGCCTTCGCTCATCCCATAGGTGACCGTGAGTTCGGCCCGGCCAGCCGCTAGCCGAAGACTGATTGCCGCCTATGCGACATCGACAGATCCAGCGGCTATCGAACAACTGGCGGCGTCAACGCCAACCATCCGCTAAATCCGTTTCTAAATCCGCTGGAGACTGGCTGACAAATGACGCTTCGTGATAACCTATGATAGCCATCGCCTGCAAGCGTCTTGCCGAAGTCGACTTCCCCATCGCCGCCGTATCGCGGCACGCGGTGGAAGAGTCTATATGACGGGCTGAGCGATTATGAGGGCCTGGTGGGCAGAAGGAACGCGCAGCTAGCAGAGGGCCAAAACGGGGAGAGCGTAGGCGAGATCGCGGGAGGTGGAAATGCGAAAGCTTGTTTTGGCCGTGATCGCACTTCTGCTGCTCAGTTGCGTTGTATCCCAAGCAGCGCCGACGCAGACCATTGCCGTTCCAACCGCGATACCGCCAACCCAGACGACTGCCGTTCAAAGCGCAACACCGCCGGGGCAGCCCCCTGCCCTTCCAACCGCGACGCCCCCGGCAGCAAAGCCAACCGCTACGAACAACGCGGGGATCACCTTTTCGGTGGGACCGGACGAGGCACTGACTTACCCCAGCGAACTGATCACCCTGCCGGACGAGCACACCACGTTCATGCCGCCCGCGGCCGGCTCGGACAGTTACCTGGTCTTCGCGGCAACGTTTCGGCAAACGGGGTCGCCGGTGGTTCTCGAAACGAAGGACTTACGCAGTTTTGGGCTGGCGCCGGGATACGCCCAGCCGGTGATGTCGCCGCCGCTGCGCTTCACGGTCTGCAAGCCGTCGTATGATCCCGAGTTCGATCTGAACTACGCGGCTCCGGGATCCGTCCTGCAGGATCCGACCCGGCCGGCGGGCAACCTGATGATGATGATCTACGAGGCGGAGAACCACTGCCCGGGCGCGGTGTGGCAGGTGCAGTTTTACGTGACAGTGGGGTTCGCGAGGTCGGCGGATTATGGAAAAACCTGGCCCGCGGCAGTGGACAGCGAGCTGGGCGGTGCCGACCGCTATCCCGTCCTCAAAGGCTCTGTGCCCGAACCGGCGACCCCGGAACAGCCGCCAGTGGCCTTAGGTGATGCCCTGCCCAGCGCATTCGTGGATGGGACAGCGCTCTACGTGGTCTACACTGTTTCGGCTCCGGGAGGGGATGGGCTGATCCGGGTGGCCCGTGCGACGCTGGGCGGGAGCGGCGCAGTGAGCCTCCTTAAGTGGAACAACGGCACGTTCAGCGGAGCGGGCATCGGCGGACCGGACAGCGCGGTACTGCCGGCGCGCGGCTGCATGGGCTACCAACTGACGGGCTCGATCAGTTACAGCGACGCGCTGGGCGTCTACCTGATGACCTTCGTGTGCGTCTCCAGTAAGAAAGATTCGAACGGCACTCCTCAACCAAATCAAGGCGCCTGGTATTTTTCGACCGCCACGCGGCTTGATCAGCAGAACTGGTCGGCGCCACGGATGATCGAGAACTCGCAGTTCCCGGTGACCACTGGCTGCGGCCTGAGCGGAAGCGGGAGGTCGTTCGACGGGTGGTATCCATCGTTCATGTCGCCGGGAGCGCCGTCCGGGCACCTGGGAGCCGCGGGATCCGTGTTCTTCATGAATGGCTGTGATCTGGGAAAGCGGGTGTTTGTAGGGCGGACGTTTACGATACGAGGCGCGGAGGGGGACCTTCGGCCTTCGTCAACGGATATAACGGATGGAAAACCATGACGAAGATGAAAGCACTCCGGCGCCAATGGTGCGAGCTGCAGCAGGCGGCGAGGGCGGAGTGCGGTGGCCGGTTGGGAGGCGATGAGGCGCGCGAAGATGATCGAGGCCTACTCCCGCGTTGAACTAGAGCGGAGAGCAAACAGGGCTGGCCCAACGAGCCAGCCGCCCCACAATCGAGTAGGAGGCGGCGGCTA
>PLCK01000277.1 GCA_003134755.1 Actinomycetota bacterium | reverse complement strand
ACCCCCTTGACCACCCGGCCGGCGTCCACGTCCAGGCAGGGGATCACCCGCACGGCGACGCTCATCCGCCTGGCCCGCTGCCGGCGCCGGCGCGGGCTGCCACCAGCTCCACCTCGACGAGCATCCGCGGGTCGCGACCATCGTCATCGAGAAATCCGNNCCTCGGCGTGCGCCCGCCCGACTGCCTCGGCGTTCGCGACCACGTCGACGACATACATCCGGGTGTGCACCACGTCGGCTGCGGCGAACCCGGCCCGCCCGAGCCAGGCCACCGCGAAGCGCAGCGCGGCGACCGCCTGGGCGTAGGGGTCTCCCTCGCCGACCAGCGTCCCGTCTACCAGCGCCGTGCAGCCCGCTGTCCAGGCCTGGTCCCCGACCGAAACAACGCGCGAGTAGCCGACGACGTCCTCGTAGGGCCCCCCGCTGCCCAACCGGACGACCTGCCCGCGACCGGTCACGGCGCCGCCACCGCGGCCAGTGCCTGGGCCATGGTGAAGGCCCCGGCGTACAGCGCCTTGCCCACGATGGCGCCCTCGACCCCGTCGGGCACCAGCTCGGCGATCGCGCGCAGGTCGGCCAACGACGACACCCCGCCGGAGGCGACCACCGGCCGGTCGGTGCGAGCACAGACCTGGCGCAACAGGTCCAGGTTCGGGCCGCGAAGGGTTCCGTCCTTGGTCACGTCCGTCACCACGTACCGTGCGCAGCCGTCCCGCTCCAGGCGGTCGAGCACCTCCCACAGGTCGCCACCGGCCTGGGTCCAGCCGCGGGCGGCCAGGGTGGTCCCGCGCACGTCCAGGCCGACGGCTACCCGCTCGCCCAGCTCGCCGAGGACCCGGGCGCACCAACCGGGGTCCTCCAGCGCGGCGGTGCCCAGGTTCACCCGTTCGCAGCCGGTGGCCAGCGCACGGCGCAGCGAGTCGTCGTCGCGGATCCCCCCGGACAGCTCGACCCGGACGTCCAGCGCGCCCACCACGGCGGCGAGCAGGTCGGCGTTCGAGCCGCGGCCGAAGGCGGCATCCAGGTCAACCAGGTGGACCCACTGCGCGCCGGCCTCCTGCCAGGCGAGCGCGGCCGCCAGGGGGTCCCCGTAGGAGGTCTGCGACGCTGCCTCGCCCTGGACGAGGCGGACGGCCTGGCCGGCTGCCACGTCGACCGCCGGCAGCAGCTCCAGGGCGGTCACCGAAGGCCTGCGTCCTGCTCGCGGCCGGCCACGGCGTCCAGCACTGGTGAGTCAACCCGGCCCCGGGCTGACGGCCCAGCGGCGCGGGGCCGGCTCGGCAGAGGGCGGCGGCGCGCGCTCATGGCAGGGCCTGGACCCAGTGCTCGAGCACGGTCGCGCCGGCGTCCCCGGACTTCTCGGGGTGGAACTGGGTGCCGCACACCAGCTCGTCCTCGACCGCCGCGACGAAGGCGTCGCCGTGCCGAGCGGTGGTCACCACGCCCCGTGCTTCGCGCGGCGCGTACGAGTGCACGAAGTAGAAACGCTCGTTCTCGACCCCGCGGAACAACGCGCTTGCCGGGCTCGGATCGACGACGTTCCATCCCATGTGTGGCAGCACCGGTGCCTCGAGCCTGGTCACGCCGCCGTCCCAGTACCCGATGCCCGGCGTTCGAACGTCGTGCTCCTCGCCGTATCCGAACAGCACCTGGAAACCCACACAGATGCCGAGCACCGGGCCACCGTCAGCGATGCGCTTGCGGATCAGCTGGGCACCGCCGATCGCGTCGAGCCCTCGCATGCAGGCCGCGAAGGCACCTACTCCGGGCACGACGAGCCCGTCGGCGGCAAGCGCCGCATCGGTGTCCGCAGTCACCTCGACCTCTGCACCGACCCGGCGAAGGGCACGCTCGGCCGACCGGAGGTTGCCCGATCCGTAGTCGAGGACGACGAGCTTGCGAGCCATCGTTTACAGCACGCCCTTGGTGCTCGGGATTCCGGCGACTCCGTCGAGCCGAACAGCGTCGCGCAACGCGCGCGCGACCGCCTTGAACTGAGCCTCGTTGACGTGGTGTGCGTTGCGTCCCTCGAGCACCCGCACGTGCAGGCAGATGCGCGCCTCGGCGACGAACGACTCCCAGACGTGCTTGGTCAGGGTGGTCTCGTAGCTGCCGATGAGTTCGACGATGTCCGGCTCGGTGTGCACGAGGTAGGGCCGACCTGACAGGTCGACAGCCACCTGGCACAGCGTCTCGTCGAGTGGCACCAACGCATCGCCGAATCGACGAATCCCCGCTTTGTCGCCCAGGGCTTCACGCAGCGCCTGCCCGAGCGCCAATGCGGTGTCCTCGACGGTGTGGTGGGCGTCGACGTCGGTATCGCCCTTGGTTCGCACGTGCAGGTCGAAGCCGGCGTGCTTGCCGAGCTGCGCGAGCATGTGGTCGTAGAAGGGCACACCGGTCTCGACGTCGACGACGCCGGATCCGTCGAGTTCGAGTTCGACGAGGACGTCGGATTCCTTGGTGGTGCGCTGCACCCGCGCGGTCCGGCTCATGCGTCGACCTCGACCCTTCGTTTCGTGACCTCGAGTAGTGCCGAACGGAAGGTGGCCATCTCGGCGGTGGTCCCGACGCTCACACGGAGCCACGGTTGCGGCCCGGACTCACGAATCAGGACGCCGCGGTCGAGCAGACCCTGCCAGATGGCGTGCCGATCGGCGAATCGGCCGAACAACACGAAGTTGGCGTCGGACTCGGCAACCTCGAACCCGGCCTCGCGCAGCCACGTCACGGTCGCGTCACGCTCGTCTCGGAGCGTTGCTACCGCAGCGAGCAGCTCGCCGGCGCGGGCCAGGGCAGCACTCGCCACGGCCTGCGTCACGGCCGACAGGTGGTAGGGCAGGCGGACGATGCGGACGGCGTCGACGACGGCGGCATCGGCTACCAGGTACCCAACCCGCGCGCCCGCATAGGCGAACGCTTTGCTCATCGTGCGGGTCACGACCAGGTTGGGATGAGCGTCGAGCAACTGCAGCGCACTCGTCGTACCCGGACGGCGAAACTCTGCGTAGGCCTCGTCGACGACGACGACCCCACCGTGCTCGGCAGCGGCGACGGTGATCGTCTCCGCTTCTGACAGCGGGAGCGCGGTGCCTGTCGGATTGTTCGGAGAGGTGAGCAGTGTGACCACGGGCCGGTAGTCGCGCACCGCCTGCGTCGCCAGCTCGACGTCGAGGCTGAAGTCGGGTCGCCGATCGACGGTCAGGTAGCCGGTAAAGGTGTCGCGACAGTACTGCGGGTACATCGAGTAGGTCGGTGCGAAGCCGAGCACGGTGCGACCGGGACCGCCGAACGCGAGCAGCAGCTGGTGCATCACCTCGTTCGAACCGTTCGCCGCCCACACTCGAGCCGGCTCGACGTCGACGCCTTCGAAGGACTTGAGGTACTTCGCCAGATCGGCGCGCAACCCGGTCGCTTCGCGGTCGGGGTAGCGATTCAGCCGGCCCGCGGCGTCGGCCACCGCAGCGGTGATATCGGCCACCAACCCGGCCGACGGCGGATACGGGTTCTCGTTGACGTTCAGTCGCACCGGGACGTCGAGCTGCGGGGCGCCGTACGGCACTTCGCCACGCAGCTCGTCGCGCAACGGCGGGTCGTAGGCGGTCATCGCGACTCGATGGTCATCGGAATCCTGATACGGACGGCCGCGACGTGGGCGGCAAGGTCCTCGGCGCCACCGAGTGCATCGATCAGCGGCGCGACCTCGGCAAGCGCGGCGCGGTCGTACTCGATCACATGGATCATGCGCTGGAACGCCTGCACCGACAGCCCGCCGGTAAAACGCGCCGTGCCGCCGGTCGGGAGGACGTGGTTCGACCCGGCCAGGTAGTCGCCGAGACTCACCGGCGACCACGGACCCACGAAGATCGCGCCCGCGTTATGCACCCGCTCGACGATCGTGGGTGCGTCGCGGGTGATCACCTCGAGGTGCTCGGCAGCCCAGGCGTCAACGACCGCAAGGCCCGCGTCGACGTCGGCCACGAGGACACAGGCCGACTGCCCCGCAAGCGCCGCTCGCACCCGTTCGACGTGCTTGGTCGCCGGGACCTGGCGGCGCAGTTCGGCATCGACAGCCTCGAGGAGTGCCGCTGATTCGGTGACGAGCAGGCAGCTCGCGAGTTCGTCGTGCTCGGCCTGCGCGATGAGGTCGGCCGCCAGGTAGGCCGGGTCGGCGGAGTCGTCGGCCAGGATCGCGATCTCGGTGGGACCGGCTTCGGAGTCGATGCCCACGACGCCTCTCACGACGCGCTTGGCGGCCGCCACGTAGATGTTGCCCGGCCCGGTGACGACGTCGACAGGTTCGATTTCCTCGCCGCCTGCCGCCGTGCTGCCGTAAGCGAACATCGCAATGGCCTGCGCGCCACCGACGGCATACACCTCGTCGACGCAG
>PLCK01000017.1 GCA_003134755.1 Actinomycetota bacterium | reverse complement strand
GTTCTCGTGTTGGATGAAGCCTCGATGGCGTCCACCTTCGACCTCGACACCCTCACCAGCCTCGCCGCGCGCGCCGGCGCGAAAGTCGTCCTGGTCGGCGACCCGGCGCAGATCGGCGTCATCAACGGACCCGGCGGCCTGCTGACCGCGCTCACCGACCGCGGACACGGCATCGACCTCGTGGGTGTGCACCGCTTCGAAAATGCCTGGGAACGTGACGCGTCGCTGCGACTACGCGCCGGTGACCCGACCGTCATCGACAGCTACGCCCAGGCCGGCCGGCTGCACGCAGTCGACGACCCGGACGACGCCATCGAGGCGGTGTTCAGCCACTGGCAGACGGCCTGCGATGCGGGAGCCGATGCGCTCATGCTCGCCCGCACCCGAGCCGACATCGACCACCTCAACACCCTTGCGAAAACCGCCGCCCGAGCAACCGGTGAGTCCTACGGACCCGATTTCGTGAGTGGCGCCCACAACTGGCAGGCCGGCGACATCGTGCGCGCCAGACGGAACAACCGGCGACTGCCCGTCGGCGAGGGCCACGTCAAGAACGGTGACCGCTACCGGGTGCTGTCCCCCACCACCGACGGCGGCCTGCTCGTCGACGACCTCGCCGGCCGCGGCCGCACCCTCCTCCCGGCCCCGTACGTTGCCGAGCATGTCGACTATGGCTGGGCCACCACTATCGACGCCGCGCAAGGATCGACCTGCGACGTCGCCGTCGTGCTCGTGCGACCTGGGCTCGACCGCGAACACCTCTACGTCGGGATGACCCGCGGACGCCAAGAAAACCATGCCTACATCGCGCCCCAAGCCGACCACGACCACGATCACCACGTCGCGAACCCGGCAAGCCCAGCGGACAGAATCCTCATCGACGCCCTCGCCCACAGCGGCCAACAACACGCCGCCCACACCCTGCTCGAACGCGCCAAAACAGCGACCCCTGCCGGCCGACGCGACGAACCCACCGCCGTCCCCGCAGCGTCAGCGGGCCGCTGGCGCCCCACGCGGCCGCGCACCCGCAACGAACCCGACCCAGGCAGCACCGGCCCAGTCAGAACGCTCTAAACCAGGCCCGCAGAAGATCCCGCAAACGCGATCATCTGCCGAATTGAGGATGTTCGGAGCCGCCGCGAGAGCGCGCGCCGCGAACGCCTCAGGTAGCTCAGTGGGCTGTCGATACCGAAGGCACGGATGCCCAGGGGGTCAAATGCTCAGATCAATCGCGGGCGCTTTGACAGTGCTCGCCCT
Source organism: Actinomycetota bacterium (assembly GCA_003134755.1). Lineage (GTDB taxonomy): Bacteria > Actinomycetota > Actinomycetes > Acidothermales > Acidothermaceae > PALSA-607. Next base: position 18,338 of record PLCK01000017.1, on the reverse strand, counting down.
GGCGGCCGCCTGCAGTGGCAGCGTCCCCCCAGCAGCGACGCGGGCTGCTGAGATAACCCGCGAGACCGCTGTCATCAACGCGGCGCTCAAGACGGTGCAGCTGCCCGGTGGCCTGGTCGCGAGCGACACCTTGCGCAGCGGGCCATGCAGGTTCAACTCCTTGGTCCTTGGTTGTTCGACGAGCCAGCAGTCACCTGCCACGGTTGCCGCTGAATTATCCCGCGCGATGGCATCCGCTGGCTTGCCACATCCGACGACCGATTGCGCCTCGCCGGACGTGAGATGTACGGCGAGCAGTTTGCTGCCGGACGGTTCGCTGGACTTCAAACTTGAGCCGCCACGATCCGTACCTGTTGGCGCGACTGCGCCCAGCACATGGCGGTGTGAGATCGTCGCAATCGCGGTTCCTCGCTCCCTGTAGAGGGGCTGAGCGACTGACAGGTCTGGCCGTATTTGCCGCTCTGATGCCGCGACTCGGCGGTCGGGCCCACGCAGCGAGGGCTTCGTCCTCGCGCCGGCTAAGGGGTTGGAGGTGGAAGACTCGCGGCATGACCTTCCGTCGCGGACAGCACCAAGGCCCACCGAAGCAGCCGGAACAGGTACCGCCTGCGGTTCCCGATTACTTCGGTCTCAACGGGATGCGGCTGTACCAGCCTGATTCCATTCTCGCGGTACGGCTTCCGCACGGAGTAGGCGAACTGGCCGCGTACTGCAAAACGCTCACCTGGGTGGGTACGGAGTACTTCGGCAAGCTGGGCAGAGGTTTCGGGTCCCTCGGCATTCTGATCGTGGTGGGTATCAAGCCGCGTGGACGAGTCCGGCTCTGGTGCGAGCAGGTCGATGGGGTCGTCCCCGTCGACGTCTGGGATGTGTTTGTCAACCTGCTGGAAGGCGCCGGGCAGCATGTTCGCCCGCAGGTGCTCGAACCAGTCGCTTGCGCGCTCGAATGTCGCCTAGGGCTTGGCCCGAAGTTGCCGTTCCCCATGGTCCCGCGCGAGTGGCAGCGCGCCTCCGAGAGCAGCACAGCCGGACTGGCCGTACCGGATCAGCTCTTCGAGGTTGTCTTTCCTGACTGAGCAATACACCTGTTGCGCGTTCCACAGCTCGCACTGTCATGCCGCCGGTAGTGCGGGTGGGCTGGCAACTGTCGGGTACATACGTTGCCAGTCGGCGGTTGCGCGAGGGGTGGTCAGGGTGCCTGGATACGACAGCGACGCTGCACGAGAAGCCATTACCGAGATGGCCAACGATGAACGCAACGACAGCGAGCCAGCACTTGAGGACCTCAACGTCGTCGAGCCAGAGATCAGCATTGGCCCGTACGGGACACCCTCGGCGAAGGCGTGGCGGCGGTGGCGCGACCGAATGAAGAAGCGGGACGCGCTTCCACCGACCTAACTTGGGCGAATCAGCTCCCGTCGAGCATCCTCAATTGCCGCGATTACGCACTCCCGAACCTGACGACTACGGGCTACTCCGTCGCGCACTGCCCGTGCGGCCGTCTAGGCCACAAGCTGGCGGAACTCGTCGACCAGCCACCCTGCAATCCGCGGTCAGGGTTAGCGATCGAGCTGCCATTTGGCAGTCGCCTGCCGCGCCACCTCGTCAACGTGGGTCACGACGTATTGCCCGCGGGCTCCATCAGTTGCTCGCAGACCGATTGTCTCTGCGGGAATCATGTCGCGTTCTTTCGGCCGCGCGCGATAACGACCGGCCGGCCTGCCCAGGGACCGGCGTGCAATAGCACTCTGATTTGGCCGGCGTCGAGGGTTTGCGACGCGCCACGACGGCTGATCTGGCGGGTGCGGCAGTATCGGACTACGCCCGCGAGGGCGAGGGCTAGCAAGGGGATCGCGACGGCGGGGTGCATCCGCGCTCGTCATTCGATAGGCCGGAAACACTCGTGCAAAACAACACGTAGGTAGGGTGCATCACGGCTTGCGGAGTTGCCGATTGAGAGAGTCGACGATCTCCTGCACTTGGTCGACGCCCAGCCGCGTGTTCCCCAGCGTGAGTGCCGCGACGTTGATCGGGCGCGCGCCGTTGACGCTGACAACGACATGTTTGTCGTCGGCGTCGAAGAAGGGGGCGCCGTGGACCGCGCCGCCGAGGGCGAACACGAAGCTGTTCTGCGCGCGATCGAACTCATAGGTACGAAGCCAGTTGACGACCCTGATCCGGGTCTCGCAGACCACCAGGACGGTCCGGCTCAGCCGCACAAGGACCACACTGAAAGCCAGGCACGCGGCCGCCATGGGTACCGCCACACCGTAACCAACGTGGATCCCTCGCCACGCGGCTTCGAGTACGGCCCAAGCCGAACCGGCCATGACGACACTTCCGACCAGGAACGCCACATTCGCAACTGTCGCCGGTGAACTCCGATACCTCGCAGCGTTCTGAATCACACCGGCCACGCTACCCGGCGACCGTGCGGCCGTGGCGTAGCCACTAGGGGAGAGCGAAACAAGCGGGCCTGCGCCGAGTCGCTGGGCGGTGACGGCCCTAGCTTGTGGCGCCTGCTCATGACTCGTCGACGGGGACGAGGCGTAGAACCCGGACATCGCAACATCGCACGGCACTCGACCATCGAGGCTGCCGGCCCGCCGGTACCGAGCGGACCTGCCACCTCGGCGTTGAGTTGCTGCGAGCGGCACTCGCCGCCAGCGCGCGTCGAACTCGGATGGTTGACGCAGCCGACCGGCAGCAAGGCCACCAGTGCGCACCCGGCAACGCTCTTCCAGCGCAGGCGACCCATGCCCCAACGACGCCAAGCCCGATGTGCTCGTTGCATGACCGCAACGCGAACATCTGCCGCGATGACGCCCGGGTTCGGTCGTGCCGAAGACGGGATTGCCTAGGTGTCGGCGGCGAGGCGCCATTCACGTGATGATGGCTCCGTGACTTCTGGGAAAGCGCGATGAAAGGTAAGGCGTCGTCATCGCGTGGGGCCATCGACGCCCTTGGGTATGACGGATTGGCGTACTCGCGGGGCGGTCCACGCGCGGCGGTCAACGCAACGTTGGCGGTGCTGCACGCCAAGCACGCCGTCGTCGCGTGGCGGACTGGGATGGTGATTAGCAAAGCGGACGTCTCGCCGACCTTGCAGACGCCGATGGAGCATGCCGTTTGGTCTTCGCTATATGAAGGCATCCGGCCACTCACGCTCGCGACAAGGCCACCCACGCGCCGCGCGCTAAACAGTTCCCGCATCGAACTCATACGCGCCGGTGTGCTCCGACCACGCTGGTTGTGGACGATCCAGCGCCTGCTCGGCGTCGCATTGGTGGCACTCGCAGTCGCAGACGTCGTTAATGGGTGGGGGTGGGTCGGGGCTGCGGTCGCAGCCGCCGCCGGGGTCGCGTTGTGGTTCACGCCGCGACGAACCATCGCCGGTCAGCGCGCGTTGGTCGCCGCGCGGCAGAGATACCCAATGCCGGCATCGGGCGGCGTCGAACTGCCGCCGGCGACCGTGGGAATAGCCGTCGCGCTCTACGGCGACACCGCACTTTTGGCCATCATGAGCCGCTTCGCCACCGACGGCGGCCTGTTCGACAGACGAACCACCAACGAGGAGGTAGGTGACGCACCCGCGCCGCCCATCAACCCGGCGAGCATGGGGTACTAGCGCGGCGCGCCTGAGTCGCCGGTCGGCCCGGACTACCGCGACATCATCAACGCACTCTCATGCCGCGTTGACGCGCGTTCGTAGGCGCACCCGAATGCGAGCGATACCGTCCGTAGGTGACCGTTGAGTGGCCAGATCGACGAGCAGACGTAATCAATGGGCTCGACACCCTCGCCTCAACGCCGCCAGCCCTACACGCCGATCAGCGCGACCCGCGCTGGCCGGATCTGAAGAACGCCATCCATTGGGTCGTGGACGACACGTGGTGGGACCACCAAGATCCCGCGGACTATGTCGGGCTGATTCTGCACGATGAAGACGAGGCGGCAGCGCTCCGCGCGGTCGTCGAGCTAGTCGTTCGGGTGTCGGACCGGCAAGGCCCATCGGCAACCGACGCAATGTGGTTCGCCGATCCGGACTGGTCTGAGGTTCGCCAGCGAGCGCTCTTCGCTTCGAGGCTCATGCGGGACAACGACGCCCGCTGACTCCGGGGCGCCGTCAAGCCTCAATGACAAACACGCTGTCTTGCCGCGATGACGTGCGTTCGGTCGTGCCTTGTTCGGACATGCCGCGACCCGCCTAAGAGTCGCTGGGGGCTGCTTGCATCGCGTTCGGCTGCGGCGGGTAGGCGATGGCGGCTTCCCAAGCGACGAGGACGAGGTTGTGGCTGCGCAGCAGCGGGGTCACTCTTTCGATGAGAAGTCGCGCGGCGTTTTGGTCGACCCCCGCAAAGCCGACCACCTGAAGCACGCCGTCGGTCTCCAGGCCGTACGCCGTCACTGCGTCCGCGATCTCGAAGGCGAAGCTGCCGGCGATCCAGCTGTCCTGGTCGCGGTATCCCACGCCGGCGTAGTCGGTGACTACCGGACCGGCTGCGGTCGCGAGTTCTTGGTGCGCTAGCTGGACGCCGGCCAGTGGGTAGCGGGGCTCGGAACGAAGATGGACCCTCGGAAAGCCAGGCCCGATTCGCTCCGCTGTTACGTTGCGAATCTCGACAAGATTCAGGTCGACGCTCGACATCTGCGCGGTCGAAACGAACTCGACCTGACGCCAGTCGTCCTCGTGAAGCCGGTACAGGTCGCCGTCAACACCGGACGCCGGCAACAGCGCACGGGGGATCTCATCACAGATCGTCGGCACCGAATACAGCCAGTCCTTGGGGTCGCCGAGCGGCGGTGGCGGCTGCACCTTTTCTGCGTCCTGCTTTGCTGCACGTCGAAAGATCACACCGTAACTTTACGATGCCGCACCACCGCGGCGACACGAACAGCGGCCCGAGATGCGCACTCTTTTGCCGCTGACACGGTCGTTCTCGGCGGTCGGCCCGTCGTGCGGATGAGCGCGCGAGTCAGTTCTGCGGGTAAGCGTCAGGCTCCGGGACGTACACGGACGGCGGCCAGGTCTGCTCGCGGTCCCAGTAGACGTGCAGTCGCCCGCATGATTCGCATCGGTAGACCAGGCGGGTGAGATCGACGAACTCGACCACGGCGGCATCGTCGGTCAACCCGGCTGCCGAGGCCACCTGTGTGAGGTCGGAGTCGGACACGATTCGCCATTGCTGCGGGTTAGGTATCGAGCCGCTTGAGCGGATCGTGTTTCCACACGGGCACAGCCACTTCGCCATACCGATCATCATGCCGCGTGAGACGCAGTCACATCAGCGAGAGGTCCCGGGGTGTCAGGCTTGGTAGCCCTCAAACTCCCAGGAACCGAGACGGCCTAGGCGTTCGGCAAGGGTCGACCAGCCGTCGGCTTCCACAGCACTGACCCGAGCTTCCAACCAAGCGCGTAGCACCCGCTGATCGAACGAAGCCATGTCGACCACGACGTGGTGCAAGCCGTCCACGATGCCGAGGGTTCGACATTGCTCGGCGAGCCATTCCGGGCTGCACACGGTCAAGTCGAAGGACTCCTCGCCCGGTCCGTCGCTAGGCCCGACTATGAGGCGCGCACTGAACATGAACCCTGCCGCCTCTGCCGGAAGAGCAGATGGATCAGGGTCGAGGCGCAGATTTCGGACGGTGGCTCGCACGCCCCCATCATGGCCGACCGCGCCCATACGAACATCCGCATCTGCCGCTGTGACGGGCGTTCGGTCGTGCCGAGTTGAAAACGATGTCCGCGCAGACGTTCCGGTATTGGCCGCGAATCCCTTGACATTCACACTTCGGATGACATCATTCGTAGTGTGAGTGAAGCGAGACCTAGCCTGTTGCCGCTGATGCGTAGCCAGAACCAGCTCGAGTTACTGGCGGCCCTCGTCTTGGCTCCGACGCGGGTCTGGTCGATGGCCGAGCTGACCGAGCGAACCCGTATCCCCCAGCCCTCCGTCTCGCGAGAGCTCCGAAGGCTGGCGGACGCCGGTCTGGTGCGCATCAGCGGACGAGTCAACGCCCGGCAGGTACAGGTCAACAGCGACTCAGTCATCTTCCCGGAACTCCATGGTCTGATGCTGAAGACCGTCGGGCCAAAACCCATCCTCGAAGACGCACTCCAGCAGGTGCCCGCAATCGCGAGGGCCGCGATCTACGGGTCCTGGGCGCGACGCTACCGAGGCGAAGAAGGACCTGAACCCCAAGACATCGACCTGCTCGTCGTCGGGAAACCGGACGTCGACCTGCTGCGTGCCGTGGTCGACAAAGCCGCCGACACCCTCGGCCGCGACGTCAACGCGACCGTGCTAACGCCGAGAGAATGGGCGAGCGGCAAGAGCGGCTTCGTGACTCAACTCCATCAAGACGCGCTCGTCGACCTCGACATCGCCAGCGGCACTGCTCCCGCGCACTAGGTTGATCCGGTGTCCAAGCTGACGGTCGCCGACCTGCTCAACGCCGGCCGCCTTGAACGCGTACCTGCCGACCGCAGCGCCGCGTTGTCGCGGCTGCCGAAAACCGATACCCACCTGGCAACCGCCGCCGCCCTCATCGGGATCGACAACGACATGGCGTACACCGCGCTCTACGATGCGGCGCGCAAAGCCATCGCCGCCCACATGCTCGCCGACGGACTGCGCGTACCGGCACGTACGGGAGCGCATGAGGTCGTCGGCATCTACGCCGAAGAAGCCATCCCCGACCCGACCGGCAGCATCACCGAGTTCCAGAAGATGCGCCGCCGGCGCAACAAGAGCGAGTACGACAACCTCGTGCTCGGCCGCCAAGACGTCGAAGCCGACCTGCGCCACGCATCGAATATCGTGGCCGCCGTCAAGGCGGATCTCGGAGCCTGACGAGGGCCTAAACGATCTTGGACTGGTCACGAACTGGTCACAGAACTTAAACGATCATGATGATTCGGGCCGACACGCGACGGCACCAACATCGCCTTTGACCTGCGGAAACACCGAATTTGGCGACACCGGCCGACACGTCAAAACACCCGATTTTGAGAGTTCGACTCTCACCGGCCCTACTCGATCAACTTCTATCGGCGCAGGCCAGAGGCGGTGCCGTCACTAGCCGAAGATGGGACTTGCCGGCGCACTTGCGCCGCGCGGCCTGATGCGTTGGTCGAGAGCCCATCCGATACTCGACAACGCATTTCTTGGGCCGCTCCTCTTTCTCGCCTTGGCCTACCTGACACACCTGTCGGTCTGGTGGTGTGCCATCGCCGGAGTGCTTGGCAGCAGTGGCGGCATCACGCTGGGGGCTGTGCGGCGTCGAACACTCGCTCGCCGCAGCTAGGTGCTCGGCGGATCATCGCGGCAGTTGAGGATGTATGCGCGGAGAGGCTGCGCGCCGCCGGCGGTCACCTTCACCCTTATCGGGTTGGGTGTGCTGTTTGCGGTCGTTGGACTCATCTATATGACCCACACCGCTGGGCAACTTCCAGCATTCTTCCCGGGGCATACGGCAGGTTCGGCACACAAACATTTAAAGCATGGACTGGCTTTGTTCGGGGTGGCTGTCGTGTCGTGGGTCGGCGCCTGGCTGAGCACAGGGCGCCGCCGCAAAACGTGAAGGGGATGGTCGCGGGGTCGGACGAATGCATCTAGCACCGTTTGGGACTGCCCCGAGTTCGGTTGACTCGACTCCACGAAACTCGGGGCGAGACAGTCGCGCAAAGACTTCCACTGCAACCGACAACGAAACGAAGCCGAATCCCAAAATCGCCACAGCGTGCGCTAACGAAATCGCGGTGCCGATGCGGCCCGCTTCAGCGAGCCTGGAATATAGCAGCGGATAGTCGAGCTGCGTGGCGACAAGAGCGACGGTGGTCCAGCAGAACAGCAGCCGAGGTCGTGCTACGGAATCGATGCTGACCGCGACCGCGGCCACCGCCCACAACAAGTATTGCGGCGACAGAACCTTTCCGGTCACGATCACGATCACGACCACGACCAGCGTGACGGCGCCGATCGCAGCCGGGGGCTCGCGGCGCTGGCGGACGAAGAACACGACGGCGAAAGCCGATGCCAACATGACCAGCGTGCCGGCGAGCGCGATACCACCGGCCCACCGACCGACGATCTCGTGGGCGCCGTGCGCGAACGTGACTTGGTAGCCCAGCCCGGCGCGTTGGGCCAGGAACAGTGGCACCGCCAGCATTGATTCGATCTGCACGCCACGGCCGAGTTGATCCTGAACCATCCACCGCAGGCCCGACCAGCCTCCCCATCCAAGCACGGGTAGGACGAACGCCACCAAGGTCGCCGCGGCGCCTCCGATCACCTCCCGACCCCGACCACGACCCACCATCACCGCGAACGCCGCGACGAGCAGCAGCGGCCAGACCTTGATCAGCGCGGCGACAGCGAGCCAGACCCCAGCGCGCAAGGGCCGGTCTCGCTCCACGCAGAGAACACTCGCGATCACTGCGGCGGCTACGAATATGTCAAGCCTGGCCCACACGATCGGCCCCAACGCCACCGGCGCCGCGACCCACATCCAGCAGCCAAGTGCGTGCCGCCCCGCGCGTAACAAGGCCCGCAGAGCCGCCGCGTCGACCATCACGGCGAGCACAACGAATTCAATCCGGAACGCGGTCGCTGCGTGCAACGGCGGCAGAACCATCAGGGCCAGAACGCCCGGTGGGTACTCCACGTGGAAATCGCGATACGGCAGCAGACCGTGAGCGAGTTGGCTCGACCAGTGGCGGTAGAGGTTGAGGTCGGATGCCTCCCGCCGCGCATACGCCCGTGGCCACAGCAAGGCAAGCGACAAGGCCCCTGGTATGCGAATCAGTAGCCACACCCACCACACGGCTGGTGACGTCACCGGGCGGCCCGGTGCGCCTTCCCTGCGCCGAGGTGAGCCGCGCGCGACCATGCTCCGAGCCTACGAGCCGGGCATCGACCGCGGCGGCACGGTTGGATCACCCAATGGTCACGCCGTGGAAACGTGGGCCCATTCCTTCCCCGTCGGACGTTACGGTCGAAGCCGCCGATCTCCACGCGCCATAAGGGGCAACCAGCTAACAGGTTGGCGCATCCGGGCCGGTCCACAGTCCCCGAGGTTGGCGCCATCGTTGCAGTCGCCGGTGTCGGGCGGCGGCGTTCGTCGATCGGAGGTTTGCCGCTCATGAGAGGCTGGCGGGCATGGCGCATAGCTCGCCGGGTGCGCGGAGATCGGCGGGGCTGGACGGTCATCGCTNNAGCGCGCGCGGGGGCGGCGGCGGGTGGAAGCGGGTCGCCGGAGGGCGACGGGGCCTTGTCGGCAGCGGCTTACCGCCGCTGATCGCGTTCATCCTTGGATGGGCACTCGTAGCGTGGCGGACCGCGGGCACTCTGGCCGCAGCCTTTCGCGCCGCGACGTGGGTACGTCGAGACTCCAACCAGTATCTGAAGATCGCCGCGCATGGCTACCAGGCGACCACGCACTGCACCCATGCGCCGGCGGCACCGGGCCAAGTCGTGCATTTGTGCGGCAACATCAGCTGGCTCCCCGCCTACCCGGCGCTGCTTCGGCTGGTGAGCTTGTCCGGCCTCTCCCTGCCCGCGGCGGGCATCGTCGTCGCCTGGATCTGCTGGTACCTCACCCTGGTCATGGTGTGGGTGCTCACCGCACAGGCGCCGACACCGAACCGGTGGGCCTGCCTGCTGCTGGCCGCGGTCTTCCCCGGCCAGGTCTATTTCGCCGCGGTCTTTCCGATCTCGATGTGCACGCTGTTGATGCTTCTCTCGGTGCGTGCGGCCACCGTGTCGCACCGGCTGCTGCCTTGCGCGGGCGCTGCGTTCGTCGCCGGTGCGACCTACCCGCTCGCGCTCGCCCTTGCTCCGGGGCTCTTGTTGGCCGCCGCGTTCGCGCGTGGGTCGCGACACGTGCTGCGCGTCTGCGTGGCCGGCGCAGTCGCGGTCCTCGCCGGATTCGGCGCCGTGCTCGGCTACGCGCATCTGACGGTCGGTAAGTGGAACGCCTACTTCATCACCGAACGCGAGGAGTACGGCGTGCAGACCCACGTCCCTTGGCGCGTCTTCGTTGACCACATCGCTCCGCTGTGGACCGGTCTTGCCACCCCGCTGCCAGGCGCGCCCCCACCGACGAAGCCACACGTGCACGGGCCCGTTGACTTCGCTGGCATCACAACCGCCCGACAGAGCCTGCTGCTAGCCATCGTGGTCGCGCTCGCGACCGTGATAACCATCCGCACTGGCGCCCACCGGCGGCCACGTCGCCTCGACCCGATCGATGCCGCGCTGCTCATGACCGCCGTCACCGCCTGGATCATCCCCTACATCGGAGGCGGAAGCGTGAGCATCTACCGGTCAGAGGCATGCGTGCTAGTCATCGTGCCGTTGCTGCGCCGGCTCCGCTGGTGGCAGACCGGCATCGCAGTAGCCGGCGCCACGTGGATAGCCATCGACCTCGCACCGCTCTTCGCAAGCAACACGCTGGTGTGAGACCAACAGCGAACCCCACCACTGCCGCTCACGCTGGAGGTGTGTGCATAAATGCGGTATGACCGGACGTTGACCGACGTCAGCGGTATGTCGAGTCGGTTAGATCGCCCGGACGAACTCTTCGTTCCGTTCTAGGATTCGTCGCACCATTGCTGACGCCGCTACGACGCTGCGGAAAGCTTGGGTCCCGCGCGCCATTGTGATGGGTTCGCTGGCCGCGCTAGCAGCCCTCGCCCTTGTCGTTGTGCTGGTCGGGTGGGCGCGCGACCATCGGAATACCGGCTGGGTGACGCTGACCGCAGGCAGCTACCACGGCGTCGGGTGGAAGCTCCAAGCGTCCATGTCGGATGGAAAGTTGTGCATGCAGCTCACCGGACCTGCAAATCAGAACGATCCCGCGAACAGGGCAGGAAGCTACGGGGAGCAGTGTCAGTTCGACCGTAGCTGCGCGAAGTGTTCGTACACCGGCGGAGGGCTCGGTCCCGCAAACTCCTACTCGGCCTACGGGCCGCTGCCGGTCAACGCCGCCCAGATCCGGGTCGCCACCCACAAGGTACTGCCGACTTCTCCGCTTCCCGGCGGGCACGGCTTACCGAGCGGACGCTACTGGCTCGACATCTACCCGACGAACTGGCCGGCGTCATCGCCAGGCGATGGGACTCCTCTGGCCACGCCACAACCTTTGGACGCCCAGGGACACACGGTGAAGTTCAAAAACTTCTAGCCGAGGTCACACCGTGTGCTCGTCGCGGCACGACCAACGTGCGTCACAGCGGCAGAACAGTGCGTTTGTGCGGTGTCGCCTTCGAACTTCACGCACGCACAACCTGCCGAGGGGTTTATCGGCGGCGCATCGTCCCAGACGCACGAAGCGCGAGATCATCGGAATATGACAGAACACGATGGACCTCCCAGGCGCCTTCTGACTGGTCAAGTCACCATCGACTGGGTCGACTCCGCGGATCCCGACGACGTCTCTGCGACGCCAAACTTCGGCTGGTCTATCCGCTCGGAGCCGGCGCTAGACGATGAGCGGCTGTCAATCTTGCTTCGGGAGATCAGCGACGTGATTTAGGCGGACCGTGCGCCGACAATGCGGCATGAGAGTGCCGTTCGCCCTACGGCAGCCGGCGGGTGTTGGGCGCACTCAGCTGTCTGGTCGACGATCTCCGACCCGGCGCCGACCAGAGCATCGATCGCATCGCCGAAGTTCCGCCGGTCGACAAGAATGTCAAGATCGAAGTACATGCGCAGGTCGGGCTGCGACCAGAGTCGCTCGGCCAGCACCGGGCCTTTCATCGCGACCCATCCGATGCAGGCATTGTCGAGGGTGGCCGCGAGGTGAGCCAGATCCGTGAGCACCTGCAGGTGTCGAGCAAACTGGTCCCGGTATTGCCGCAGCATCGGCTCGAGCAGCTTGGCTGGCGCGTCACCCGCACCATGTAGGTGGACGTACACGGCGGGAGCGATCCTGTGCATGAAGCTAGCGGCCTGCAGCGCGTCGGCGTCCACGGCTTCGTATGCCGTTGCCGACACCGTTCCGCGGACCTCGTCATTGACGGCGTCCAGCAACAACCGCGCGAGCGGACGGGTTGCGCGCTTGCGGGTCGGCGTCATGGAAGTCTTCGTCAAGATATACACCTCACCCGCGGCGCGGGGGCGCCCGCGATCCAGCGGCGTGGACACCTTAACCCCGGTCGAACCTACGCCTGGCCCGACGGCGCCAGCACGATGTCGAAACGGACTCGCGACCAGGTTCGGTCGAAAAGCTCTCGACCGTCGGGCGCGGGGGTGCCGGCTGGCTGCGTCCGGAACGCCTTGACCAGTGAATCCCTGACGCCGAACACACTGTCGGTGGCGAGCAGTTCGTCGTACTCGACAAAGATGTGCGTCACAAGCTGGCGCAATCCTGGCGCGCTCACCATGAAGTGGAGATGCGCGGGTCGCATCGGTGAGCGGCTGGCAGTTCTCAGCAGTGCCCCCACCGGACCGTCGTCCGGGATGGGATACGGGGTCGGTTTGACAGCCCAGAAGGCATAGCGGCCTTGAGCGTCGGTGAACAGATGGCCACGGCCGGTTACCCGCGCATCGCCGTATTGAATGTCGTACCGGCCGTCAGCGTCGGCCTCCCAGACATCGAGACGCGCTGCGGGCACTGGGTTCCCCGCAACACCGGTCACCACACCCTCCACCCAACACGGCTGCCCTGCCGCGCCACGAGCAATGTCGCCGCCCACCTCGATTCGAGGCGCTTGCTCAAGGAAGAAGGGCCCTATGACCGTCGCCTCAGTTGCGTGCCCGTACGCCTCGTTGTTGACCGCCACCGTCTGCATCGAGACCCCGAGCACGTCGGACAGCAGAATGAATTCCTGGCGCCGCTCGTTCGTGATATTGCCGACCGCGGTAAGGAAGTCGATGGCCTGCTGCCATTCGCGTTCGGTCAGTCGAACCTCGCGCACGAATGCGTGCAGATGCCGGGTGAGGGCCTCGAGAAGAGCCTTGAGCCGAGGGTCTTTCGCGTCAGCGAATGACCCAAGTACCTGTTCCGTCAGTTCGCTCTCACGGGCGTCTTGTTCAGCACTCGACACGGGTCGGTTCCTTCCTCGCATCGCGCAGTCGCGGTCTGAGCGTATGCCTGTCGTTCTGCCTACATTGATACGCCGCGTAGGGATCAGGGCAGCACGCGTTCGGGGGCTCGACCGCGTTCACGTGAACGCGGCTCGAGCACCTTGGGCAACGACCACCCGGATCGCGACGTTCATCTCGTCTTCGCCCGCCCGGTTCGCGCGACGGGTGCGCTGCTGGCTCTGAGGCCGCGATCAATGAACTGAATCATCCAGCCGAAGCTCTCTTCGGGATCCGCGTTCCACTGAAACGCGTTAGCCGCGAGCAGTGTGGCGAAGCCGTGAACAGTGCATCGCATGGCGCGAATCGCGTGGTCGGTCTCGTCGTCGCGGATCCCGTAACCGCGCAGCACGGCGGCGATGGAATCGATGACACGGGCCCCGGCGACGAAGAGCGGGTCGTCCGGGCCGGCGAACTCCGCGCCGACGGTTGCCGTGTAGCGACCTGGGTGAGCTGTGACGTACGCGCGGGTCGCGGTGAGAAGGGCGCTGAGTGCCTCGAGTTCGGCCTTCCCCTGCATGGCGTCGCGTAGCTCGTCCCCCAGTTCGGTCATCGCGAGGGTGGCGATGCGATGCTGCAGGTCGGCCAGGTTGTCGACGTGCTTGTAGAGCGACGGAGCACGCATGCGCAGCCGCTCGGCGAGCAACCCCATCGTCAACGCCTCATAGCCGATCTCGTCGCTGAGTTGGGCGGCCTCGGCGACGATCTCGTCACTGGTCAGTCCCGTCCTAGGCATGTGCGTGTGCTTTGAGGAACGGCAGGATCACCGCGGCGGCCTCGTCGGGGAACTGGGTGTGCGGGTAGTGGCCGGCGCCTTCGATCATCGCGACGGTTCCGATTCCGGTTGGCATGGCGGCGACGATGCCGCGCGCTTCGACTTCCGGGTCGGGCCAATCGGGATCCAGCGTTCCCATGACCACCAGCGCGGGGCAGCGCAGATTGGGCAGCTGCGCCGCGGCGTCCACCGGCTTGGCCATGCCCATCTTCCGGGCGGCCGTCATCCGGCCGGGCTCACGCAAGTTGACCTGCAGAGCCTCGAGCTGTGTCGCGTAGTCGGCGGGCTTGCGGCCTGGGAAGGCGTGGTCGAGGTAACGCGTCCACAACCGAATGCTGCCGGTCGCCGCGACGCCCATCAGCAGAAGGACACCCTTCCGGTGTCGGCGGTTGCGGATCAAGGCACCGATGCTGGGCTTGAGCACCCGGGTGAAGGGGCCGATCTCGACCACGGCGCTGATCAACTCCGGTTCCCGCGCTCCTGCGATGGTCGCTGATCCGCCAGAGAAGGATTGACCGACGAGGACTGCAGGCCCGCCCAGCTTGCGGACGAGCGCCAGCAGATCGCCGGCGGTGTCGGTACGGGTGTACGAGGACCAGCCGGTGCTCGACTCCCCGTGTCCGCGCAGATCGACGTTCGCCACCCGGTAACCCGCGGCCACCAACTGCGGGGCCAGGAAACGGTAGGCGTCGCGGCGGTTGCCCATCCCGGGTGCCAACACGACCAGCGGGCCAGCACCCGCCACGTCATAGGCAATGCGCCCGCCCTCGACGTCCAGAAACTCAGTCATCTCTACTCCTAGCTACGTTGGATAGCTATAAACTAATCCAAGTAGCCAGGCGTTGTCAATGGCGATCGGAGTTGTGACCCGCGCCCGAGCCGGATGGACATCGCTCGCATTGTCATGCATGCTGCTAGACATGCAAGAGAAGTTGAGCGGACGGCGATGAGTGCGCCGACGCAAGAGATCGGGACGGCCGCGGCCCGCGACGTCAGGTCGGTGTTCACCTTTCCCAACCCCGTCAACGAATTGGCCGCCCGCACCGTCGCCGGCGGCGTGCTGTTGCTGAGTGCGCTCACGCTCGTGCTCAGTATCACGGTGGGGACTGGTTGGCTCTGGTTGTCGGCCCTACTCGCATACGGATTCGTCGCACGTGTGCTGGCCGGACCGACGCTCAGCCCGTCGGCACAACTCGCCACCAGGGTGATCGCACCGCGCCTGGGTCCGGCCAAACTGGTGGCCGGCCCTCCGAAGCGGTTCGCGCAGTCGATCGGTGCCGTCGTCACAATTACGACGGTGATCCTGGTAGCCCTGCACTTGGCCGGAGCAGCGCAGTTGCTGCTGCTCGTGATGGTTGTGTTCGCCACCCTCGAGTCGATATTCGCTTACTGCGTGGGATGCAAGATCTTCAGCCGTCTCATGCAGCTCGGGCTGATTCCGGCCGAAACCTGCGAGGCGTGCGCCAACATCTCGCTCCGCACGGCCACGCAAGCAAACTAGCCGGAGCTAGGCGGCTACGACCGAGCGGAGCAACGGCCCCTCGGTCGTCAGCCACCGCGCGACCGGCTCATCGACGTCAGGCAGCTGTCCCTCGTCGATCCCCAACCCGGCGGTGGTGCGAGCGCCGAGTTCGTTGAGCAGCGGGCGCACCGCAGACTCGGCGACATGGCGATGAGCCGGGGACGCCGCCACAGTCACGGGCACGGCGAGCGCGGTATTCAACGCGTTCCCGGGCAAGTAGTCCAGGAAGACCTTCAGCAGGCCGGTAAAGCTCGCCTTGTAGACGGGCGTCGCGACGACGAGTACGTGCGCGTGTGCGACGGCATCCAGCTCCGCCCTCACGACATCACTCGGCGTCGGCAGCAGCTGACCTGCCAACGTCGCGAGATCGATCACGTGAAGCTCAGCGTGCGACACGGAGTCCGCGATCGCGGCCGCGAGCGATTCTGCGGCTGCGAGTGTCCGTGAGGCGGCCTTCGGATTCCCGACGACAACGACGACCCGGGTTGGGTCGGATGCGGTGAAGCTGGTCATGGTTTCCCTTTGCTGTTCAGACCAACAGGTGGGTCGTGGTGATAGACGAGCGGCGGCAGCTCGTGCATGACGGAAGCATCTCGCAGCCGTCTCGTCTGCTTGCGTCGGGAGCGCAGAAGAGCATCCACGCGGCAAAGTCGGACGTTGCGGATCGGCGTCACGCCGACGTGCGCCCGCGCTGAGGGAGGCCAGGATGCGTCCATGGACGAGGTAGCCCCGTGTGAAGGCGTGGTTCGCGCGGCGCGGCCCTGATGTATGAGTCGAGCGAAGCCGAGACTGTGGCAAAACCTGATGCCCACGTCGGGCAATATGAACGCATGACTGCTTACTGGATCAGCTTCTACCCGGAGGCCATCGACGAGGCCAAGCTCGCGGCGTACGCGAAGCTGGCCAGGCCTGCGCTCGAGGCGTGCGGCGGCACCTTCCTCGCACGCGGGCTCCCTGAGTTGGTGTACGAAGGCGGCAAGAACACCCGCGTTGTGATGATCGAGTTCGCCTCTGTCCAGGCGGCGCGGGACGCGCACGACAGCGCCGCCTATCAGCAAGCCCTTGCTGCACTGGACGGCGGCGCGGTGCGCGACCTGCGCATCGTCCCCGGGGTCTAACAGGACGACCACAGCTGCCGCACAACCAAACGACGATCGGTGGATGGCGCGGCTCGCGGCAGATGATCGCGTTCCAAGCACAGCCGGTGCGTGCCGGAATATCAACAGTGCATCGGGCGGGAGCTCGCTCGCTAGGCGGTGTCCTGTCGTCGGCGGAGATGCTCTACGTGAGGCGACGGTGTCATAGATGTGACTGAAGTTGACGGGGACGGGACTGAGGGCTCTGTTGCTGCCTCTCAAGCGGTGTGACGATCTGCGCGTCATACGGGGTGGAGTTAATCGCAGGGCCAGCCGCCACGCGCGACGCACGGTGGTGTCGGGTGGCACAGCGGGAAGGGCAGCAGGCGGGAATGAGACGGCCACGAGCCCTCAGACATTGTGCGCGAGGCGTGACAGTGGTGGCCCTGCTCGCAGCGAGCACGCTTCTCGGCGGGTGCGGGCGCCAGCCAACCTCACCATCGGTGACTTTGTCCGGCTCACCGACGTGGTCTGCCGCCCCGACCCGGACGTCACAGACACCGACGTCCCCCACACTGTCGCCCGCGTCGTCCGCGTCGCCGGCTCAGTTGCCGGTGTCGTCGTCGCCGGCCGCCTCGCCGACCGCGACTTTCGAGGTGCCACAACGCGGCGCCAGCGCACCGCCGTGGGGCGCTGTTGGGCCGGGATGGTTTCTGGTGCAAGAAGACCTGGCCACGTTGTCCGTCGCGGACGTGACGAGCAGTCCCGGTGCCGAGACGTTGTGGTTGGTCGATCCGCATGGAAGCCGGTATCTGGTGTTGCAATGGTCTGCTGACCGCGCGCCCGAGGCCGCGTTGGTCGCCTGGTCATCCGACGCCCGCCGTGCGCTGTTCGCCGGTAACGGCGAGGTCGCCAGTGTCGACCTGATGAACGACACGGTGGAAGCCTTCGCGGTGCCGAACCTCGTCGCGGCCGGGTATACCCGCCCGTCGGGTGCGAACATCGTGGCGTTGTCCGACGACCCCGCTACCGACCCGAACGAGCAGGCGGGTGTGCTGCGACGGTTCGGGATGGATGGCGTCATCGAGTCGGTGCTGGCCAGCGACGTGAGCATTCTTGGCTACCCGCTACCGCGCTGGGTGTACTCCCGCGACGGCGCAGTGGTGTACCTGCCGGGCGCGGGCGGTGTACGGGCGGTGAGCAACGCCGGCGGGCAGGCGCGCCAGTTGGACACCATCGAAGCCTCGACCATGCTCTGCTCCCCGGTGCGCTTGTGGGATACCCACACGATCCTCGTGTCTTGCGACGAATCGCCCGGGCCGCGGCTGTGGCTGGCACCCGACAACGGCGGCACCGCCACCGCCCTGACCAAACCCGCAGGCATAGACCGCGCGACGAGCGGCACCGACTGGGGGTCTTTCGACGCGGTTCGTGCCGTGAGCGGCCAAATTTTCGTGCAACGTCCCGGCGCCTGCGGCGGCGTCGATATCGCGACCCTCGACGCATCCGGGCACGCCCACCAGCTGGCCATTCCGAGGTCACTCGGCTCCGACTGGCTTATCGGTTCGGCTGGCAACCGGATCGCTGTTCTCTCGACCACGAGCGAAAACTGCTACCCGCGCGGCTGGTTCGGGTTCTATGACCCAGTTGCGCACGCAACACAACAAGTGATCAACGACTTGCCAAACCAGATCGGGGCGGTCGCCGCTGTCGCCTTCGACTTCTAATAGTCACCCGGCCAAACGCGTCGCTACCGTTCATACACGCGCAAGCCTCATAGCTACCACGCCGCGCCCATCCGGACACCACGCATCGGCACGACAGCACGCGCGACCCGCGGCAAATGATCGCGTTGCTGGTGACGGCATACGTTC
>PLCK01000216.1 GCA_003134755.1 Actinomycetota bacterium | reverse complement strand
CGATGGCCCGCATCATCGCGCGGGTCGAACACGAGGCACTCGACACGATCCCGCCGATCGTCGGGAGGCCGCAGACGAAGGGTGGCGCGATCGCGCACGCCGCAGCGCAGGTCGGCAGCGAACTCGACGCTCGTTTTCTGGTGGCGTTCACCGAGACGGGCGACAGCGCGCGGCGCCTTGCCCGTTACCGTTCGTCGATCCCGTTACTTGCGTTCACCCCCGTGTCGTCGACCCGTAGCCAGCTAGCGTTGACGTGGGGCGTCGAAACGTTCCTGGTGGCGCCGGTATCGCACACCGACCAGATGGTGCGGCAGGTCGACAGGGCGCTCGTGCACCTCGAGCGTTGCCGCCAGGGTGAGCTCGTCGTCATCGTCGCGGGCAGCCCGCCAGGTATTGCCGGGTCGACGAACACCTTGCGGGTGCATCGCATCGGCGACACCGTCGAAACCGACGCGCCGGCGTACTTGTAGCTTCGAGTTCCCGGGCAAACTGCATGCGGATCACTGCATGCCGATCGCCGAATGCCGTGGCTCGTCGAACACGATGTCGGACGCCAGCCGGGCGCCGCCCACGACTCCTGCGAGGCCGCCGAGTTCGGACAAGACGATGGCCAAGTTCTCGGTGGCCAACGGTAGCGATCGCCGGTAGACGACGCTGCGAACCTCGGCGAGCAGGGTGTGACCGAGGCCGGCAACGCCCCCGCCGATCACGACCAGCCCGGGATTGACGAAGCTGACGAGGCCAGCGATCACGTGTCCCAGGCGACGCCCGCCCTCGCGCACCAGCTCGATAGCCACGACGTCGCCCGCTGCGGCCGCGATGCCAACGTCGACGGCGGTCAGCTCATGACCAGCCGCCAACCGCTCACTCAGGATCACCGACCGGTGCTCTTTTGCCGCCACGGTTGCATCGCGGGCCAGTGCTGCACCGCCGAAGAACGCCTCGAGGCAGCCCGCGTTGCCGCAGGCGCACCAGGGTCCGTCGTCGCTGAGTCTGATGTGGCCGATGTCGCCGGCACTGCCGCTGACCCCACGGTGCAGCCGCCCTCCGAGAACGACGCCGCAGCCGATGCCTGTACCGATCTTGATGAACAGGAAGTCTTCGGCACCGCGCGCGACGCCCGCCTGCCGCTCGCCCATTGCCATGATGTTGACGTCGTTGTCGACCAGGACCGGACAGCCGAGTTCTTGGCTCAGCAGGTCGCGGATCGGGACGTGATGCCAGCCCGGCATCAGTGGCGGGACCACCGGGGCGCCGTCCCTGAAGCTCACCGGCCCGGGCACGCCGACGCCGGCGCCGAACAGGTCTTGGACTCCGCGCTCGGCACGCAGCTTCGCGGCGAGACCGACCACGGCATCGATCACCGCTGTCGGACCGGCGCGGACGTCGCAAGGCTGGCTCACATGGTCGAGCACCCGCAGTTCGCCGTCGGTAAGGGCGACGTCGACCGATGTCGCGCCGATGTCGATGCCGAGGAACCGCAGATCTGGCGCCAGTCTTGCCATGGTCGAGCGGCGACCCCCGCGGGATAGCGCAGGCCCGGCGTCCTCGACAAGACCGAGCTCGACCAACCGGCCGACCTCGATCGCGATCTTGGTGCGCGACAGCCCGCCGGCGTCACCGAGTTCGGCGCGGGAGAGCGGCCCGTTGTCGCGCAGCATCGTGAGCATCCGGGCCTGATGCGCGTTCTCCGGGCGCGCGGCCACCCGCTTCATCGGCGTCCCTTCGACAGCTTTCCTTCGGCCAACAGCCGGCTGCGCGAGAAGCGTAGCCGCGGATGCTCGCCGGTGACTGTCATCCGAGGGAATTATTTGCGGCACTTTCGCAACTGCCGAGACAAAGTATTGCAACGGAACTGACACAACTGCCTCACAGGGGGACCATCTTGTGACTTGTTTGTCGAATCTTCTGGTCTGGAACCCTTGACGACCTCGCGGCGCGACCCTAGCTTTGCGCCGACAAACGATTGCGGGGAGGTTCGGTGGCACCACTGCTCGAGATGACGGGCATCGTGAAGGAGTTCCCCGGCATTCGTGCACTCGATGGTGTCGACCTCGAAGTCCGTGCGGGTGAGGTGCAGTGCCTGCTCGGCCAGAACGGTGCAGGCAAGTCCACGCTCATCAAGGTGCTGTCGGGTGCGCACCAACCCGACGCCGGGATGATCAAGTGGCGTGGCGAAGAGGTGACGCTCGGCTCTCCGACTGCGGCGCTCAATCGCGGGATCGCGACCATTTATCAGGAACTCGACCTCGTCGATGGCCTGTCGGTAGCGGAGAACATCTACCTCGGGCACGAAGTCTCCGCGGGTGGCTTCACCCGGCGCGGCCAGCTTCGTGCCTACACAAAGGCGCTGCTCGCGCGGCTCGGCCACTCGGAGATTCCCGCGGGCCGCGAGGTCGGGCGGCTGTCGGCCGCGGGCAAGCAGATCGTCAGCATGGCCAGGGCGCTGTCGTACGACGCTCAGGTGATCGTCATGGACGAACCTTCCGCCGTCCTCGCGAAGGACGAGGTTACCAACCTCTTCCGGGTCATTCGCGACCTCACCGCCACCGGTGTTGCGGTGGTCTACATTTCGCACCGCCTCGACGAAATCCGTGACGTTGGCGACCGGGTCACCGTGCTCAAGGACGGTCGTACGGTAGCCACCGGCCTGCCGGCGAAGACCACCCCGACGCGCGAGCTCGTCGCGCTGATGACGGGCCGCGACATCGAGTTTCCGTTTCCGCCGAGGGCGCACGCAAATGACGGCGCACGTCCCGAGGTCCTCCGAGTCGATGGCCTGTCTCGCACCGGCGAATTCCGCGACGTCTCGTTCGCGCGACCCGATCGTCCGCGCGTGCTCGATCATTTCAACCTGATCGTCGACTCGGGCGACGTGCTCGCGCTCGTGGGCCGCAGCGGGGCCGGCAAGTCGACGCTGC
>PLCK01000238.1 GCA_003134755.1 Actinomycetota bacterium | reverse complement strand
GGCACCACGTACACGCTCGGACCCGGCGAATTGTCGGCCATTGACAGCGGAGTAATCGAGGCCGAGGTCGGCGACCTGACCAAACCGGAGAACCGCTTCGAACTTGGGCGCGGGAAGCTCCTCGATTCGCACGAACCGCTTGTTAGGGAGTGGGTCGCAACCGCTGTCGAGCGCGTCGGAGAAGGCTGTATTTCTGCGGCACATAGAGCTCGGGGCGCGAGCAGCGCCAAGTTGCAGTGTCCAAGTGTGTTGGTCTTGACTGGACGCTCGCCTAGGAGGCAGCAGTGGCCGTGCGCGTCGAGGCGCGGTCTTCGATCACCACGGCCGAGCCGTCAGGGGCGGCCGACCCGCCGCGAGTGGCGACGACAACGCAATTTCTGCCGAGCGACTTTGCTTCAAGAAGGGCCCCGTCGGCCATCGCGATCACGTCGTGGAACTCTTGGTCGGGTTGGGAGCAGGCGACGCCGAAGCTCACCGTAAACGACGGACCTTCCCCGTCCGTGAGCGCGATCGCGAGTCGTTCACTAATCCTTTCAAGCACCTTCACCGCTTCTGTGTCATGGCAGTTCGGCAGCACGACGACGAATTCCTCGCCACCGTAGCGGGACACGAGGTCAGCGGGGCGTAGACCATCTCGTAACACTTTGGAGAATACCCGCAATGCGACGTCCCCTGCTGCGTGGCCGTGTACGTCGTTGACTGCCTTGAAATGGTCGAGGTCACCGAACGCCACGGCGTACGGTGTTCCAAGGAGAGCGAGCTGGCGAACGCTCTCCTCCAGAGACCGCCGGTTGGGCAAGCCCGTTAGCGCGTCGGTGCTGGCCTGGGTCTCTGACCGGGAGAACGCTCGCATCATGCCGATCCGATCCGAGGCCCGGCGGGCGACGAGCTCCAGCGCAGTTCGCCGCTGCGGGCTTGGCGGGCTGTCGACGACTCCTGCCGCATGCACCACCCCGATTGTTGCTCCGCTAACGCTGACGGGGACGCACGTTGCCGACGACGGCTCGGGCGCCTCTTTGAGGTAGGGGCACGCATCAAGTGCCAGGCTCGTTGGAAAGACAAACACCTCACCCCGTTGCGCAGCCGGACACGCACTGGGAGACCCCACTGCACACCTGTGGGAGGCGTCCTCGCCACCCGTGCTCGCCAAGCGTCGGAAGTGTGCTCTGCTCGAGTCGGCGAGCAACATCTCCACACTGAACTCGGGAACGGCTTCGTTCAACGCCTCTTCGACAACTTTGTATACCCGGTCTTCGGTGCTCGATAGCTCAAGCGCACGTTGGAGACGCGCCTCGAACTCGTTGGCGGTGGCCACCAACTCCAGTTCACGGTCGCGTTCGCTGAGATCCAGATCGCGCCGACGAGCGGTCCTCGAGAGCAGACCGTTTGCGCTCAGGGTGATGACGAGCGCGAAGCCTCCGGCTGCCAGTAGCCAAACGATGTCTCGACCCATGGACGCACGATCGCGATCCAACGCATCGGTCCACGACGCTTGCTCCTCGGTCCGAATGGCCGCGATGTCAGCGTCGACCTGCCCCTCCAAGGCAATAGTCTTCTGCAACTGCAACCGCACCTCGTCGGCTACAAGCACTCCGATGGAGGCGGATGCCGGCGGGACGTTTGCCACTGTCAGTGCCGCCATGTCCTGGTCCAGCCGGGCGGCCTTTGCGGTCAGGGGACCCCAGAGGGCGGCGGCCTTTTTGTACTGAGCCCACTCGGCAATGCCAGTTTCGGCCTGGATCAACGCCTGCGGAAGGGCTTCGGGGAGCCCGCCGTCCTTGAGGCTGAAGAGCGCTGTCTCGAACTGACTTCGGCTCTGAGCGATGGTTGACTGTGCCGACGCCAAAAGTCCGGCTGTCGCGTTGCGAGCCGCCAGGCTCGAGGCTTGACGGTGCGCAAGGTGAAGCTGTAGTAGCCCAACCACGGCGACGGCTGCCGTGAGCGCGGTCACGAGAACAGTCACAAGAGCCGCCCGACGGTGTAGCGGCACGTTTGCCTGCCCACCGAGCGGGGATCGCGCAATATCGTAGGCGTGACGATCACGGGCTACACCTTCGAGGGTCACTTATGCCTTTCGGCCCCTTTGCCGGCCGTATCGAGCATTTCCGACCACTGATCTCGGCGGCCCTCACCCACACCTGCGACGGGTCGCGATGCGTGAGCAACCCGGCATCGCGGCCAGGGTCTAGGTCGACGCGCTCACCGGCCTTGACCACTTCGGGGCTGTCCTTATCGAGCGTCAGGTCGGCGAGACGCAGGATGAGTTCTCCGAACGGTCGTCGATCCCCTTGTGCGCCTCAAGGTGGAGCAGATAGGCCAGAGAACCTCCTCGGGGCTGAACATCGCGACGCCTAAAGGGACGACGCGCGGTTGCCCGAGTTTCGCTGACGGTTCATCTGGGTCGAGAATTGATGGTGGTCTTTAGGAGGTTGGTGCGCCGCTTGGCAAGGTGATGCCGCACGCCTTAAGAGCTTCCTGCGCTTGCGGATTGTTGAAGGCCCCGCCGGGGCCGCCCGACGGGATGGCTCCGCTGGGGAAGCCACCCGCGGGGCGTGACCCGCCCGGCTGTGGCGAAGCGCCGGCCGGGAAGGATCCGCCGGCGGGGGCGCTGGGGAGGGTGATGCCAGCGGCTTTGAGGCAGTCCTGGACGGCGGTGAGGTTACCGCCCGCCGGGGCTGATGGTCCTGAAGTGAGCGTTGAGGCTGTGGCCGACGTCGAGGGTGTTGGTGTGGTGGTCGGAGTTGACGTTTTCGAGTTGCCGCAGGCGGCGAGGCTACCGACGCAGGCCAGTGAGGCTGCGCTGAAGGCGAGGGTCCGGGCTAGTCGCATCGCGTTGTTCTCCGATTGTTGGTGTAGCGCGTGGTCGTGGGGTTAGCGGGCGGTGATGGCGGTTGCGGTGACGGTGCCGTCGGTTGCTGTGGTACCGGTGACGCTGACTTGGGTGCCGGATGTCAGAGAGGACAGGGTTTGGGTTTGGCTGCGGGTCACGGTCGTGGCGGTGGTGGTCTGGACGTCGTGGGTCTTGCCGCCGAGATCTTTGACAATCACGTGAGTGCCCGAGACCGAGACGACGCTTCCGATGACGGCAAGGCCCGTCGAGGTGCCGGTTCCGCTGCTGCCGCCAGTTGCGCCGGTCGCGCCGGTGCCAGTGGTGCCGGGGAATCCGGCCGGGAACCCTGATCCTGTTCCCAGGCCCGCGGGTAGTCCTGATGTGCTGGACGACGTGAGGCCTTTGTCGTGGTGTTTTTGAACGAGCACACCGCCGGTGAAGGTGCCAGCGGCGAGTAGCCCAATAGCGAAGGCCATCGCAAGCCGGCTCAGGCCGCCTTTGGGTGGCAGCACAAAGTCTTGCTCGGTGTCATCCAGCGAAGCGTCGTCGTCCTCAAACTCGACGTCGCGGTGATTGATGGCGTCAGACATGGGCCCTCGATTCAGTCATAGCGCAAGGCGTCGATCGGGCGCAGCGACGCTGCACGGTTGGCGGGGTAAAGACCGAAGAAGAGTCCAGTGATAACAGCCACACCGAACGCCAAGACGACCGAGTACGGCGCGACAACTGGTTGCACGCCGACGATCTTGAACTGCGATCCGATCAACCCGACTGCGACACCAACGAGGCCTCCGAAGACCGAGAGCACGACGGCCTCAAGGAGAAACTGCCCGACGATGTCGAGCTTGCCCGCGCCGATGGCTTTGCGAATGCCGATCTCGCGTGTCCGCTCGGTGACGGTGACGAGCATGATGTTCATGACGCCGATCCCGCCGACAAGTAGGGAGATGGCGGCGACAGCGGCGAGCAGCACCGTAAAAGTGCTGCTTGAGGAGGATGCTGCCGACAGGATCGATGACGCACTGAACACGGAGTAGTCGCGATCGGTAGACGACACGTGGTGACGTCCGTCCAGGATGGTTTCCACCTCGGTTTGGGCCGTTGCCGTCGTTGCCGCCGAGGTTGCTTTGACGCTGATACTGGACAGCGATCCGTACCCGGACAACGTGTCTTGAACAGCTGTCATCGGTGCGATCACTCGGTCGTCTTGGTCTTGGGGTCCGGCGCTTCCTTTGGCCGCGAGTAGCCCGACGACCTTGAACGAAGAACCGTTGAACTCCACAGTCTGGCCGACGATCGACTTCCCGTCGCCGCCGGCCAAGTCTTTCGCGACCGTCACACTTAGCAACGCCACCCGCCGATGGGCGGTGTAGTCGGCGTCGGTGATCGTCGTACCAAGCGATACTTGGTCGTTGTCGATGAGCAGATAAGCGCTTGTCGTGCCGGTGAACGTGCTGACGGTGTGAGAAGCGCCTTGGTAGGTCGCGACGACCGATTGGGCGCTGACGACCGGTGCGACACCGAGTACGTCGGGTGCGGTCGCCTTATCCGTGAGACTTTGCGCGTCCGCGACGGTCAGCGCGTTCGCCCGCGTCTTCGTGCCGCTGCTGACGGTGCCGCTAGCAGCAGCACCACCACCGACGGGGCCACCGGCAAAGCCGCCGCCCCCTCTGCCGCCGCCGGTGGAGGAAGTGCTGGTCACGGTCAGGGTATTGCTGCCCAACCTCGAGATCGAGTCCTGAACGGCTTTGCTGGAGCCGGTGCCCACCGCGACGAGAATGATGACAGCGGCGACCCCGATGAGGATGCCGAGCGTGGTCAGCGCGGAGCGGAGCTTGTTCGCGTTGATACCGCGCAGCGCAAAGGTCACCGTTTCTCTCATAGCCGCGCGCCGCTCGCGAAAGCGCGAGGTGCTGGTTCGTCCAGGGCAACGATGCGTTCGTCGGACTGAATCCGCCCGTCGCGCATCCGCACCACGCGCTTGGCGTGCGCCGCGACCTCATCCTCGTGGGTGATGATCATGATCGTGCTGCCCGTTAGAGACAGTTCGTCGAACAAGGCGAGCACCTCGGCGGTACTGCGACTGTCGAGTGCGCCGGTCGGTTCGTCGGCGAGAAGAAGCACCGGATTGGTCGCGATCGCCCGGGCCACGGCAACCCGTTGTTG
>PLCK01000278.1 GCA_003134755.1 Actinomycetota bacterium | reverse complement strand
GGCCGGTCGGGGCCGGTCGGGGCAGGTCGGGCAGGTCGGGCGAACCGGCTAGCCGATCACGGCGATGAGGTCGCCTTCCTGGACGACGTCCCCCTCGGCGACCTTCAGGCTGACGGTCCCCGAGCTCTCTGCGATGACCGGGATCTCCATCTTCATCGACTCGAGGATCGCCAGCGTGTCGCCGTCCGCGACCTGGTCGCCATCTGCGACCACGATCTTCCAGACGTTCGCGACCATCTCGGCCCGCACTTCCTCGGCCACCGGAAACTCCTCTCGTCTCTCGTCCATCACGATCCAACCATGGGCAGTACGGACAGCTGGCGGGGGAGAACCTGTGCCGCGGCTAACCGGCGGGTGATTTCGGGGCGCGCATCCGATCGATCAGTCCGGTGTCGTACTCCCCCGACACGAACTCGGCGTCGGCCAGTAGTTCGGAGAAGAACGGCAGGTTCGACTTCAGGCCCTCGATCTCGAAAGCCGCGACCGCGGTCCTGGCCAGCTCGAGCGCGGCCGCGCGGTCCGGCGCGTGGACGCAGAGCTTGGCGAGCAGTGGGTCGTAGAAGGTCGTGACCGTGTCGCCTTCGGCGTACCCGGCGTCGACGCGTACTCCGTGCCCGGTCGGTTCCACCCAGCGAGTGATGGTCCCCGGGCTTGGCAGGAAGCGCTTCGGATCCTCGGCGTAGACACGCAGTTCGATCGCGTGGCCGGTCGGCACGACGGCGTCCGGGTCGAAGGTTGGAGGAACGCCTGCGGCAGCGAGCAGTTGCTGCTCGACGAGATCGACGCCGGTGACCAACTCGGTGATCGGGTGCTCGACCTGCAGGCGCGCGTTCATTTCGAGGAAGTAGAACTCACCGCTGCCGTCACCTCCGGCAAGGCTCGCGGGATCGAGCAGGAACTCGACAGTCCCGGCGCCGCGGTATCCAACCGACTCCCCCGCACGCACTGCGGCCGCAATCATGCGGGCGCGCAGCGCGGCCGTGAGCACCGGGCACGGGGTCTCCTCGGCAACCTTCTGATGCCGACGCTGCACCGAGCAGTCGCGTTCGCCGAGTGCGACCACGCGGCCGTCGGACAGTCCGAGGATCTGCACCTCGACGTGCCGGGCCCGCGCGACGTAGCGCTCGAGCAGGATCGACGGGTTACCAAAGAACCGCTCGGCGCGCGACTGCGCGGTCGCGAACGCAGTGGCGAGTTCATCGTCGTCGTGCGCGACACTCATGCCGATACCGCCGCCACCACCTGCCGCTTTGACCATCAGCGGGTACCCCACCGTCTTTGCGGCCACCAGCGCGGCTTCGACATCGGCGACGGGCTCGCGAGTACCGGGCGCGATCGGGACGCCGGCGTCGCCGACCAGATTGCGCGCGGCCACCTTGTCGCCCATGGCGACGATCGCCTCGGGAGTCGGGCCGATCCACACCAGTCCGGCGCCGGAGACCGCCTTCGCGAAGGCCGCGTTCTCCGAAAGGAAGCCGTAGCCGGGGTGCACAGCCTGTGCTCCTGACTGCTCGGCCGCCTCGAGCACCTTCGCGACGTCGAGATAGCTCTCGGACGGCGCGGCGGCACCTAACAGCACCGCGTCGTCGGCCTCCTGCACGAACGGCAGATTGGCGTCGACCTCCGAATACACCGCGATCGCCTTCAGGCCCATACGTTGCACGGTGCGAATGACGCGACGGGCGATCTCGCCACGGTTCGCAACCAGGACGGACTCGAACATCGCCGTCACCAGGATTTCTTGCGGTCGCCGACAAGCTTCCAGGCCGCCGGCACCAGCGCTCCAGCGGCCAGTGCCTTGAGCAGGTCGCCGAGAATGAACGGCGCTGCACCTGTCGCGATCGCAGCTGTGTACGACAACTGAGCGACATGGGCGAGCCACCACACACCCGGAATGTAGATCAGCGCCGTCGCCAGTAGGAACGAGCCGGCCAGCGTGTCGAATCGTCGGTCGACGCCGTGCCGCGCCTGCCATCCGATCAGCATCGTGGCGAGTAGGAAGCCGACGAGGTAGCCACCCGTCGCGCCGTGAATGACCGACCAGCCGTGGGTGTGATCNNGGCAAGCCGATCCATCCGAGCACCACGTAGAGCAGTTGTCCCGCGAGCCCACGGACCGGCCCGACCGCAGCGGCCGACAGCAGCACTCCGAAGGTCTGACCCGTGACCGGCACCGGATTGTTCGGGAGCTTGAACGAAACCTGCGCAACGAAGGACATGAGTGCAGCGACGCCGGCAACGATGACGGCGTCGCTGGTCAGGCTGCTCGCAAGACGGTCGGCGAGAACCGGCCGGCTGCCGGAGAACGTGCGGGTCGGCCCGTATGCGGGCACGGAGACGGCCACGATCGGTCCCTTCGGTCGGCTGGCTGGCTCGGTTAGCTGGCTCGGTTAGCTGGCTCGTGCGCTGCGCACGGCGATCAGCAAATGAACCTACCGGGCAGCGTCAGCAGCGCCCGCAGTCGGACCCGCACAGCGTTTCAGGCCGAGATTTGGTGAGTTCGCTCGGTCGGAGGCTCCGCGGCGCGCGCGACGACGCGGGTAAGAGTCTCGACCACCTGCGGGTCGTACTCGTACGC
>PLCK01000021.1 GCA_003134755.1 Actinomycetota bacterium | reverse complement strand
CGGTACGCCGTCACCGTCGGCTCATCGCAGCCGGGCTGGTCGGGTTGGCGGCCGCGCTCGCGGTCAGCGCCCTGGCACCGAAGCCTCCGCCGACCGTGGCCGTCGTGACCGCCGCGCACGACCTGCCCACCGGCGCGACATTGACCGCCGCCGATCTGCGTGAGGTCGCGGTGCCACCGTCCGTCGTTCCGGCCGGCGCAGTGTTCGACAGCGCGCTCCTCGTCGGACACCAGCTCAGCAGTCCACTTCGTCGGGGCGAACCGCTGACCGACGTCCGTCTCGACGAAGGTTTGCTGCGGCGGCCGGGCGGCGGGCTGGTATCGGTACCTGTTCGCCTCGCCGACACCCAGGCGGCCCGACTGTTGCGGCCCGGCCAGCGGGTCGACGTCCTGGCTGCGAACACGTCGACCGAGCCTGGTGCTGCGGCCGCTACCGCGGCAGTCGTCGCAGCCGGCGTCGCCGTGGTGGCAATACCGGTGGCTTCGGCCGGGACGGGTAGCCTCAGTGCCGATCCGGGTCCCGATGCCGGCGGCGAGGGCGCCTTGGTCGTGCTCGCAACAACACCCTTGCAGGCCAGGCAACTCGCGCAGGCACAGGTGAGCGCCCGGCTCTCGGCAGTCGTGGTCGGCTGAGAAACGCGGCGCGGCGTTGCCAAATCGGCAGCGGATCGGTGCGATGTAGTCCGTCAACGCAGGACGAGCGACCCACCGAGGGAGAGCACCGTGTCGGGTTTCAAGAAGTTCTTGCTGCGCGGCAACCTGGTCGAACTAGCTGTCGCATTCGTCATCGGCGTAGCGTTCGCCGCGCTCGTCACGGCTCTGGTGGCCCACTTCATCACACCCGTGATCGGACTCCTTGGCGGAAAGGGTGCGTTCGGAGGCCGCACGTTCACAATCCACAAGAGCGTTTTCAAGTACGGCGATTTCATCAACGCCCTGATCGGGTTCGTCATCATGGCCGCGGTCGTCTACTACCTGGTCGTCGTGCCCTTCAACGCGCTGCTCGATCGATACAAGAAGGAGCCCGAGCCCGACGCGCCGACGCGTGAGTGCCCCGAGTGCCTCAGCAGCATTCCGGCCGCTGCAACCCGCTGCTCGTTCTGCACAGCAACCTCGGCGCCAACGATCGCCTAAGGCCCAGTTGTCGGGTCGTCGAGTTCAGTCGCCGTGGTGCGGGGGCCGCTGGCGTTCATACCAGTCGGCATCGCGTTCGGCGGTCTCGGCGGCTGATTCCTCCTCGCCCCAACCCTCATCGGTGTCGTCCTTGGTTTGCTCGGGCAGCGACTCGCTCATCGGTCGCTGCCCATGGCGGCTGAGGCGCCGCCCGCGACGTCAGCGTTCGACCCGTCAAGGTTGAGCACCCGGACGTGCAACACGCTGCGCTGCTGGAGCGCGGCCCGCAGCGCCCGATGCAGACCGTCCTCGAGGTAGAGCTCGTCGTGCCACTGCACGACGTGCGGGAACAGGTCGCCGTAGAAGGTCGAGTCGTCGTCGAGCAGGACGTCGAGAGCGAGCACCCGCTTGGTCGTGATCAGCTGGTCGAGGCGGACCTGCCGGGGCGGCACCTGGGCCCAGTCACGCAGGGCAAGGTCGTGCGCGGGGTACGGCCGGCCATCCTGAACCAACTTGAAGATCACGAAGCTCCCGCCATTCGTCGTCCGCCCCGCTCGGATTCCGCGCTCCCACATCGATACCCACTAGCGCACCACTCAGGCACTATTCTGCGACACGCTGCGCCGGTGCGCGCGGCGTCGATGCGCGGGGTATCCGGCCGACTGTCGAAAGGGGGCCTGGCTGATGGACGGCTTCATGCTCACGCTGTCCTGTCCCGACCGGCCCGGCATCGTCCACGCCGTCACCGGCTTCCTGGCCGAGCACGGCTGCAACATCGCCGACAGTCAGCAGTTCGGAGATCGTGACACCCGACGCTTCTTCATGCGGGTGCACGTAGAAGGCAACACCGAGCCGTTGGGACTCGACGCCTTGCGTCAGGCGTTCGAAAAGGTCGGCGAGAGCTTCGCGATGGAGTGGCACATCAATGGGGAACGCGAACGATCGCGCGTCGTCATCATGGTGTCGAAACAGGGCCACTGCCTGAACGACCTGCTGTACCGATGGCGGGTCGGCGCACTGCCAGCCGACATCACCGGCATTGTGTCGAACCATCGCGACTTCGAGGCACTTGCTGCGTCGTATGCGATCCCGTATCACTATGTGCCGGTAACCCCGCAGACCCGGGCGGACGCCGAGGGGCAACTGCTCGAGTTGGTCGATACCCAAAATGTCGACCTGGTGATCCTCGCGCGTTACATGCAGGTGCTGTCAAAGGACGTGTGCCGCCAACTGACTGGCCGCATCATCAACATCCATCATTCGTTTCTGCCGAGCTTCAGGGGCGCGAAGCCCTACCACCAGGCCCACGATCGCGGCGTCAAGCTGATCGGCGCGACAGCCCACTACGTGACGGCCAACCTCGACGAGGGTCCGATCATCGAGCAGGAGGTCGCGCGGGTCGACCACGGCGACGACGTCGACGACCTGACCGCGATCGGACGCGACGTCGAGTGCCTGGCGTTGGCCCGGGCGGTGCGGTGGCACCTCGAACACCGGGTGCTCCTCGACGGCCACAAGACGATCGTGTTCCGCTGAGGCGCTGATTCACGGTTCGCCACGGTCGGCAGCAGGCGCTCGGAACTCCCCGTGCCGACCACTACGGCAAACAGGTGGGTCTTTGGCAGCACAAGTTCGGCAAAGTTGAGAGTCGCGCAGCGACCGTCATCGCGGCGGTTGAGTGATGTTCGAGACGTACCAGCCTCCGCGTCCGGCCGCTGATCTAGCAGCCGTCGTCGGGTTGCCCAGCCCTGGCGAGTTCGCGCACCGGCACGATGGCAACGATCACGACCATGGCCAGTGACCAGGCCAGGTGCAGAGCTCCGACGCCGCCGGGATGGGCGAACCACCAGTGCGTGATACCGGTCGTCGTCTGGAGCCGGTGGGCGAAGTCGTGCACGAACGGTTGCCAGAGGACGACGACAGTGCTCAGGGTGGTCCAGGGGATCGTCCACCCGGTACCGAGCAGGTCGAAGACGGCGGCGGCCAGTGCGGCGCTACCGATGTAATAGCCGTTGTCTTGCGGGTCAAGGGCGAGCCGTACGGCGAGGCAAACGAGCAGCACACCCGGCCACCGTTTCATGAGTCCCGCCCCAAGCGCTGCTGCGGGCGCGAGCACGAGCTGCGTCGTCCGGCCCCACGCCGGCACGGTGTCGCCGCGTGCGCCCAACGTGTGCAGCCCCGACGCAGGCGTCAAGTTGACCGGTGGGTGCAGGGCATTGAAGGTGCGCACGTTGAAGAGCACGAACGGCGCCCAGGCTGCCAGCGTTCCTGCAGCCGCTATCACGGCGGCGCGCAGGCGGCCGCGGGGTAGCACCAGCAGCAGCGGCAGGAACCCAAGTGCCCACGGCTTTGCGGCCACGGCAGCAGCCAGCGCTGCGCCCGCGAGAACGGGTCGATCTGCCACCACTGCGCGCAAAGCCACGATCGCGCAGATCATCGCGATGACGTCGTCGAGATGGCCGAACCGGACCGAGAGCACCGTCCACGCGGGCACGACCAGCATGGCCGCAAGGAACATCCGCAGATGCCTTCGGGCCGGCGCGACCAGCGGTGTTATCGCAGCCACGAGCAGCGGGCCGGCGATGGTCATGGCGACCAACGCGACGGTCTGAGCGACGCTTGCCGAGAGCGGGCGCAACAGCGCGGCTACGGCCAACGACAGCGGGCCGATCTGGAGCTCAGGATGCTCGGCGTAGATGTTGAGCCCGGAGCCATGCAACAACAGCTTGCTGCCGTCCGCGAAGAAGTGCCACGACAGGCCGGACACCGGCCAGGTCAGGTAGGCCCGCCATGCCGCCCAGGCGGCGACGATTGTCGACGTCGCAACAACGGGCCGGACGTCGCGGTGCGCCGCGGCGCGTTTCACGTAGCCCCTGTCAATTATCTCGTCGCTTGTTCGCAGCAACGGCGGATGTGCAGCGCCTTGTGTCCCGGCCGAAACAGCTGAGCGGGGCGACCGCCGTCGCGTGCGGTGGTCGAACGCGAGTCGGCGTCCGCCAGCGAGTCGACTGCCTGGTTCGCCATGAGCGACATGATGCCGCAGGACGGGACGCGACTGCTCGACGAGGAACCCGAATGATCGCTGGCCGTCCGCCCCACCGGGCGTATCGCGACCCATGCGCAGCCGTCTCTCCGCGGCACTTGAGGATGTTCGGGCAACCAACAGGGCGCCTCCGGCGGCCGGGCCGGGCCAGCATCCGGGTTAGCGCATCGGACCGTCTTGAAGCCGTAACAGTGCAGACACCACACGGTGCTAACGTCGCGATCATGGCCCGGTCTCAGTGGCATAGGTTCTATGAAACCTCGATCGCCGCTCCTGCTGAGCTGCTTTTCCGGCTGCTCTCCGATCTGCCGAACTACGGTGACTGGCTGCCGGGGTCTGAGGCGTTCGGGCGGACCACCGACGTCGAGCCGTATCCGGTACGGCGAGGCACCCGGTACCACGACGGCAAGCCGGATGAGCCGGGCAACGACTGGTGGGGCACGGTGACCGGCTATCAGCCGTCAGGCAGCGTGGACTTCCACCACACCATCCACGTCAAGCAGCTCCGCGCGACGGTCGATGTGCACATCCACTACTCGCTGGAAGCCGAGAACGGCGGCACGGTCGTCACCCGGTGGCTGATTCTTGACGTCACGATGCCGGTCGTGTTCCGGCCGCTGCGGTCGCTGGCCACCGCGCGCTTCGACAAGGAGAACGTCCGGACTATGGCCGCGCTGAAGCAGTACGCAGAAGCTCAGTCCAGCATCGGCTAGGGCGCGTCGGCATCCGCACGTCGGCGCGAAGGAACGCGCGACCCGCGGCAAGCGCGCGGCGTTCGTTGATCCGCAGGTGTTTTGGAGTTCGCCTCTTTACCGTCACCTGTCCGCGGTCGCCTTTTCGGTGCTGTTCATTCGGTGCTTCTCGGCGGCGCACAGCACGAGCTAGCCGAGTACTACCTGTCGGTTCGTGGCGTGTTGGCTCGCCCGGTCGATGACGGTGCGGCGATGCTCTGATCAGCAAGGGCGCGCCGGTAGCCCCGCACACCCGGGTGATGTTTCAGGAAGCCCCGAGGCTCAGAACCGGCGCCAGGTCGACAGAAGCAGGAGCTCGCGCTCTCAAGCACCGCTTGTCCCCACTCGCGCGAACGAGCCCGCGCGAATGATCAGGCTCGGCGGCGGTGCACCCATGGACCGGAGACGATCAACGCGACGCCGACGACGATCACCGCGGCCGCAAGAACTGTGCGCGCGGTCAATTGTTCGCCCGCGATGAGCCAGCCAAGGAAGACCGCCACTGCCGGATTGACGTAGGCGTAGGTCGACACCAGTGGCGTCGGCGCGCTGCGCAGCAACCAGGTATACGCGGAGTAAGCGAACAGCGAACCGAAGACGATGAGATAAGCCAAGCCGATCCAGGAAGACGTACGGAACTTGTCCAGGTGGATCCGGCTGAACTCGCCAGTCGCCGCACCCATCACGACGCACACGGCGCCGCCTGCGAGCATCTCCATGGCGGTGCCGACAAGCGGCCTTGCGGGCATCGGTGCCCTGCGCGCGTAGAGCGAGCCAACCGCCCACGCGAGGGTCGCCACGACCAGCAGTGCCACCCCCGATGCCTTCAGATGGCCGGAGCCCCCGCCGA
>PLCK01000009.1 GCA_003134755.1 Actinomycetota bacterium | reverse complement strand
GTGTACGTCCCTGGCTGCAGATCGACGTTGGCCGTGGCGTCCGGCGGAACATCCAGCGAGAACTTCAACAGGTTCGCGTCCGTCGTATCGAAGCTGAGGTTGTGTGTCCCACCCTTCGAGACGTAGTCGACCTTGGTGATCCCTGCCTTCAGCGTGAACGCATTCGACTGGAACTTGAGGGCAGCCAAGGCGNNACGAGATGATGCCGGCGGCGGAGATGACCGCGATGAGCCCGGCCACGAGCAGCGTCTTGGACGACGTGCGCATGTGCGACGCGGCGGAGACCAGCGACGCACCGATCATGATCGAGAACGTCACGATGAGCACGATCACCAGCGCACCCGTCTCGCCACCGGCGAGGAACGCACGCGACAGGTTGACGACCCACATGCCGATGGCCAGGGCCGCGNNGGCGTCGCCGCGGCGGGCTCGTCGACGGTCGGCACCTCGGGCTCGGCGCCGGGTGCGTCGGGCTCGTTGGTGGTCATCCCCTCACCCCTCGTCCTCTCACCCTGGTCCCCTCACCCTGGTTGCCCCGCCGTCGTTCGGCAGGATCGCGGACAGCTCACGCTCGAGCTCCCGCCGCATCCTCTGCGGCTGGTTGCGCCGGTCTTCCTCGGCGGCCCAACGGAAGAAGATTACGGCGATCAGCATCCACAACAGCATTCCGGCGCCGATCTTCATGATGAGCCCGGCGATCTGCTGGTCCTCGAGCGTCGAGAGACCCCACAGGTGCGGCTTGCCCACGTAGAACTTGTAGAGCGGGTGAGCGCCGAACGTGAGGAACGACGCCGGCACCGTCGGCACCACCGACTGGAGGAACAGAAACGCTGCACGCGTCGGGGGTGCCAGCCGCGGGATCTCCGGCAACGGGCTCAGCACCGGGAGCCAGACGATGAGCGACGACAGGAACAGCATCGCGTGCACGCAGAAGTGCAACGGGTGCGATCGCAGGCTCGCATCGACGATCGCGGGCCAATGCGTGAGCACCAGCACGATGTTGAACACGATCAATGCGGGGAAGAACCGCGCGAGTCTGCGCACCACTCGGAACACCAGGCTCGGCGGGCGGAGCAACCAGCGCGCGAGCCACCCCGGCGTGCCGAGGAGCAAGAGCGGCGCGGCCACCATCGAGAACAACAGGTGCTGCACCATGTGCACGCTGTACATCGACGTCTCGGCCAGGTCGTGTATCGGCCAGTCGGCCCCGACGAACAACGTGACCAGTCCGAGCACGAAGCAGGTGACTTGGAACCGCGTGACCGGCGAGCAGCCCGGCGCCGCGAATCGCGGCCCGACGGTGCGGATGGCGAGCACGTACCCGATCGCGAACGTCGCGATCAGCAGCCAGACGTCGGGATGTGCATGCCACGGCGGGAGGGAGACCGCTTGGGCGAGCAGCACCGGACTCAGATGGCGTGGAGCGACAGGAGGACGATCGAGAAGAGGATCATCGCGGCCACGATGCCGAGAACGAAGAAGCGACGGAAGATGCGCATGTCGGTGCGTAGGTGNNCCGGTGATGACGCAGAGCACCACCGCGATGAGCACGTACTGCAACGGCGACGGGTGCGGACGGACCTCACCGGGGAGCATCTCGGCTGCGCCGACCGGCTCGACCTCGTGAGCGGCGCCGGGCGCTCCCGCCACCAGGGCGCCCGCGGTCTGATCAGGCATCGACGACCACCTACTTCCCGGGCTGCGGGACGAGGTACACGACGGTGAAGATGACGATCCAGACGACGTCGACGAAGTGCCAGTAGTACGAGACGACGATCGTGCTGGTGAGTTTCTCCGGAGTGAACCGGCCGCGTTGTAAACGGGCCAGCAGGAACACGAACGCGACGAGCCCACCTGACACGTGCAGGGCGTGAAAACCCGTTGCCAGATAGAAAATCGAGCCATAGGCGGACGACGAGATGGTCATGCCGCCGCCGGTGTTGAAGTTCTCTCTGACGTAGTTCGTGTACTCGAAGATCTGACCGCCGACGAAGATCGCGCCCATGATGAACGTGAGCACGAGCCACTCACGCAAGCCCCAGCGCCAGAACTTCACCAACGGGCCGGACCTGCGGATCCGGCGCTCTTCAGCGGCGAACACGCCCGCCTGACAGGTGACACTCGATAGCACGAGGATGACGGTGATGAAGCCGTCGAACTTGGTATTGAGAACTGTCTCTTTCGGCGGCCACTCGGTGCTCACCGAACGGATCGTGAAGTAGATCGCGAACAGCGCCGCGAAGAACATCAGTTCGGACGAGAGCCACACGATCGTCCCGACACTGACCAGGCTCGGGCGCGCCAGCGACCCTTGCGCCGGGTTCTTGCCGAGGGTCGTCGCGGTCGCCACGGACGCCATTATTGCGACCCCTCCGGGCAGTCACACCATGACCCCCTAACCCCGGGCGCGTCGGGGGTCTTGGTAAGGACGACGAGGCTTCCGGCGATACCATTCCGGCTAGACGGTTCACGCCCAAGCACCCGCCCGCTCGCACGTCCAAGCTGCCCTGAGGAGCCGAACCCGATGAGCACCGCAGAGCCGCAGCCGAAGGTCATGACCGTCCTGGTCTACAGCGACGACATCACGACCCGCGACCGCATCAAACTGGCAATCGGCGAGCAGCCTGACGTCGATTTGCCGAGGCTCGCCTACGTCGAGTGCGCCACCCAGGCGGCCGTCATCAAGACCGTCGACGCCGGCGGGGTCGACGTCCTGGTGCTCGACGGCGAGGCGGTGCCGAGCGGTGGCATGGGCATCTGCCGCCAGCTGAAGGACGAGATCTACCGGTGCCCGCCGATCCTGATCATCACCGGCCGCCGCGACGACGCCTGGCTTGCCTCGTGGTCGCGTGCCGACGCGTCGGTGCCGCACCCGATCAACGGCATCGCACTCGCCCCCGCGCTCGCCGGCCTGTTGCGCCAGCGGCTCGCGCACGCTCCGGTGCGCTGAGCGAGCCTGCCGGTGACCACGGGTGAGGGCTCGACCTGGCCCGCGCTGCTGACGTCGCTCATACGCGGCGACGACTTGTCTGCCGATCAAACCGCGTGGGCGATGACCCAGATCATGAGCGGCGAGGCGACCCCCGTGCAGGTGGCGGGGTTCGCCATCGCGTTGCGTGCGAAGGGCGAGACCGCCGACGAGGTCACCGGGCTTGCCGCAACGATGGTCGAGTTCGCGAACCCGGTGCAGGTGGTCGGCGACACCCTCGACATTGTCGGCACCGGCGGCGATCGCAGCCACACGGTGAACATCTCGACGATGGCCGCCATCGTTGCGGCCGCGACCGGCGTGCAGGTCGCCAAGCACGGCAATCGCGCCGCGTCGTCGTCGTGCGGCACAGCCGACGTGCTCGAGGCACTCGGCGTCGCGATCGAACTCACGGGCAACGGCGTTGCGTCGTGCGTCGCCGAGGCCGGCATCGGGTTCTGCTTTGCGCCCGCCTTTCACCCCGCGTTACGTCACGCTGCGGTGCCGCGCCGCGAACTCGGCGTCCCGACCGTCTTCAATTTCCTCGGCCCTTTGACGAATCCGGCGCGACCTGTCGCGAGTGCGGTCGGCGTGGCCGATGCGACCAAGGCTCCGGTGGTGGCTGGCGTATTCGCGAACCGCGGCAATCGGGCGTTGGTGTTCCGCGGCGACGACGGCCTCGACGAGCTCACGACGACGACGACGTCGCAGGTCTGGGTGGTCAATCACGGCACCGTGACGCCGACTGTGCTCGACCCAGCCGCGTTCGGTCTCGCGGCCGCGCAGCCCGACGACCTTCGCGGTGCCGATGCCGCGTTCAACGCGGGCGTCGTGCAGCGGTTGCTCGCGGGGGAGAAGGGCCCGGTCCGCGATGCCGTCCTGCTGAACGCGGCCGCTGGTCTCGTCGCGTACGAGGGGCCGGACGCCGATCAGCTGACCGACCAGATCGTCGCGGCGATGGCCCGCTGCGTTGTCGCGCTCGACGACGGATCGGGCGCTCGCAAACTCGAGGCCTGGATAGCCGCGAGTCAAGCCGCCCGTGCGTCGGCGTAGCGATTCCGGCGCTAAGAGTTGTCGAGGCCGAGCGAGAACGCCGCTTCGAGGTCATGCCGCGAGTAGGTGCGAAAGGCCATATGCGTCTCGGTCGATTGCACGCCGTGAATCTTGTTGAGACCGCCGGGAATCACGTCGGCCAGTTCTTCGTGGTGTCGCACCCGCACGAGGGCGACCAGATCGAACTCGCCGGTGACCGAGTAGACCTCCGTCACGGCCGGCAGTTCAGCGATGGCCTGCGCGACGTCGTGCACGCTGTCGACTGCTGTCTTCACGAGCACGATGGCTGTGATCACACGTTCACCCTAACTGGCCCGTGCCGGCCGATGCACGGGACGCAGATCGCGCCGGTCGCCGAACGGATCGGCCTCGGGTGCGAGGGCGATGGCCAGGTCGAGCAGCATGCGTTGCCCGCCGGCGCCATAGGCCGGGCAGGCCCACGCGCCGTCGACCTCGACCAGCCTGGTGCCCGGCTGCTCGAGCCAGCGCAGGACGCATTCGATCTCTTCGGCGGTCGCGTAGGCCGTCGGCCCTGCCTCGTGCGACATGACGGTCTCGGCGGTCGCGATCAGCGCGTCGACATAGGGCCGGGGCGCCGCGCCGGGCGGAATCGATCCAGCTGCGACCAACCGGCCGTGCCGCACCACGGCCAGCTCGTAACCGTGGTCCGCCGTTGGGCGAGCCGCGACGAGCTGGGCGCATCGGGTCAGTGCCGCGAGCCGCTGGCCGCGCGCCGCCGCACGTACGAATGCCGCGAGCCGATCGCGTTGAGCTGCCGCGTCTTCGTAGCGCAGCATCGCCGCGAGCGTCTCGATCCGGCCGAGCAGGGCTTTCACAACCGCGCGACCGTCGCTCTCGATGGCATCGCGCACGATGTCGACATGCGTCGCGTATTCGCCGACACTCTCGCGCCCGTCGCACGGCGCGCCGCAGCGACCCATCTCGGCGAGCACGCACGCCGATACCGGGCGTTTCGGGTTGAGGCGAAGCCGGCACTGCCTCAACGGCACCGCCTCGTGCACCGCCGCGACCGCCTGTTCGGCTGACCGGCTCGACGAGAACGGACCGAGGTAGCTGCCGCCGTCGTCTTTCACGGCTCGCACGATCGACAGTCGCGGGAACGGCTCGACCGTGAGCTTGACCCACACCGACCGCTCGGGGAACTTCGATCGCCGGTTGTACGGGGGCTTGTGCTGCGCGATGAGCCGGAGCTCGCGCACCTGCGCCTCGAGTTCGGTCGCGCACACGATCGGGACGACGTCGTGCGCGATCGCGACCATCTCGACGATGCGCTGGCGCATCTCGGACGACGTGAAGTAGTTGCGCACCCGGCTGCGCAGGTCTTTGGCCTTGCCGACGTAGAGCACCCGG
>PLCK01000026.1 GCA_003134755.1 Actinomycetota bacterium | reverse complement strand
CGTCGGGAACGATAATGAATCGAAGGTTCCGGACAACACGACGCCGACGAGCGCCGCGGCCGTGATCGACTGACCGAGGTGGCGCGCTTCGTCGTCGACAGCATGCCGTCGCACGGCACGTCCGAAGAAGGCCGGAGTCAAGAAAACGACAACCAGTACCGCGAGACCCACGAAGCCCCACTCGATGAGGGTCCCGAGGTATTGGTTGTCGAGAACGCGATACAGCGAGGGGATATACGTACCGCCGCCACGTCCCAACCACGGGCGCGCGTGAATTAGCGGCGTAATAACGGCGTAGTCGGACGTTCGGCCCTTGATGCTCGGGTCGTTGTTGAGGTTCGTGAAGAGCGAGCGGATCGTGCCGATGAGCCCGGGAACCAGCAGTTTGAAGCCGACCAGCGAAATCGCCAGGCCGATGATCGCCCGGCCCAGCATGCGCGGCCGCCACACGGTCATCATCGTTAGTGCCACGATCATCAGACCGACGATGGCCGAGCGCGAGATGGCGAACGGCAGGTTGATGAAAAGCAGCGCAACTAGGCACCAGCGGAATCGGCGCTGCCGTCCGGGCTGGGAATACAGCGCGAAATGCAACGCGATGGGGAGGCAGATCGCCAGTACAGCTCCGAACTCGATGTAGTGCAGTGCTGTGCCGGCCACGCGCGCGAACAGACTTCCGCCGTATCCGCCACCGCCCCGTGTCTTGAGGGCAACCACGTCAGCGTTCAGGCGCAGCCCTGGCACCTTGATATACGACGCGACGTTGATGCGGGTGAAGAACTCCACCGTTCCGACCGCGGCCATGACGCCGGCGAAGTAGCAGAGCCGCACGAGCACGACCTCGAGCCGGCGTCGCGTCGCCAGCCCGTCGGCGGCTGTGAGCGCGATGCCAACGAGTGACACGATCTCGATCACGAAACGGTCGGCGCTGCGTCCTTCGGCGGGTTGGACGCCTCGCGCGTACGCCAACCACCACGACAGCGCCGTATACCCGAGGAGCAGGCCGAGGACCAGATGCGCCGGATTGCGGCGCCGAACGGCCAGACCCGGGACGAGCCGAGTGAAACACCACATGACGAAGAGGACGAAGCCCAGAATGTTCGCCGGCCTTCCCGCGGCACCGAGGCCCGGAACGACGAGCCGTGATGGCAGCACGAACAGCAATGCACATACGAGGCTAAGCAGCGCGGCGGCGTCGGGCTGCCAATGCGCTTTGGTGTCCCTTGGACCCGTCGCGTCGCCCGGAAGGTCCGGCGGCTCGACTGGCTGCGTGAGCAGCTGGGGACGATCAGCGAGGGTGGTCTCAGTCATGGATAGCTGGAGCCGCGCGCGCAGCCGACTCAGATGATGGCAGCACGTCGCGGCCGTCGCGCGGCTCGGGGCCACCGGCGCCCTGCAGTACCGGCGGCTGCGTGGTTACGGGCGCACGGTCGGGCAGCGCCTGAGGTGCCTCGTATCTCCGGCTTGGGCGGCGCTTGCGGAGCGCGATGGCGAGGGCTTCGACCAGCAGTGCGAGCAAGATTGCGACTATCGCCCCTGCGGAGCCGATAACGATCTCAACCTTTCGCTTGCCCGCCGTAGCGACACCCGTGGTCTCAGGCGGAATCACCGTCTGCAACGTCACGCGCTGGGTCGGATTGGAGAGGAAGCCCTGCTGCTCCGCGTTCAGATCGACGGTCAGATGGTTGATGCCGAACTGAACGGTGGCCAGTGACAAGCGCTGGTTTGGCGTGTTCGACTCGACGATCATGACGGCGGATTTCGAGTTCGGCTGGATTATCGAGTAACCGGGATCAACCCCCGCGGCCACTGCGTCTCGCCGTGCCTTGTTGCTCGCCTCGGCGAGAATGAGGCGCGCTGCTTCCGGGGCAAGCAACCCGTCGTCGCTGTTCAACAGCGGATTGAGCTGCACCTGCTGCGTTTGGCCGGGCAGCCCGGCGATCGGCTGATTTGTCGCCGTCGGGCCCTGGAGCGTGACGTAGGCCTGCGCGCTATAAGTTGGCGCGACCTGCTTGCCGTGCGTGTACGCCAGTACGCATCCGGCAGCGAAAATCGGCACCACGATGTAGAACCGCCTGCCGATGATCTTCAGGACCCCCCAGATGTTCATGGCGTCTTCCTTCTCATAGAGGCTGTCGCGAGCGCCAGGCTGGCAACAATGCGCGAACCCAAAACGAACGTGCACCTGCTTATGTCCCGCGGCGAGCAGGCGATCGGAGAAATCACGGCTTAGACCTCGAATCCGTCGTATGTCCAAGAAGAGCCGACCTGAATCGGCGAGAGCCGGACGACGGCTCGCGGCGCCTCGTCGAGTTCGGGTCCGCCGGCATCGAAAGTCGCGCAGTGGTGCCACGGCAGAACATCTCGGTCGCTCATCGAAACCATGCCGCACCACAATGAGTACCGGCCGCGGGCGACCGGCAGGTCGTCGATCTTGCAAACGATCCGCGTCTCGCCGTCGGGCAGTTCCAGGTAGGTCGAGACGACCAAGATCGCTGACGAGGTACCCGAGCTTATGCCAAGAAAGAGGCGGCCGTTGTTGCTTTCGTCGGACTTGAGTCGCAGCGTAACGGTAAAGGGCTTGCCCGTTGCCGGCATCGAGCCGTCTTCGCGTTCGACGCTGGCTTCGATAACGCGCATGGCGCCGTCGGCGTAGCTCCCGCTCGAACTGTAGGCATCGAGGGCCGAGCGGTAGCTGGCGAGAACCTCGCGCATCGGCGCGTCCGCCTGGAGGACGCCGTCCGCCAGCCACAACCCGCGGCTACACATAGCCTCGAGAGAGGCCAGGTCGTGCGACACGAGTATCAGAGTGGTGCCACTCTGCAGTACTTCGCGCATGCGATCGAGGCAGCGCTGCTGGAACGCTGCGTCGCCCACCGCGAGGACCTCGTCGACCAGTAACACGTCGGGTTCGAGGAACGCCGCCACGGCGAAGCCGAGTCGCATCTGCATGCCCGTCGAGTAGAACTTGACCTGCCGATCGATCGCCCGGTTCAACTCGGCGAACTCGATGATCGCGTCGAAGCGTTTGGCCACGGTTTTGCGATTCAGGCCGAGCAGAGAGCCGTAGAGGTACACGTTCTCGCGTCCGGAGAGTTCCGGGTGGATGCCGGCTCTCACCTCGATAAGAGCGCCGACTCGCCCAGCGATGTCGACTCGGCCGGTGTGCGGTGCCATGACGCGGGTCAGGACCTTGAGCAGGGTCGACTTGCCCGATCCGTTGATGCCCATCAAACCGACCGACTCGCCCGGGTTCACGGTGAAGTCGACGTCGCGCAGCGCCCAGCGCCACCGCTTGTCGAGCGAGAACGTGCTCGGGTGCAGTTTGTCGCGCAGCGTCCCCGGACGCTGGTCCTCGTGGAATCGCTTCCAGATCCGGGTGGCTCGGACCGTGCCGTCAGAGGACATCGGCCATACCTCGCTCGAGCTTGCTGAAGAGTGCGGCTGCCAGCATCAATAACACCGTGGCAGACGCCGCCGCGGC
This sequence comes from Actinomycetota bacterium, assembly GCA_003134755.1. Classification (GTDB taxonomy): domain Bacteria; phylum Actinomycetota; class Actinomycetes; order Acidothermales; family Acidothermaceae; genus PALSA-607. The sequence goes on along the minus strand of PLCK01000026.1, from coordinate 9,942 downwards.
GCCGAACTGGCTCCAGAGCGGAGGCTTGCCGAGTAGGACGGTCCTTCGGTACGAATCGATCACAGGACCGAGCGGATTGATGATGCTGTACGGCACCCGCCAGTTCACTGGGTACTTCGTCATCTCGTACGCGACAGGGGTGGCGAACAGGCCAATCTGCAGCACGAGCGGGAGCACGTTCTTGACGTCGCGGACGTAGACCACAATCGCCGAAATGCCGAGGCAGACCGCGGTCGTGAAGGCGACCTGCACTAGCAGGATGAGGGGGATGTAGACCGACGTCGATTTCGGCGTGAAGCCGTTGATCAGGAACATGATCGGCAGGATCAACGTCGCAAGGAGGGAGTCCACGGCCGCGACGGCCAACCCTGCAATCGGGAACGCCTGCCGGGGACAGAACACCTTGTTGAGGAGTGCCGAGTTGTTGAGCAAACTCAGGCCCCCGACGCCGACGGCGCTCGAAAAAAACTGCCACGGCAGTAACCCGACATACGCATAGATAGTGTATGGAACGCCATGACTGTTCACATTCGTGACGTGACGCGCCAGGAAAGTGAACACCAGCAGCAGCGACAAAGGTTGCACGAATACCCAGGCGAATCCGAGGAACGCTTGTTTGTAGCGTGCTCTGATGTCGCGCTCGGCGAGGGNNGGTGTGCACGAGTTCGCGTGCACGCCAGAGATCGCCGAGGAAGCGCGGCAACCCGATCCGGGTCTGGAAGCGCAACTCCGCTGGTGGCGCGTGAGGAATATCCCCGACGGCGATCAACGAGCTGACTCCCCCTTAGGTGTACTTTGCGCAGCTATTTCCAGTCGACCGAGCATGCCCAACGATGCCATACCTCCCTGTAGAAAGTCGTCGGACTAGGTCAAAAGCCACCCGTACGACCCATCAAGCCTGGCGAATGGCCGATTGCCGTTCGGCCGCTCGGCCCAGTTGCCTTGGCTAGTCGGCCCGCCATTAGCAACGCTCGGGCGATGAGGTACCAGAAACGCCTCGGCTAGCGGTCGCCCTGAGTACGCTGCAGAAAAGATCTTAGGAGGGTCGCGACGTGCGCGAGGATCGCCAGCACCAGGCTGCGTTTGCAACCTCGCCGGCTGCCGCGGTTCCCCCCTGGGGAACACAGATCGCCACGCTGAGCCCCGCGACCCGCGACGTGATCGTCACGTTTTCCACCGACACATGGGCCGATGCGGTCCATCGCGACTTCTGTCGCCCGCCCGAGCAGTTGGCGTTCAGTCTCCAAGCTGACGACCGAGTGGGGCAACTGGTCGTCACTGACGCCTTCCGAAGCCGCGCGGCGCAGGCGGTCGACGCTGTGAAGCGCGTCGAGGTCGCCTTTCCGGCGGACGAGCGGACCCATCTCGTGCGTCCACGTCAGTGGTCGCGCCGGCCACCGATGAACGAGCGTGAAGCTCGGTCGATGGCGATGCGATATGACGACGCGCTCGCCCAGGCTGTGCGGATGCACGAGCTCACCGACGTCGTCGTGATCACCACGAGTGCGTTGGTTGCCGGCTTCGCGCCGATGAGGTGGGCCGCCCGCGTCGTCTTCTATGCGCGCGACGACTGGGCCGCCAAGGCGGAGACCCCGACAGCGCGGCGTGCCTTTGACGCGGCTTATGAGGGCCTGCGAGAGACGCGTCGCAGCGTCGTAGCGGTGTCGAGCGTCCTGCTCGACCGGTTGGCGCCTACCGCACCGAGCATCGTCGTGCCCAATGGCATCGACGCTTCGGTGTGGGGCCCGCGAGCATCTGAGCCGCCCGAGCTCGCCGCGTTGCCACGACCAATCGTGGCCTACGCGGGTACAGTCGACGACCGGCTCGACGCCGGGGCGGTACGGGCGGTAGCCGACGCTGTCGCGGGTGGCACCGTCCTACTCATGGGCCCACTCGGTCGGGTGCATCCGATGGCCGAGCTGAGCGACCTTACCGCCGTCCGGTATCTCGGCGTTCTTCCGCAGGCTCGGCTCGCAGCCGTTTTGCAGCATGTCGATGCCTGCATCATGCCCCATCACCGCACGCCGCTGACCGAGGCCATGTGCCCGTTGAAGCTCATGGACTACCTGGCCTCCGGTCAGCCGGTAGCCGCAACCGACCTGCCGACCACGTACGGTCACGGAAACCGCGTAGTCCCCGTTGGCGCGGATGACGACTGGGGCGCGGCCGTCCACGAAGCGTTGCGGAAAGGACGAGCGACCGACGCCGAGCGCTACGCCTTCGTGACCGCCAACTCCTGGCGTATCCGGCATCGGGCTCTGATCGATCTCGCGCTTGAAGCGGGTGACTCCAATGATCCCGAATAGCTATCGGATGACCCGGCGGCGCTGCCGCAACGGATCCGACGAGGCTCGGTTTCGGCCGGAATTGACCTTTCGTGCGGCTATCGTCAACTTCTCGGCCAACTCTGGGCCGGGTCTCCACGTTGCGGAGGGGGGTTTTATGCAAGAGCAATATCAGGCACCAGTTCTCGAGGTCGTCGGGTCGGTCGCTGACGTCACCGGAGGCTTCGCTAGCGGAGCTTTCGTCGACGCGCGGCATCGTCGCGGCCACCTGAAGAACGAATCAAGCTGAGATACCCGTAAGCGGGGGCGGCGTGTTGCGCGCCCCCGCTTTGGCTTGCAAGGAGGCCGCCGTGCGGCTGCGACGCCAAGGCCTGACCTGGAAGGCCCTCGACGACGAGATCGTGTTGCTCGATCTCGACAGTTCGATCTATTTCGCTGCTCGCGGCAACGGTGCGGTGCTACTGCAGCTGCTCCAGGCTGACACCAACCGGCTGGCGCTTGTCGACGCGTTGGCAAGCCGGTTCCCCGCCACTCCCGTCGAGGCGATCGCGGAAGACGTCGACACCTTCCTCGGGTCGCTTCGTGATCGTGGCCTGCTGGACGAGGAGCCCTGAGTCTTGCGGTCTGACTGGTCCCTCGATCCGCTCGAGATCGCGGTCGAACACCCGTTCGGCGCAGTAGACGTCCCGCGCCGACGACCCCCACCCGTTGAAGGGGTTCGCGACGCGCTCGACGCGCTGCTTGCCGATTTGCTCGCAGCCGGCCCGACCGGTGTCCTGTTCTCGGGGGGTCGCGATTCGTCGGCGCTGCTCGCGGTCGCCGTCCTCGTCGCGCGCCGTCAGCAGCTTCCCGAGCCGATCGCTGTGACCTGCGTCTATCCCGAGCATGTCGATCTTGACGAAACTGCCGCTCAGCATGCTGTCATCGGCGCCGTTCGCCCAGCGGATTGGCTGCGCATCGAGATCCGTGACGAGATGGACGTCGTCGGGCCGGCCGCCCAGCTCAGCCTGCGTCGCCACGGGTACCTGTACCCGGCCACGGTGCAAAGCTGGGACCAGATCTACGCGGCCGTTCCCGGGTATCGGCTGATCGACGGTGAGGGCGGCGACGAGGTACTCGGGCCGTTGCGCGCAAGCCCCCTTGCGCATCTTCGCCGGCGACAAGGTCGCCCCTATCCAGGGCGTCGCGGCGACGCCGCTTTGGCGCTGGCACCAGGCGTGGTCCGTCGGGCCGCCGCGCGACGGGCGTCCGGCCCCGAGGCGCCGACCTGGCTTCGACCCGAAGCGAGACGTGAGTACCTGCGCCGGCTCGCGAACGAGCTAGCTGCCGAACCACTTGACTGGCGGGCTGCCGTGCGCCGGCAACCGCGCCTGCGCGGGCATCTGATCGGTGCCGAATCGGTTCGGTTGGTCGCGCAATCGCACGGCGTCGAGGTGGTCTCGCCGCTGCTACACCCGCGGTTTCTCGATGCCCTGGCCGCTCGCGGTGGCCCGCTGGGTTTCGCCAGCCGCACAACGGCCATGAACGAGCTATTTGGCGACGTTGTGCCCGCCTGCGTGGTACGCCGGCATACCAAGGCGTCGTTCAATCAGGTGTTCTGCGGGCGTCACAGTCGTGAGTTCGCCACGAAATGGGATGGCGCCGCAGGCATTGACTCGGAATTGGTCGACGCCGAGGCGTTGCGTGCCTCGTGGTTGTCTTCGATGCCGCACGGCGCCTCGTTCGCGTTGCTGCAACACGCCTGGCTGGCCACCGTGCGCGCCGCGTGATGCGAGTCAATCGACTGCCTGGCGCGGCGCGCGAGTTCGTGGCTGCGCTGGTGCTCTTCTGTTACGTCGAGTGGTTGTTGAGGCGGACGTCGTTGACTGTCGCCGCGCGGCGGATGCAGGTGTCGATGACGGCGGGCGAGCCGCTCACTGCGAGTGACGATCCGGACGTTGGCGCCACCGCTGCGCGGAAACGGTTGCCGGATTGGGCGGTGCGACGGGTGCGCGCAGTCGAGCGGGTCGCCAGCTGGTGGCCACTTGGTCGTAGTGGGCCTTGCCTACGCAGTTCGCTCGTGGTCGGCCGCAGGTTGTCCGCGCTACGCCCGGTGCTCTGCCTCGGCGTCCGCCGCGACGCGACCGGGCTGCGGGGGCACGCCTGGGTGCGCGTCGGCGACATCGAACTCGACATCGACCCCGGTGATTGGACACCCCTGCCGATTGGAGACCTGCCGTGACCGACGTCCGGCTGCTGCACGGCCTGCGGGTGGCAAGCGATATCGGCTTGAGCTCGGCTCGGGTCGATGCCGGGCCGCCCGACGTGAGGTTCATCGGGGAAGCCGCGATCGTAGTTCCTGCAACGCTGCCGCCAGGCCGGTTGATCGGAACCCTCGATTCCCCCGACGGCACACCGTTTCGGGCCATCAGCGAAGACGGCGGACATTGGCGGCTGCGCTTCTTCGATCGTTGCGATGTCGTCGTCGAGCCTGGCGGCCGCACCGTCCGTTACTGGCCCCACGTTGACGTCGACCCCGACTTGCTGCCGATCTACCTGACCGGCACGGTGCTCGCGGTCGTTCTCATGCTGCGTGGTCATCCCGTGCTGCACGCGAGCGCGGTCGAGGTTGACGGAAAGGCAGTTGCGTTCGTCGGTGCCTCGGGGATGGGCAAGAGCACGCTGGCGACAGCCTTCTGCGGGCAAGGCGCGGCGCTGATCACCGACGACGTGCTCAGGGTCGATCTCGGCGTCGGGGACGTGCACGGCAACGAACCGTGCTGCCGGCTCGGCGCGACCGAGACTCGGCTGCGCGACGGCGCACTGCGGGTGCTGGACGGGCCGCGAGGTGTACGCACGATCACCGCCGACGGCCGGCACTCGACGGCTCCCGATCGCACGGCTGACGACCATGTTCCACTGCATTCAATCGTCGTCCCGACTCTTATGCGCGAACAGGACCACGTCGTCGCGCGACGGATGCCGCCGCTGAAGGCGTTGATGCAGCTGGCCGCGTTCCCGCGCGTTCTGGGCTGGGACGACGCGGACACGAACCGTCAGCACTTTGAGTTCCTGGGCCGGCTCGTCGACGACGTTCCGGTCTTCGACGTCGAGCTGCCCTGGCGTACGCCGCTGCCACCGACCTTGGTCTCCGAAGTTGCGGCCGCACTGGAGCTTTCTTGGCGCCCGGCCGCGAGCTCCTGAGATCACCGGCCGAGGTATTGGCTCGCTTGCAACTCGAAGAGCTCCGCGTAGCGCCCGTTCGCTGCCATCAGCGTGGCGTGGTCGCCGTGTTCGACCAGCCTGCCATCGTGCAGCACGTAGATGCGGTCGGCGGTGCGCACGCTCGCGTACCGGTGCGCGATCAGCAGCACCGATCGATCACGGAAGAGCTCACGGATCGAGGCGAAGAGCGCCGCTTCGGCGCGAGCGTCGAGTGACGCGGTCGGCTCGTCGAGGATGACGAACTGTGCGTCGCGCAGGAAGGCTCTCGCCAGAGCGACCCGCTGCCATTGCCCGAGAGACAGGTCACGGCCGCCGCGAAACGCCCGCGACAGTACCGTGTCGTAGCCCTGGGGCAGTCGGCTCAAGAAGCCGTCGGCGCCTGATGCTGCCGCCGCGGCGCGTACGGCAACGTCGTCGTCGAGATGGCCAGTCCGGCCGGCGCCGATGTTCTCGCGTGCGCTGAGTTGATAGCGCACGAAGTCTTGGAACAGGACCGCGATCTGTGACCGCATCGCGGCCGGCTCGTACGTTTGTGCTGCTACGTCACCCCAGCGCACCTCGCCCTCGGTGGGGCGGTACAGCTGGGCAAGCAGCTTGGCGAGGGTGGTCTTGCCTGACCCGTTCTCGCCTACCAGAGCGACGACCTCACCCGGTCCGATGCGCAGGTGGATGTCGCGGAGCACGTCGACGTCGGTACCCGGGTAGCGAAAGCCGACGCCAACCGCTGCGATGCCCGCAAACGTCGCCGGGGGTCGGGGCGCATCGGCGTCGCTCGACGGGCGCAACATCAGGAAGTCCTGAAGATCACGCAGGAACAGGCTGCATTCGAACAGCTTGGAGATTCCGTTTACCGTCGATTGGAGGCGACCGGCGAGGAGCCGGATCGCGACCGCCGCTGCCCCGGCCTCGGCGAGGCTGATCCGACCGTGGTCGACCAACCAGATGAGCAACCCGATAGTCGCGACCGTGACCACAGCGGTGACCGCGGTGCCCAGCAACGCAAGCCTGGTGCGGCGCGCCACCTTCGCCCGAAGATCGGACAAGTAGCTGTCGTACAAAGCGCGCCATCGGGTCCGCAGGGCCGCAGACAAATCGTAGGCGCGCACCTCCTTGGCCGCGTCGCGGCCGGTCAGGACGTCGGCTAGGTACTCGCGACGGCGGGTGTTCTCGGTGGTGGCAACCGCNNTGAGGCGAGCCACAGCGGCACCCCGCCTACGAACAGCAGCGGCACAAGCAGCGGCTGGAAGGTGAGCAGGGTGACGCTGAGCACCAACAGGCCGGCCAGGCCGCCCGCAAGCCCGACCAGTCCCGTCACCAGTTCCAGCGGCCGAAATAGCGCACCGGTGTGCACCCGCATGACTCGGTCGTAGAAGCCTGCGGACTCGTAGTGGTCGAGTCCGACCGCCGAGGTGGTATCGAACACCCGCTCCCAGGTAGCTCGCGAGACCAGCTCACCGAGGATGCGCTCCTGCTGTTGCGCCAGTAGGCCGAGCGCTCCGGTCGCAGCGCCGGCGATCGCAAGGACCACCAATGGCCCGAACGCCTGATGCACCGCCTTCGGATCGCTGTTTCCGATCGCGGCAAGGGCGGCCTTGCCCGCCAGCACCTGGACCCCAGCGAGCGCCGCGGTGGCGATCTGCACGACTGCGAGGACGCCGAGGTAACGCCGACCCGAGTGGTAGACGAGCCGCAGCGCATCGCGAAGCACGCGAGGCAAGGCGGACGCCGAGCGAGGCGCCCGCCGCCCTTCTTCGATGAGCTGGTCGATCGGATCGCCGCTGGGCTCGCCCGCTTCGGGTATCCGCCCGCCGGCGTCGTCGGCGGTGCCGCTAGTGGTTGGCTCGACGTTGCCGTCGGCGCGCGGCTTCGCGGCACTCACCCCTGGAGGATAGTCGCCGCCGCCGAGGTCGTTCGGCCGCTGCGCGCCGTTCATCTGCACCGTTGGACGCATTGTTCGTGGGGCATCGTGCAGGACCGTTGTGCCTTCGGTCCTCGCCAAACGCTTGTAGCCTCGGGCGAGAACAGCGGAGGAGAATCAGGTGGATGCTCAGATCGAGCCCGGCACGGTCGGGTCGGGAAGCGCCGCCGACCCGGGAGCGGACGTCGAATTCCTCGCCTACCGGATGACGCCGCCGACCGAGGACGAGGACCTGTGGCCGGCGCCCGCGACGCGGGTGTGGATGGAGCGCTCGCCCAACCGTTTCGCCAACCGGTGCCTGCCCCTACTCATCGCCAACCAAGCCGGGTGGCTGCTCATCAATACCGAAACGGTGCGCCTTACCTGGTCTGGCGATCCCGCGATCGACGCCATCGCAATCGAGTACGACGGCGACCCGCCGACGCTGCCGGCGATAAGTCATTTCGGGATGGGCATCGTCACCTGGAACCTTCCATACTTCTTCCGGACGTCGCCTGGATGGAACCTCCTGGTCCGAGGCCCCGCTAATTGCCCGAAAGACGGTATCTACGCCCTCGAAGGCATTGTGGAGTCGGATTGGACCACGGCGACGTTCACGATGAACTGGCAGCTCACGAGGCCTGGATTGCCGGTCGTGTTCGAGCGCGGCGAACCACTGTGCATGCTCGTGCCGCAACGTCGGCACGACGTCGAACGAGTACGGCCTGCTTTCCGGTCCCTTGAGGCGGAGCCCGAGCTCGAGCGCAAGGTGCGCGGATGGGCGGCGTCCCGTGAGGATTTTCTCACCGACCTCGCCGCCGACGGGACCGATGCGCGGAACCGGCGCTGGCAGAAGGACTACTTCCAGGGTCACGAGGTCGATGGCACGAAAGCCCCCGTGCACCAGACGAAGCTTCGGGTCAGGGATTTCGTCGACGAGCGGTCGGGTCACTGACCTCGGCGGCGAGCAGAGCCGCCGCTTCGTGCGGGTCGCTGTAGGTCAGCCGGCTGACCCGAGCTTCGGCCACGACGGTAGCGACCAGGGCCAAACTGTCGGCTGGGCGCTTGTAGTGGTTAAACGACATCGTGAGCAGCGCCTCGATTGCCTCGCGCCGTTCGGCCTCGTGCAGCGCGGCCGCGATGTCCGCTCGCCGGTCGAGCAGTACGACGTGGACGACGCGCAGCTGTGGGGTTCCCGGCAGCGTCGCGCGGCTTCCGAGGTCGGCCGCTGACAGCAGCCAGTCTTCACCGGCTTCGACCCCTCCGCCGGCCCTCCTTTCGCCCATTGCCGCCGCACTCCAGGGCGACAGACCAATCGGTCGCGGGTAAGGCCGAACGCTCGCCTGGTCGTAATCGAGGCACAGCCCCTCGTCGGAGACGTAGTCGAATCCCTGCTGGAGGCAGGCGCTCGTGAGCGTGCTCTTGCCCGCGCCTGATCGGCCCGGAAAGGCGACGACGCCCTCGTCGCACGCCACGACGCCGGCATGAATGCACAGGCACGGACTCAGCTCCATCGCCGTGGAGTTGAGATTGGCGTTCAGCCAGCTGAGCTGGTCGGTCAGCGGCTGGTCGGCGTCCGGAATCTCGACAACCGTCGTTGGTGTGCCGATGCCGGACGTCGAGCGGTCGGCGTCGCCGGCGAGGAACGGTGCCCACAGCGTGCGCACCACACCGGCGAGTTCGGGCGACCGAGTCTCGACCGCCACCTTCGAGTCGAAGAAGCACAGCTCGACCAGGGTGTCGCTGCTCAAGTCCCCGACTCACTCGGGGCGGGGTTGGGCTCGGCAAGCAGTGCCTCGTGGCGCAGAACGTCGATGGCGCCGACGACATCGGCGCGGATCGTGGCGGGATCAAGGCCATAGCGTTCGGCGATCGAGCGAACTATCGCTTCGGTGTTGCGGGTGCCGTCGACCAGGCGCCAGACGTCGGTCGCCGTCTCATTCAGCATGACGGCACGCTGGGTGGCCGCGTTGAAGACGCTCACGCACCCGTCGACCTCGACGGCCGTGAGGCCGGACGTCGCGGGCGCGAGCAGTTCGGAATCGGTCACCCGCACCTGCTCCTGTCCGTTCGCACTCGCGTGCCGAGGTCTGACTGGCATGCCGATGTTGGGCATCGACTGCTCGGCAATCGACGTATTTTCGCACGCGCACGGAAGCTCCTCCGGGCGGGAGTTGCGATCGGAGACGTGCGATGGCCAGTCGGTGGCTTGCCACCAAATCGGATGAAAGCTAAGTAGGGCGACATATCGTGTGAGTTGCGCAGACCGGGTGCAGCGGTGTATATCGGGCGAAAGGTTGAGCGGGTCGGCCGAGTGGAGTAAGGAACAACCTCCGATTGGTCTATTGAGTTCGTTTGACTCGACCACTTGACTGGAACGACTTCCGCTAGGATGCGCACGACACAGGGGTGGGGCTGAAGAATGGGCGGGATGATGGAAGCGAAGGTACTCGGCGCGCCGGGGCCATTCAGCATGCCGAGACTGCTGAGCCGTCAGGCGGCTTGAGCCGTCGGCAGGTCCTGCGTGCGGGCGCTGTTGTCGGTGCAGGTGTGCTA
>PLCK01000263.1 GCA_003134755.1 Actinomycetota bacterium | reverse complement strand
GTCACGGTGTCGAGCGACATCGACTGGAACAGGCTCGCCGTCCGCGGCTTGGCTTTGGAGTCCTCGGGCAGGATCTCGGTGACATAAGGGCCGTAGCGACCGTCCTTGGCGACCAGTTCGAGCCCCGAGGTCGGGTCCTTGCCGAGCGGGCGGTCGCCACTCGGCTTGTCGAGCAGAGCCTGCGCGTACTCNNGCGTCGATCTCGCCGAGCCGGTCGGACACCATCGCCTTCAGGCCTGGGTTGTCGTCATGACCCTTGGGGTTCGCCGGGCCGCCTGCGGCGTCGGGCGGACCACCGAAGTAGAAGTGGGTGAGCCATGCGGTGCGAGCGGTCTCACCGTCGGCGATCCGGTCGAGGTCCTCTTCCATCTCGGCCGTGAAGTCGTAGTCGACGAGATCGCCGAAATGCCGCTCTAGCAGCTGCACGACGGCGAAGGCGAGAAACGTCGGGACCAGCGCGCTGCCCTTCTTGAACACGTATCCGCGGTCGAGGATCGTGCCCATGATGCTCGCGAACGTGCTCGGGCGGCCGATGCCGCGTTCTTCGAGTGCACGGACCAGGCTGGCCTCGGTGTAGCGGGCCGGCGGGTTGGTGCTGTGCCCGACAGGTTGGAGCGACGACGCGTTGGCGGTGTCGCCTTCGACGAGGTTGGGCAGCCGCCGCTCGTTGCCGGCGTCGTCGGAGCTGTCGTCGTCCGTGCTCTCGACGTAGACCTTCAAGAAGCCCTGATGCACGATCACCGTGCCGGACGCCGAGAACTCGGCGTCCTGCCCGCTGCGGCTGGTGCCCCCGAGCCGCACGGTCACGGTGTTACCGGTGGCATCGGTCATCTGCGAGGCAACCGTGCGCTGCCAGATCAGCTCGTAGAGCCGCAGCTCGTCACCGCTCACCCGCCCGGCCAGCTCGCCGGGAGTCAGGAATCGATCGCCACTCGGCCGGATCGCCTCGTGTGCCTCCTGCGCGTTCTTGACCTTCTTCTCATACTTACGCGGGACGTCGGGCAGGTACTCGTTGCCGTATAGCTCGCGCACCTGGTTGCGGGCGGCGGTGAGGGCCGTGTCCGACAGGGTGGTCGAGTCGGTACGCATGTACGTGATGTGGCCGTTCTCGTACAACCGCTGCGCGATGCGCATCGACGTCTGGCTGCTGAATCGCAGCTTGCGGCTGGCCTCCTGCTGCATCGTGCTGGTCATGAACGGCGCAGCCGGACTGCGCCGATACGGCTTGCTCTCGACGCTGCGGACGACGAATTCGGTACCACTCAGGCCGGTTGCCAGCTCAGTGGCCTGCGTCTCGTCGAGGTGGACGAGGTCTTTGGACTTCAGGACGCCGAGCGAGTCGAAGTCGCGGCCCTGGGCAACCCGCTTCCCGTCTACCGCGACCAGGCTGGCATCGAAGCTCGGCTCGGTGTCGAAGGTGGCGTCGATGTCCCAGTAGGACGCGGTGCGGAACGCGATGCGCTCCCGTTCGCGCTCGACGACCATCCGGGTAGCTACGCTCTGAACCCGGCCTGCCGACAGCCGCGGCATGACCTTCTTCCACAGGACCGGGCTGACCTCGTAGCCGTACAGCCGGTCGAGGATGCGCCGAGTCTCCTGAGCATCGACCAGCGCTTGATTCAGTTCCCTCGGGTGCCGGGCCGCCTCACGAATGGCATCGCGGGTGATCTCGTGGAAGACCATCCGGTGCACCGGGACCTTGGGGTTCAGAACCTCGAGCAAATGCCATGCGATGGCCTCCCCCTCGCGGTCTTCGTCGGTGGCGAGGTAGAGCTCGTCGACGTCCGCAAGGGCCGCCTTCAGCTTCGCTACCTGCTGACGCTTGTCGGCGTTGACGACGTATAGCGGCTCGAAACCGTGATCGACGTCGACTCCGAGCCGGCTCCACGGCTCCTTCTTGTACTTCGCCGGGATGTCGGCCGCCGAAGTCGGAAGATCGCGAATGTGTCCGATGCTGCTCTCGACTACGTAATTGCGGCCGAGATAGCCCGCGATGGTCGTCGCCTTGGTCGGGGACTCGACGATGACTAGGCGACGGAGGCCGTCGTTGTCGTCGTCGGCCGACCGGGGCGCGCCGTTACCGGCGCTGGCGGGGCTTTTCGCACGCGCGGCCACTGGGGCTTACTCCTCGTCGTCATTAGTACACGTCCGTCGGTACATGTCGATTGGTACATGTCGATTCGTACATCGGGCCTGAGTCGGCTCGGTTGGCGCATTTCGGCGCTCGGCCGTCCCGGGCACACGGTAACGGCTCCGCGTCTGGGATGTTGGCCCAGCCCTGCCGTGGGCGTGCGCGCCGCGCCCTGGATATCTCCCGCGACGGCGTCCACCGATGGGGCTAATGTCCGATTCTCGCCCGCTGAGCGGGCGCCGCGCACTACCTTTCGGCTCCCTTTGCTCTGCACCCCATGTGCAGCAGAGCAGGTCTGCACCCCATGTGCAGCAGAGCAAAGGCCGGCGAAAAGTTGAGCGAAAGGCAGAGCGGCGTCCGGCCGGGTGAGGTCAGGCGGCGAGGGACGACGACGTCCCGGTCGGCGCTTCGGCACCGACGGCGACGCTTCGGCGCTTGGAGATCACGATGGCGACCACGATGATCGCGAAGGCGACAACCGCGATCACGATACGGAGCGGTGCGTTGTGGTGGATGCCGACGCTGTAGCGCACGATCAGCGGCGCGATCAGCAGCGCGACCAAGTTCATCACCTTGAGGAGAGGGTTGATCGCAGGACCGGCGGTGTCCTTGAAGGGGTCGCCGACGGTGTCGCCGATGATCGTCGCCTCGTGCGCCGACGATCCCTTGCCGCCGTGGTTCCCGTCTTCGACGAGCTTCTTGGCGTTGTCCCACGCGCCGCCGGAGTTGGCGAGGAAAACAGCCATCAGCGTTCCCGCGGCGATCGCGCCGACCAGGTAGCCGGCAAGTGCGCCGACCCCCAGCGCGAATCCGGTGGCGATAGGCGCGAGAACGGCGAGCAGGCCCGGGGTGGCGAGTTCGCGCAGCGAGTCGCGGGTGACGATGTCGACGACCTTGCCGTACTCGGGCAGCGCCGTCCCCTCCATGATGCCGAGAATCTCCCGGAACTGGCGTCGCACCTCATAAACGACGGCACCGGCCGCTCGCGAGACCGCGCTGATGAGCAACCCGGCGAAGAAGAAGACCACTGCCGCGCCGATGATCGCGCCGACGATGGTGTTCGGCGAGGTCACGTCCGACGACAAGCTGGCGGCGGTAATGCCGGTGAGGCCGGACGCCGACGTGCCGGCCTTTCCGAGTGCCTCGGAAATCGCTGAAGTGAAGGATCCGAAGAGCGCGGTTGCCGCCAGCACAGCGGTCGCGATCGCGATGCCCTTCGTAATGGCCTTGGTCGTGTTTCCGACGGCGTCGAGCTGGGTCAACACGACGGCGCCCTGGCCGTGTACGTCGCCAGACATCTCGGCGATCCCCTGAGCGTTGTCGGAGACCGGACCGAAGGTGTCCATCGCCACGATCACGCCGACGGTCGTCAACAGGCCGGTACCGGCGAGCGCGACGGCGAACAGGGACAGCAGCGTGATGCCGCCGCCGAGCAGGAAAGCGCCGTAAACCGCGGCCGCGACGATAAGCGCGGCGTAGACCGCTGACTCGAGTCCGACCGAGATGCCAGCCAAGATCACCGTGGCCGGGCCGGTCAGCGAGGTCTTGCCGATGTCGCGTACCGGGCGGCGCGTCGTCTCGGTGAAGTATCCGGTCAGCTGCTGGATGATCGCGGCGAGCGCGATGCCGATGATGACCGCGACGAGCGCGAACACCCGCGGGTTGCCGGAGTGCCCGGCGATCTCGGAGTTAGTCAGGCCTTTGAGGTCTGAGAAGTGCGCGGGCAGCTGCGCGAACGCCAGTACCGCGACCAGGATCACGGAGAACGCCGCCGAGATGAAGAAGCCTCTGTTGATGGCCGTCATGCCGCTGCGGTCTCCGGCCCGCGGCGACACCGTGAAGATGCCAACCACCGCCGTCAGGACGCCGATCGCCGGCACGATCAACGGGAAGACCAGCCCGAGGTTGCCGAAGGCGACCTTGCCGAGGATCAGCGAGGCGACCAGGGTGACCGCGTAGCTCTCGAAGAGGTCGGCGGCCATGCCNNTCGGCCGCCTTGGTGAAGATGCCTCCACCGACACGCATGAACATGGCGAGCAGAGCCGCGCCGAATCCGAAGCCCTCAAGAACCTTGGGAGCGTTCGCACGGAAGAACAAGACAACGAGGCAGGCACCGAACAACCCGAGCCCGACCGTGAACATGCCGGCCACTCCGCCGGTCCGAAACGCGATCCGCATTGCCCCGCGGGATTCGCCGCTTCGAGCCGCGGCGNNCCGGCCGATCCGCTGCGTGCCCGAATCGGCCGGCAGCAAGAGCAGTAGGAAGAACACGATCACGGCGAAGACGCCGAGCGTCCGGAACTGACGCTTCAAGTAGGCGCTCGCGCCTTCTTGGACCGCGCCCGCGATCCGCTTCATGTTGTCGGTGCCCTGGTCGGCGCTCAGAACCTCGCGGACGAGCACGAGGGCGACCCCGAGAGCGAGAAGGGAGACAACGGTGACGATCCAGACCCAGGTGTAGTCGCCGCCCGATACGCGGGTGACCGCCCCGACGTCGGACGCGCTCGCGAGGTGCAGCCCGGGCATGTGTCCTCCTCGACCGCCACTGCGCCGTTGCAGTGAGCGAGATTCTTACGGACCCCCGCGGGGTAGCGGGGGAGCCGAAAGGTCCGATCATTTCAAAGCGGATGCGGGAGTCTATTGCAGCCGAAACCTCGACCGGCAGGGCCTGTGGCCCATCTCACGTCGGCGGTCACGACCGCCCCCGCGCTATGCCCTCGAGCCTCAATGCGCTCCGCTGCCGCTCGACCGTACGCCAGCCTCGTCGACCGCGATCGGCCAGGTCATGGTGACGACCGACCCGCGGTCGAGGTATTCGACGGTGACGTCGTCGACGAGCCCGCTGATGACAGCAAGACCAATGCGCTCGTGCCCGCGCAGATCGGCGGTGCTCGCCGGATCGTCGCCGTCGAACGCCGGCGTCCGGCCACCCTGCGAGGCGTTGCCGTTCGCGCTCGACGCCGAGCCCACTGCCGAGCTGGACGCCGTCCCGACGGTGTTGAGTGCCGTACGCGCCTCGAACGCCTCGAGCCCGAGCTCGTCGTCGGTGAGGTCGAGGGTCAGGTCGCCACCCTCGGGCGCTGAACGCCCAACCGCGTCGGCCACCTGGACCGAGAACTGGTCTACGGACTCGGTGAGGCGCAGTTCGACCGGCGATGCGGGCGCGTGCACCAGATGGAACCGGACCGCAAGGGAGCACGCTTCACTGACCGCGAGGCGGATCTCGTCGAGGATGCTCTCGGCCACGCCGGCCCGTCGAGCGACGGACGCGACGATGAAGCGGGCGGTGCGGACGTGCGCGGGCAATGCGGTAAACGACACCGTCACGGTAGCCACAGGGAGGGAAGCCGCTCAGTCCGTTGCTGCGATGGCCTCGTCGACCGAACTGTGGATCGGGAAGACCTTGGTCAGGCCCGTGATCCGGAAGATCTTCAAGATGCGTTCCTGGGTGCATACGAGGCGCAGCGAGCCATCATGCGCGCGCACCCGCTTCAGGCCACCGACCAGGACGCCGAGGCCGGTCGAGTCCAGAAACTCGACGTTCTCCATGTCGACAACGATGTGGTAGTTGCCTGCGGACACCAGATCGATGAGCTGCTCACGCAACTTCGGCGCCGTGTAGACGTCGATTTCGCCGCCGACGACAACGACCGTACGGTCCCCCTCGGACCGGGTCGACAAGGACAGATCCACTGCGTTCCTCCAGCTTCGGAACCCCGGTGCGGGCACACGAGTCAATGACCTTGAAGGGCGTGCAGCCCTGCTACCCCTCCACGGACGCATCTAACCACGCGGACCGCCTGTCTGAACGCCGACCGTCGTCGGGCGGTGCCAGACTTGGCGAGGTGCCCGTTGACAATGACTCCAGGCGCGCGTCGGCGGAATCGAAGAGCCGAACGGCGTCGACCGAGGATGCCCTCGACCGGCTGCTGCGGGCACCCGGCCGCCGCGAGCGCGCAGTTCACGTCGAACTGATACCCGCCCGCTCCGCCACGGCGGCGGACTGGCCCTCGTGGGTCGACACCGAGATCGTCGAGGCGTATGGGCGACTCGGCATCGGCCGTCCCTGGGAGCACCAGGTGGCCGCGGCCGAACTCGCCCGGTCCGGCCACTGCGTAGTGATCGCGACAGGGACGGCGTCCGGGAAGTCGCTCGCCTATCAACTGCCGGTCCTCGATGCTCTTGTCGGCGGACGATCGGGTGGCGGCCCGTTCGATCCCGCGACCGCGCTCTATCTGTCCCCCACCAAGGCCCTGGCGGCCGACCAGTTGCGCGCGCTCGAGGAGCTCGGTCTCGCGGGCGTCCGGGCTGCCACGTACGACGGCGATACTCCCTACGACGAGCGCGCCTGGATCCGGACGCACGCCAACCTGGTGCTCGCGAACCCCGATCTGGTGCACCGGTCGATGTTGCCGTCGCATCGGCAATGGGCGGCATTCATGCGTGGCCTTCGCTACGTCGTGATCGACGAATGTCACGGATACCGCGGTGTGTTCGGGTCGCACGTCGCACATGTGATCCGCCGGCTGCGCCGAGTCGCCGCGCAGTACGGTTCGTTCCCCGTCTTCGTGCTCGCGTCAGCGACGGTGTCGGAACCGGCGGTGTCGGCGTCCCGGTTGATAGGTCTTGACGTGGCGACCGTGACCGACGACGCGTCGCCGCGCGGCGCGTCGAAGTTCGTGCTGTGGGAGCCGCCACTCATGGAGGTCGGCCTCCATCGCGGCGAGAACGATGCGCCGGTTCGGCGGTCGACGGTTGCGGAGACCGCAGACTTGCTGGCCGACCTGGTCGTCGCGGGCGTGCGCGCGGTCGCCTTCGTTCGATCGAGACGCGGCGCCGAGGCAGTTGCCCTCGCAACCAGACGGTCGCTCCATGAGGTCGCGCCCGAACTTGCCCACCGGGTTGCGGCCTATCGGGCCGGCTACCTGCCCGAAGAACGCCGGGCCCTCGAACGTGCATTGCGCCGTGGCTCGATCCTCGGCCTTGCGGCCACGACTGCGCTCGAACTCGGCGTAGACGTCTCGGGCCTCGACGCCGTGCTGCTGGCCGGCTTTCCGGGTACGCGGGCCTCGATGTGGCAACAGGCCGGCCGGGCGGGGCGCGATGGACAGGAGTCGATCGCCGTACTCGTCGCCCGCGACGACCCGCTCGACACCTACCTGGTGCATCATCCAGAAGCGCTGTTCGGGCGGCCGGTCGAGGCAGCCGTGTTCGATCCTGACAATCCTTACGTGCTCGGACCGCACCTATGCGCGGCGGCAAGCGAGTTGCCGTTGTCACCTGATGACCTCGTCATGTTCGGACCTACCGCGGCCGGGGTCGTGACCGACCTGGTGTCGCGCGGAATGCTGCGGGCCCGGCCGAACGGCTGGTTCTGGACAAAGCGCGAGCGGGCCTGCGAACTCGCCGACATCAGGGGCACGGGTGGGCTGCCGGTGCGCATCATCGACGAGGCGACCGGGCAGTTGCTCGGGACGGCGAACGCGGGCTCGGCTCATTCGACCGTGCACACCGGCGCCGTCTATGTCCACCAGGGCGAGACCTACTTGGTGAGCGACTTCGACGATGCCGACGGAGTCGTGCTGGTGGCGCCCGCCGACGTCGACTACTTCACGACAGCTCGCGACGTCACCGACATCAGGATCACCGGAACGTCGCAAACCGTGAACTGGGGAGCTGCGGACATCAGCTTCGGGTCGGTCGACGTGACGACACAGGTGGTGTCGTTCCTGCGTCGGAGGCTGGCCAGCGGTGAAATCCTCGGAGAGCAGCCGCTCGACCTGCCGCCCCGCCAACTGTCGACGCGGGCGGTGTGGTGGACCGTCGGCGAACAGCAACTCACAGCCGCCGGCCTCTGCTGGGCCGACCTTCCGGGCGCTGCACACGCGGCGGAACATGCGTCGATAGGCCTGCTGCCCCTCGTCGCCACCTGCGATCGTTGGGATATCGGCGGGGTCTCTACCGCCCTGCATCAAGACACCGGTCGGCTGACGGTTGTCGTCTATGACGGCTACCCGGGTGGCGCCGGCTTCGCGGAACGCGGCTACCAAGCCGCCTCGACCTGGCTCACCGCAACGCGTGCAGCGATCGAGGCGTGTGCATGTGAATCGGGCTGCCCTTCGTGCGTGCAATCGCCGAAGTGCGGCAACGGCAACGAGCCGCTCGACAAGACCGGCGCGATCAGGCTTCTCGACACGTTGCTCGCTGGCGCTCCGGTTGAACCTGCCGACGCCTCGCCGGCCAGCGCGGCAAAGCTCACGATTCCCGAGGTGGGAGGCGCAAACGCAGACCGGGTGGATCTGCCCGCCACGATTCCCGCTACACCCGGTCACGTCGGACCAGCTCGGGCCCGGGCACTTACCAAAACCGGACCGAGGTGACCGAAAAGGTGACCCAGCCCCGCCAGAGTGACGGTTGTCGTGACGGTGACGATCGTGCCGACGACATCGCAGCTGTCGAGGGCGGCGTCGTTCGCCGCGGCTGTCGCGCGGGCCGCGGCGCATGCCGCGGTCGCATTCGGCGCGGCACCTGACAGCTGGATCCTCGCCGCGGCCGAGGCGCCCGATAGTGCCGCCAGGTCGGCTGCGGTCGCCGCGCGGTGCCGCCCGGAAACTGCGACGCCGGCCATGATGACGGCGCACGCGAACACCCACAGAACCATGGCCAGCGCGAGCGACCACAGCGCTGCCGATCCGTGATCGCCGAATGAATCGGAGCAGTCGCCATCGCTCGCTCCTCCGCCCGCCGCCTCCTGTTTCATGACGTTCCTTCCGACTCAGCAACTGCGGTGGCGGCGGCAACGGGTGCGGGGATCGCCGACAGCGGACCCAGCCCCTTTCCAACCCGCGCGGTCACCACGACAACCACGAGGCTGCCTTGATGACGCAGCTCGACGATTGCTCCCGTCGGTGCCGCACTGCGCGCGGCACCCGACGCGGCGGCGTCGGACTCACCTCGTGCCGCGGCGCGGGCTCCATCGCGTGCGGCGTCGACGCAACGCAGTTGCGCACTGCTCACTGCGACCGCCCACATTGCGACGGCAAGGAGTACGGCCAACACAGGGAGCACCATCGCTGTCTCGGCTGTCACATAGCCGGCCGTATCGGCGGCCGGCTCCTCACCATGGACGACGAGGTTTGGTGCGCGACACCTAGAACGGCACATGAAGGGCGCGGGATACGACGCCAGTGAGCAGGTCGAGGATCTGCGTGCTCGTGACGACCTTGTACAACAACGCCGCGAATGCGCACGCAGCTACCGTGCCGATCGCGTACTCAGCGGTCGACATGCCAGCGTCGCTCCCGGCGAGCCGCCGCCAGGGCGCCGTGCGGCGACCGAGAAATGCGAGCACCCGCGGGAGTTGGCGAGCCCGCCGAGCTCGAGCTGCTCGCCCATCTCGCACTGCTCGCCGAGATCGGGTGGTCAGGTGTGTCATTCGCATCTCGAACCCTCCGTCAAGGACACCCGCTGATGCCGGTGCATCAGCCGTGGCGGCCTGGCACGAGCATCGATCGTCAAGCGCGGCCGCGGCCGGTTGCGCCGCGAGATGTGGGCAATGCCGTCGACCCACTGCAGTTGTGGACACCGCAGTCGTGGAGACCGCGGTTGCCGACACCGCGGTTGCCGACACCGCGTCAGATCCGCATGACCTGAGCGAATCCCGCGACTACGGGCACGACGCCAACCAGCACGAACGCTGGCAGGAAGCACACCCCGAGCGGCAGCACTGCTTTGATCCCGGCCCGTTGCGCCGCCGCCTGGGCAGTCGCACGGATCGCGCGGCGCCGGTCGTCGGCGAGGTGCTCCAACACGTCGGTGAGCGAGGCGCCCGAGTAGTGCGCGCGAATCAGCGCGCGCGCGACGGGGGCCCATCGCGGGTCACCCGAACCCTCCGACCAGGCTGTCTCGACGGGCGCTCCCAACGCCGTCAACGCCGCGACGCCGGACAGCATCGCCCCGACGTCACCCTCGAACGCGGTGCCGACAGCTACCAGCGCCTGTCCTGGTGTCGCGCCGGCCGCGAGACAGGCGGCCAGCAGATCGAGCGCAGCGGGTACCTGGCGAACCGTAGCGTCGGCCGGCCGTCCCATTCGGATACCGCTCCGGCCGGCATCGGCCCGCAGCCGCAGCCAGGCCCGCAGTCGCGGCCAACCGAGCGCCGCGGAGGCACCCAACGCGCACCCGGCGAGCGCACCCGCTGCAGTTGCGGTAACGGCCCCAACAGCAACGCCGACCACGATCGCCGTGTGTTGTCGACCGCGCCGCTGCGAGCGTTCAACACCCGCCGACCGTTCAACACCCAGCGAGCGTTCAACACCTGGCGGCCGCCGCGAAACCGGCAACCACAGCGCGTACGCGGTCGCGGCCAGCGCCCCTATCCACCAGACGATCGGGATCGCCACGACTGTCGGTCGCATCGGCTAGCCCAACGTGGCCGCCCGCACCGCGATGCGCCGCGCCCATGCGACGCCGACGATGTCGAGCGCGATCGCAGCACACAGGCACGCGCGGCCAGGCCCTGACTGCAGCAGGAATCCAAGGGGACGGGCACCTACCGCCGTCCCGAGAAGAAGGCCGACAACCGGCAGCGCGGCCAGCAGCTGCACGGTTGCGCGCGGGCCCGCGAGGATCGTGGCGACGTCGCGGCTCAGATCGATCTCGTCTTGCAGGGCATCGGCGACGCGGTCGATCGCGGGCGCAAGGGCAGCGCCGGACACCGCCGCCACTCGCCAACACGCGCTGATCCGGCGCAGCCCGTCGAGTTCGAAGCGGCCCCGAAGCGACGCGACGGCATCGACGGCGTCGGCGAGGTCGGCGTGATCGCCTCGACGCCCCACCGCGACCGCTGGTCGGAGAACCAGCGCCAACGGCTCAGGACAACCAGCGACGGCAGCCGCGAAAGCCTCCGACGACGGTCGCCCGGCACGCAACTCGGCAGCCGTCGCTCTGCAGAGGTCAACGGCGCCGGAGCGGGTCTCGCGATCGAGATTGCGCTTGCGAGTGCGCGCGACGAACAAGGCCGCGGCCGCCGCAGCGCACATCAGAACAACTGAGGTGACAGCGCCGAGAGCGAGCACCAACCCAGCGAACGACGCGGCGCCCACAGCGCCCATTAACGCGGGCTTGGTCGTCGTGACTCGCGCGCGCGGCAGCACTCGCCTGAGGCGAGGCGTCGAAGCCGTGGCGGCCCGCCCCGCTGATCCGATGCCGAGCGTGACCGTCGCCGCAATTGCCAGGGCCGTTGTCGTCAACCGTTCACCCCCAAGGCCAGTTCGAGTTCGGCTCGCGCTGCACCATCGAGCCAGACCGAATCGCGCTGACGCATCGCGGTACGCACTTCGACGAGACCGTCGGGACGGCGCGCCACGACGCCGACGGAATCGAGGCGGCGCAAGCCGTCGGCTCGACGTGACAGATGGACCACGACCCGCAAGCCCGCGCCGAGCTGGCTGTGCGCCGCGTCGCGACTCAATCCGGCGGCCGTGCACAACGCCTCGATGCGGGCTGGCACATCGGTGACGGAGTTCGCGTGCAGGGTGCCCGCGCCGCCGTCTTGGCCGACGTTGAGTGCGGCGAGCAGGTCGACACACTCGGCGCCGCGCACCTCGCCGACGACGATCCGGTCGGGACGCATTCGCAGCGCCTCACGAACCAGCGCACGCAGGTCTATGGAGCCGGCACCCTCGATGTTCGCCGATCGCGCCTCCAGCCTGACGAGATGTGGATGGTCGGGCCGCAACTCGCCCGAGTCTTCGACCAGGACGATCCGATCGCGTGCGTCAGCGCGGCCGAGCAATGTGGAAAGCAACGTCGTCTTTCCCGTGCCCGTGCCTCCGGTGACGACGAACGAGACCCGCGCCGCAACAATGCGCGCAAGGACGTCGGCTGCCGCGCTCGTCATCGCCCCGAGCCCGACGAACTCCTCCAGCGTGAACGCGCGCCGGCGTGGAACCCGAAACGACAGACACACGCCCGCCGGAGAGACCGGCGGCAAGACCGC
The DNA here is from genome assembly GCA_003134755.1 of Actinomycetota bacterium. Classification (GTDB taxonomy): domain Bacteria; phylum Actinomycetota; class Actinomycetes; order Acidothermales; family Acidothermaceae; genus PALSA-607. The sequence continues at coordinate 4,417 of PLCK01000263.1, read as the reverse complement.
ATGCAGCCGGACGCCGTCGGCCAGGCGGATGTCGGCACACGGAACCGCGTCATCAAGTCGCCGACCAGCGGCGGCGGCAAGCCGCACCGCAAGGCGCCGGACGTCGCGCTCGTCGCCGAACCGCACACCTGCCGGCTCGAGACCGCGGCCACGATCGACCCAGACTTCGTCGGGTGCGTTGACGAGAACGTCGGTGACCCCAGGCTCGCGAAGCAACGCCTCGAGCGGGCCCGCACCGACGAGCTCACTGCGCAACGCCTCGACCGCCGCGAGCACTTGAGCGGCACTGCGAACGCCGACTTCTTCTCTGACCAGCGCCGCCACCCGCGCACCGGTCGGAGTCGTCCCTTCGTTCGCCAGCCGGTTGCGGACCCGCTCGACCAGTGCGGCGTCGCCCCTCACCACCACCCATCTCCGGCAGCCGCTGCAGCTGCGTCTGCCGCCCCGACAACCGCGGTTCCAGGTTGCCGGAGCTCGGCAAGGAAGTGGCGGCAGAAGTCCGTCAAGGGACCGCGGCCGCGGCCACCCGGAACCTCGCCGCGCTCGAGCCTCGCGGCGAGCGCCGGCTCCGCTTTGAGGTAGCCCGCCAACGGCAAGCCGAGAGTCGTCGCGACGTCGATCGCTAGAAGACCGCCCGGTGCAGGCCCGCGCACAACCACCCGCACGTCGTCAGCGAGCCGGGTCACCGCGGTCGCGATTCGAGCCGCCGAGGCGGTCGCGCGGATTTCCGCAGGCACGACAAGAAGCACAACGTCGGCGGTTGCGAGCACGACCTGCATGGCCTCGTCGAAGCGCCGCGACAGGTCGACGACCACCAGATCGCACACCCGCGTGGCAGCACCGAGCACGCTGGACATCGCCGACTCAGGCAAATCGAGAGGATCGCCGCGATCCCACGACAGCACCGCGAGTTGGCCCATGCACGGCAACGCTTCGCACAGATCGCCGCCCCCGATCCGGCCGGTTGCCATCGCAATGTCAGGCCACCGCAGGCCGGGCGCGCGCTCGCCGCCGAAGATCAGGTCGACGCCGCCCCCGTAGGGGTCGGCGTCGATCAGCATGGTTCGGCGATCGGTGTTCAGCGCTGTAACGGCAAGCGCGGCAGCCAACGTGCTCGCGCCCGCGCCGCCGCGGCCGCCCACGACGCCGACGATCAAGTCGCGCACGCCCAGATCGGTCGCCTCCGCCAGCCGGGCGATGAGCCACGGCTCAGCGGCGGGCAACAGCGCAACGTGCTCGGCACCAACACCGACCGCACGCTCCCAGATGCTCACGTCGTCGAGATCGTGGCCAACCAGAACAACCTCGGCCCGCCGCCGCAACCGAGCCCGTTTCAGTGACTCCGCAACGTCGTCCCCGACCAGGACGAGTGGCGCTCGTGACCAGTTCGGCCGCGCCGCCGTTGGGTCAGCGGCGACCTCGAGGTCAACGCCGGCGGCAGCCGACAACCGCAGCACATCGTCAAGGAGCTCGGGGTCGCCGGTTATGAACAACGGTCTATCGGGTGCGGCAGTTGTGTACATGCACCCAAGGTCGTCGGTTCCTGATGCTGAATGCGACTGCCGCGACGTCCTGTGTAAAGGGCGTCGACCCTATTGGGGATAACCCGCGCGCCGAGATCGCGCAAGGCATTCACCGCATATTCGAGGGTGAAGTCATTGAGAAAAGGAACGGCCCCCGCCGGGGGGGTAGCGGGGGCCGTTCACGAAGGGTTCGGCTCTGGGGGGGTAGAGCCGAACCACCTCCACGGTAACGCCTCTTGACCCTCCGGCAAACCTCTCGCCGATACCTTTCTGTGACTTTCGGCAAATGGTGACGAAAGCCACCCCCCGGAAGCCGAGTCCGGCACACATCGGGCCTGTCCACAGCCAGATCCGGAGCGAGCCGCGTTCCCCAATCGGCTCGGCCCGACGTGAGCCACAAGGGCAGCGCCTTATTCTCGGCTTGTGAGCACCCTACGGCCTGCTGCATTCTTCGACCTCGACAAGACGATCATCGCCAAGTCGAGCGTCATGGCATTCGGTCGGCCCTTTTATCAAGGCGGTCTCATCAATCGCCGCAGCCTCCTGAAGAGCACCTATGCGCAGTTCGTCTATCTCGTCGGTGGCGCCGATCATGACCAGATTGAGCGCATGCGCGCCTATCTTTCCCAGCTGTGCAAAGGGTGGGACGTCGAGCAGGTCAAGGCCATCGTCGCCGAGACGCTGCACGATCTGATCGATCCGCTGATCTATGACGAGGCGGCCGCACTGATCGAGGAGCACCACGCGGCCGGCCGCGACGTCGTCATCGTGAGCACGTCCGGGGTCGAGGTCGTCGAGCCGATTGGCGAGCTTCTCGGCGCCGACAAGATCATCGCGACCCGCATGGTGGTCGAGGCCGGGAGATTCACCGGCGACATCGACTACTACGCATACGGTCCCGCGAAGGCGGCCGCGGTCGTCGAACTGGCGGCGAATGAGGGCTACGACCTCGCGTCGTCGTTCGCGTACAGCGATTCCTCGACGGATATCCCCATGCTCGAGGCGGTCGGCTTCCCGTCAGTCGTCAACCCCGATCGCGCATTGCGGAAGGAGGCAATCAGCCGTGGGTGGCCGATCCTGAACTTCAGCAATCCGGTGCCACTGCGAGCGCGGGTCGGGCTCGGCTCACCCCGGAGCCCGGTCTACGCGGCCGCCGGTCTCGGAGCCGGGGTGGCTGCCGCTGGCCTCGTCTGGTACGCCCGCCGCCGAAACAAGGACATGAGCACTGAGAGCTAGCAGGCTTGCGGCCCTTCCGATCGTCGTGAGATAGGGGTAGAAACAAGACAGGGTCGGGTACCGCGAGGGGTCTCCCCTCGAAGTTCCGGACTCGCGCACGACGCCCCGGGCACCCACGCGGAACCAGCCGAATCAGGCGGTCGAGTCGGGCGGCCCCTCCTCGGAGGGGCTTGCCTGCCGACAAAGCGCAGGTGCACGCCTGGTAACCCAGGGATCGTGCGAGCGGCGGCGTCCCGTGCGAACGGGGCGCCGCTCGCAGCGTCAGCGTCCGCATAGCCCCGGGTCCCCCTGCGCGCTGCGTCGACACGCACCCGCATGCCAACGACTTGAGCCGAGGCCGTTTCGCTACCACGTTGGAGTACGGCAGATTGGACTAGACCAAATGTTTGATCGAGAGGATGAGGTGTCGTGACCGAGGCAACTCCAGAAGCCGGCCTTTCCAACTTGCTGCGCGAGTCCCGGCGCTTCGAGCCCCCTGCGGAACTCGTCGCGAACGCCGTGGCGACGAAGGCGGTGTACGACGAAGCGGCTCGCGACGGGTTGGCATTTTGGGACGCCGAGGCGCGCCGCCTGACCTGGGCGCAGCTTTGGACCCAGACGCTCGATTGGAGTGACGCCCCGTTCTCGAAGTGGTTCGTCGGCGGCAAACTCAACGCCGCGGTGAACTGCCTCGATCGTCATGTCGACGCCGGCTACGGCGACAAGGTCGCGTACTACTGGGAGGGCGAACCGGGCGACACCCGCACGCTCACCTACGCCGAACTGACCGCCCTTGTCTGCCAGGCGGCGAATGCGCTGACCGAACTCGGCGTCCTGGCCGGCGACCGGGTGATGATCTACATGCCGATGATTCCGGAGACGATCGTGGCGATGCTGGCGTGTGCGCGCCTCGGTGCACCGCACTCGGTGGTGTTCGGAGGGTTCTCGGCCGAGGCCCTCGCCGGCCGCACGAACGACACCGATGCGAGAGTCATCATCACCGCCGACGGCGGTTACCGGCGTGGTGCTGCGAGCGCGTTGAAGCCGGCCGTCGACGAGGCTCTCAAGGAGTGCCCCCAGGTCGAGACGGTCCTCGTCGTACGCCGGACCGGTCAAGACGTCGAATGGGACAACACCCGCGACGTGTGGTGGCACGACGTCGTCGACAAGCAACCTAAGACCCATAAGGCACAAGCATTCGACGCCGAGCAGCCGCTCTACATCATGTACACCAGCGGCACGACCGCGAAGCCGAAGGGGATCCTGCATACGACTGGCGGTTACCTGACCGGCGTCGCGGCGACGCACCGCATGGTCTTCGACCTGCACGAGGACACCGACACCTACTGGTGCGGTGCGGACATCGGGTGGGTCACCGGGCACAGCTACATCGTCTACGGGCCGCTCGCCAACCGGACGACGTCGTTCATGTACGAAGGCACTCCTGACACACCTGCGCGCGATCGCTGGTGGTCGATGATCGAGAAATACAAGATCTCCCTGCTCTACACCGCGCCCACCACGATCCGCACATTCATGAAGTGGGGCGAAGAACTCCCTGCGGCACACGACCTTTCGTCGTTGCGTGTTCTCGGATCTGTGGGTGAGCCGATCAACCCCGAGGCGTGGATGTGGTACCGCAAGAACATCGGCGGTGACCGCTGCCCGATCGTCGACAC
>PLCK01000110.1 GCA_003134755.1 Actinomycetota bacterium | reverse complement strand
GGGTTGCTGCGCTCGCCTCGCGGCGAGCGAGCTTCTGCGCGACATCGAGGCCACCCTCGAGCGCTCGGCGCATGTCGTCCTGAATGCGCGACGGATCTGCTTCCGACAGATAGGTCGGCTCGACCTCGAACACGGTCACAGCGGTCGGCCCGATCGCGGTGGCGGTTGCCGCACGGACGCCGAGCCGGTGGAGCGCGAGCACGCCCGCCGACCTCCACAGCAAGCCCGGCTGGTCGGGTGCGATGACGGTGATCCGGCTGATGTCCTCGGCGATCTCCGACACCACCGCCAGCTGGCCCCGCTCGGCGAGCTGCATGATCGCCGGCGGCAGATCGGCGTCCGGCGGTGGCATCGTCTCGCCGGCGAGCACCGCAGCGGTTCGGCGTACGAGATTGGCGACCAGGCGGGCCCGCCACTCGTCCCACATCGGCGTGCCGGTAGCCCGCGCGTCGGCCTCGGTCAGTGCGTGCAGCAACTCGAGGACCTGCGGAGAGCCGACCGCGTCCGAAACCGCCGCAACGGTCGCCGGGTCGTCGAGATCGCGGCGGGTCGCGGTTTGTGACAGCAACAGATGGTGCCGGACGAGAGCGACCAGCACGGACGTGTCGCGGTCGTTCAAGCCGATCCGTGCGGCGATCCCAGGAGCCATCGCGGCACCGACGACCGAGTGGTCACCGTCACTGCCCTTCCCGATGTCATGGAACAACGCACCGAGCAGCAACAGGTCGGGCCTCGCGACCCGACGGGTCAATGCGGCCGCCTCGATGGCGGCCTCGNNCGAGTGCCTCGAACACCGGCAGGGCGGCTCGACCAGCACCAAGCAGCGAGATGAACGCGTCGCGGGCAAGCGGCGGCCACGGCACCGGCATCGGAGGCGACTTCGTCGCGAGCACATCGACGGTAGGTGGCGAGAGCGGCAGGCCCGCCTGCGCGGCGGCCGCAGCCGCGCGCAACACCAGCGTCGGGTCGGTCGCCGGATCGACGCCACGGGCCAGCACCGCCTCGCCGTCCTGCTCGACCACACCCTCGGCGAGTGGCTTGCGTTCCGCCTTGGGACGACGCCGCAGACTGCCCTCGACGGAGCGCCACGTCACGTCGCTGGCGTACGACACGATGCGCGCCGCCTCGCTGACGACGCGCAACAATTCGTCGGCATCGGCCATGCCGAGCCGCGCCGCGATCGCTTCCTGTTCCTGGGCGACCATGCGGGTCGTCGGTCGTCCGGCAACTTCCTGCAACGTGTCGCGGACGTCGATCAGCCGGCGATACGCCGCACGTACCGCAGGTCCTGGCCCGGCGGCGACCCACGCGGCCGCAATCGCTTCGAGGGCATGCACGTCGCGCAGACCGCCGCGGGCTTCCTTCAGGTCGGGCTCGAGCAGGAACGCGACTTCCCCAAGGCGCTCGGCGCGCTCGCGAACCATCTGGTGCAGCTCGGGCAACCGCTTCGACGCGCGCGATCGCCACTGACCGAATGCGTGTTCGCGCAGCCTCGCGGTGAGATCGGGCACGCCGGCGATGTGCCGCGCATGCAGCATGCCTAGTGCGGCCTTCATGTCGGAGTTCGCCACCGCGACCGCGTCGGCAACAGTGCGCACCGAATGATCGAGCTTCCAGCCGGCGTCCCAGATCGGGTACCAGACCTGGTCCGCAACAAGCACGACGTCGGGGCGACCGTCGTGCAACATCACGACGTCGAGGTCGCTGCCAGGACCGAGTTCACCGCGCCCGTAACCACCAACAGCGACAAGCGCAACGCCATCGGAATCGCCGAGCAGTTGACGCAGCCATGCGTCGGCCTTTGCCGTTCGCTCGGCGCGCACAGCCTGCAGGTCGGTTCCTGGGTCGCTGGGGTTCGATGCCGGATCCGGTGTGTCGCTCGGGGCAGGTACCTGATCCGGTGTGTCGCTCGGGGCCGAGGCGGCGCGCTCGACGCGCGCCGCCTCGGCCTCATTGAGCGATGTCACTGGATCAGAGCGCGCTGTTTCCGCGCTCGCCGGTGCGAACCCGGACCACGTTGTCGACCGGTACCGACCAGACCTTGCCGTCGCCGATCTTCCCGGTCTGTGCCGACTTCACGATGACATCGATCACATCGTCGACGTCGTCGTCGTCGACGACGACCTCAACACGAACCTTCGGCACGAGATCGACCTCGTACTCGGCACCGCGGTAGACCTCGGTGTGCCCGCGCTGGCGGCCGTAACCATTGGCCTCACTGACGGTCATGCCGGTGACGCCGAAGCTTTCCAACGCCGTCTTCACATCGTCGAGCTTGAAGGGCTTGACGACCGCGGTGATGAGCTTCACGCTCCTCCTCCCTTGGGAGCCCCGGTCGGGGTCTTGATGAGCTTCGCCAGGTGGTCGGCGACCTCGTCGGCCGAGCCAGGGTCGGTCTCCGACGTGATGACGAAGTCGGGGTAGCAGACCTGTCCGAACTCGCCCTCGTCGAGACCCTCGATCTCGACCTCGGGGTCGACGCGCGTCTTCATGAAGTTCATGGCGATCCTGAAGAGGATCCACATCACGCCCCAGGCCCAGATGAAGGATTTGCGGCGGTCGTCGATCTGTGCGCCGAGCTGCCCGGGGTCGCCGTAGAAGATGCCCTGCACCCCGTGGAGCGCGTTGGGGGAGACCCCGTTCCACGCGATGCCGTAGGTGCCGTCGGCGAAGAGCCCGACTGCGAGCACGCCCCACGCGCCGTTCACGCCGTGCACCGAGATCGCGCCGCACGGGTCGTCGACGTGGCGGCGGTCCCAGAACTCGACGCTGTAGACGACGAGTACGCCGGCGATCATGCCGATGATCACCGCCGCCCATGGCGCCACGAAGGCGCACGGAGCGGTGATCGCGACGAGACCGGCGAGCATGCCGTTACACGACATCGAGATGTCGGGTTTCCCGTACTTGTAGTTCGTCACGCCCATGGCCATGACGAAGCCCGCGCAGGCGGCGAGGAGCGTGTTGACCGCGACGAGCCCGATGCGGAGGTCGGTCGCGCCGAGCGTGGAGCCCGGGTTGAAGCCGAACCA
>PLCK01000287.1 GCA_003134755.1 Actinomycetota bacterium | reverse complement strand
TCGCCGACGAGCCGGTGTCGATGCTCGACGTCTCGATCCGCATCGGGTTGCTGAACGTGATGGCCAAGTTGCGGCAGAACGAGGGCGTCTCGTTCCTCTACATCACCCACGACATAGCAAGTGCTCGCTACGTCGCCGACCGCATCATGATCATGTACGCCGGTTATGTGGTCGAGTCCGGTCCGACCGAGGCCGTGCTGGCCGACCCCAAGCACCCGTACACCCAACTGTTGTTGTCGGCCGTGCCTGACCCGCGGGCGCCGTTAGCGGTGGGAGCCGAAACCGACAAAGGTGAGCCGCCGAAGGTGATCGATCCAACGCCCGGCTGTCGGTTCCGGTGGCGGTGTCCGTTCGTCGTCGATATCTGCCATCGGGTCACGCCGGAGCTTCGGGTGCTTGGGCCTCGCCATACCGCTGCGTGTCACGTCGCGCAGCCCGACCCGGTGTCATCAGCGGGGTCATAGCCGCTCGAACACCTCAAGCGTGTCGGGGTCGCCGTCGCGCTCGACCCATGCGTGCGAGCGTCTGCCGTAGAGGTACATGACCAGTTCCTGCGGCGTCCCTGTCAATGTGAGGACCTCGTCGCCATCGCCGGCAGCTCGTGCCACGTGACGTTCGCCGGTGTCTGCTCGCACGAGCACGATGCCGGCCGGTGCCGAGCGGAGCAGCAGCCGAGCTGAGCGACGTCCGCGTTTCCACAACAGATCTTCGGTTTCCTTCGCAAGCACGCGCGGCTGCCAGTCCGGCTGGGCCCGGCGGATATCTTCGTGGTGCACGAAGAACTCGACGTTGTTGGCAGCCTCGTTCATGCGCGGCCGGCGAAACAGCGACCACCTCGGCGGGCCGGTTCGCAGCCGGTGCACCAGGCGGCTGAAATCGCCGCTGGCCAGGTTCCGTTGTACGCGCGCCGTCCATCGTGCGAGAAGACCGATGACGATCCCCGCGGCGGCGTCGGGCCTGCCCTCGCGCAGCACGAGGTGTGCGACCAGATCGCGCGTCAGCCAGCCTTCGCACAACGTCGGCGCATCGGGTCCGATGCGGTCGAGCAGGTCGGCGAGCGCGGCTCGCTCTGTGGTCGCGAGGTTCGTCACACCTTCACTGTAGGCAGCCCGCCTGCGACGGCGTCGATCACCCACGCGAGCGAGAGCACGCAGGCAGTCGCGAGGCAGAGGCCGCCGAGTGTGTCTGTCGCGTAGTGATAGCCGGCTCCCACCAGCGCTGTCGCGATCGTTCCAGCGCCGACCGCCGCCGCGATGGCAGCGCCAGCGCGCACGGCGGCGGGNNCCGAGGAGGGCGACGATGATGACCAGCGCGATCGCGGCGGCGGTGGCCGTGTGCCCGCTCGGGAACGACAACGCGCCGTCGAACCTGCGGTTGAAGACTGGCTTGAGTACGAGGTCCACCAGGCCTACCGTCGTGATCGGGCCGAGGATCGCGAGAATCGCCAGCCGACGGCGTCCGAGGAAGAGGAATAGCAGGCACATCAGCGCGCAGATGACCGCCACCGAGATCGGGTCGATGAGCCCAATCACGCTATTGAGGGTGCCGCGGCGGGCGGCGAGGTGATGACTCAGCCGAGCGTCGATTGCGACGTCGACACGTCCCGGTTTGTGCGTACCTGAATACCGGACGCCGAGCGCGACCGTGACAGCAACCGCGACCGCGACGACGCATCCCACGGTGCGACGGTGTGCTAGCAGCGGTCGGGCGTCCATCTGTCGAGTGTAAGAGCGACGACCACGGCCGCGGGAATCTTCATTACTTCTTCAGCTGGATTGCGAGAGACTGCGCGGGTGGGATCGGTATCGGTCATCAGTAAGGGCTTCCTGGAGGTGCTTTTCGGGGGGTCCGTCCTGCTATGGCTTGCGGTCTGGCGGGTGCGGCGCTGCGGGCGGATCGCGGTTGGGCTCTGCAGCCTGGCAGCGATGTTGCTCACACTGGTGGCTGCCGCCGATGGCGTGAACGCGCATTACCAGTACCTGCCGCGGGTGAGTGACGTCATCGGCGCCCGCGATTGGCCGACGATCAGCAAGGCCCAATGGGTGAATGTCAGCTCGCGCAGCACGATCCCGTCCGCCGCTCCGGTCGCGGTGGCGGCGAATCAGGGCGCTGTGGTCACCCTCAATATCGGAGAGCAGCGCGTCGGCTTCTCGGCCACGAAGGCACTGGTCTACCTGCCGCCGCAGTACTTCGCGAACCCCACGCAACGCTTCCCCGTGGTCTACCTCTTGCACGGCTCACCGGGCATGCCGGTCGACTGGCTGAGGGGCGGCGGAGCAGCCCACGCCGGCTACCTGGCAGCCCGAGCCGGCCACCCGCAGATCCTCGTGATGCCGCACCTCAGCCGCGACTGGCTCGACGACTCCGAGTGCGTCGACGGCGCGCACATGCTGGTCGAGACGTACGTCGTCCACGACCTGGTGCCAAGCATCGACGCACAGCTGCGGACCGAAGCCGATCGCGGGCACCGGGCGGTCGCCGGTATGTCAGCGGGTGGGTACTGTGCGCTGAACCTCGGCCTGCGACACCGCGACCTGTTCGGCGTCATCGTCGACATGTCCGGCTACACCCACCCGAGTCATTCGGGCGGCATGCCGAGCCTGTTCGGCAGGCAGCCCGATCTTCGGGACTTGGTGGCCGCGAACAGCCCCGACGTCTACGTCGACTCCCTACCCGCCGCGCCGAGCACGCGAGTGTTCTTGGTGTGCGGGACCAGCGATCACGTGGCACTGAAGCAGCTCGCCAGCCTCCGCGACCGCCTACGCGGTCGCGGTTTCGACGTCACCTGGACGACGAGGCCGGGCGGACATACCTACGGCGTATGGCGTCCTGGCCTGGTAAATGCTCTGAACTGGACGTTCACGGCGGGCTGACGGGTGAATCCGTACTACCGTGCAATCTGAAAACCTTCACCAGGGAGTGACGCGAGTGTCAACCATGTCGGAGTCGACCTACAGCCACGACGTCGACCTGCTCATCGTGGGAGCCGGTCCGGCTGGCCTCTATGCCGCCTACTACGCAGGGTTCCGTGCGTTGTCGGTCGCCGTTGTCGACTCATTGACCGAACCGGGCGGCCAGCTTGCGGCCCTGTACCCGGAGAAGGCGATCTACGACGTCGGCGGGATCCCGTCGATACTCGGCCGCGAACTCGCGGCTGATCTGTTCCGCCAGGCCGGTACGTACAACCCGACGTTCCTGCTCGGCCACAGTGCGAACGAGCTGTCGGTTCTCGATGACGGTTCTATGAGCGTGACGACCGACACTGGCCGGAGCATTCATGCCAAGGCGATCCTCATCACTGCCGGCATCGGCATCTTTACGCCGCGACGGCTGCCGGTCGGCCATGAGTATGAGGCGATCGGCGTCCGGTATTTCGTTCCTGATCCTGGGGCGTTGCGCGACAAGCGGGTTCTCGTCGTCGGTGGTGGCGACAGTGCGGTCGACTACGCACTGATGCTCGAGGAGGTCGCGGCCTCCGTCACGGTGGTTCACCGGCGCAACGACTTTCGCGCACACGAAGCATCGGTCGAGAAGATGCGCGGTTCGACGGTGCAAATTCGCACGCCCTACCAGGTGAGTGGGATCGAAGGAAACGGTCGGGTAGAGCTCGTGCAGATCACCGACCACGACACGGGTGTGGTCGAGCGGCTTGCGGTCGACGAAGTGGTGGCCGCACTCGGCTTCATCGCCGAGCTCGGCCCGCTCACGACCTGGGGCATGGAGCTGAGCCAGCGGCACATCGTCGTCGACACCACGATGGCGACCACCATGCCGCGCATCTTTGCGGCCGGCGACATCACCGAATACCCAGGCAAGGTGCGGCTGATCTCGGTCGGGCTCGGCGAAGCGGCGACCGCTGTCAACAACGCCGCAGTGGCCATCGATCCATCGCGCAAGCTCTTCCCGGGCCACTCGTCCGACCCGGCCAAGCAGCCGACCTGACGTCCGCCCGCGGCGCAAATGCTGGCCTGCGGGCCGTTCGTGGGGCAGAATGGCATCACTGGGACACCTGAGCAGACCAACGAGGACGTCGGGGAAGGCGCAACTCGTCCGTCTGTCGGAGGTTTCGGTGAGCACTCGTGGCGTTGTCTACGTCCACTCGGCCATGCCGGCGGTCAGCCCTCATATCGAGTGGGCGGTCGCCGGTGTCCTTGGCACGCCGGTGCGTTTCGACTGGGCGCCGCAGCCGGCGCTGCCAGGTAGCGTCCGCTCCGAAGCCGCCTGGATCGGCGAGCCCGGCTGTGCCGGCCGGTTGGTCTCGGTGCTGCTCGGGTGGCCCGTGCGATTCGAGGTCACCGAGGACGCCAGCCCGGGTTGCGACGGCGAGCGGTATGCGTTCGCTCCGGGCCTGGGCCTCTATCACGCCATCACCTCGGCGAACGGCGACCTCGTGGTGCCCGAGAACCGGCTTCGCCAACTGCTAGCCGAGGGCGATGTCGAGGCCGGCATCGTCCGACTGCTCGGCCAGCCATGGGACGCCGAACTCGAGCCGTTCCGCTACGCAGGTGAAGGCGCGCCGGTGCGCTGGCTGCACCAAGTCGTCTAGGCGGAAACCTTCGGGCGTATCGCACCGAGAAGGCAGCTGGTCTACAGCGGGATGTTGCCGTGCGAACCGTGTGCTTGCGGAGCCGACGCGATCGCCTCGGCCATCGTGCTGCGGGTCGACGCGGGGGACACGACCTCGTCGACCACACCGATCGCCACTGCCTTGTCGATGCTGCCGGCGAGCTTCTCGTGCTCGGCCGCTAGTTCGAGCTCGAGCGAGGGACGCAACGCTTCGCCGACCTCGGCCAGCTTGCGCCTGTGCAGGATGCGGACCGCGGCGACCGAACCCATGACGGCGACCTCGGCTCCTGGCCACGCCAGCACTTTCGTGGCGCCGAGCGAACGTGAGTTCATCGCGATGTAGGCACCACCGTAGGCCTTGCGGGTGATCAGGGT
>PLCK01000184.1 GCA_003134755.1 Actinomycetota bacterium | reverse complement strand
CCGGTACCCAAGCCGACGCCATCACCGAGTCCGACGCCAAAGCTCACAGCCACGACGCCATGAACACCGCCGACGTCCGCGACCGTGCGGCGCCGTGGTCCGTGACCCGCCCCGGGACTGACGGAGGCTCTGGTCTCCCCCGCCTTGGTGGAGTGGCGACAATGAATGTCGGGCCCGCCGTGGAAGGCTCCCAGAGCGCCAAAAATATGTCCTCCAAAGGTCCGACCATTATGGTGTGCCACCGTGTACTTCGTAGGCGTCTGCCAGAACAAGATCGTTGATCTTACATTCATGTATCTTCGCAGGTCAGGGGGTGGGCCGCCCGGGGGTCGAACCCGGAACCCGCGGATTAAAAGTCCGCTGCTCTGCCAGTTGAGCTAACGGCCCTGTCCGGCAGTTGAAGGAGCCAGCCGTCAAAGCGGGCCTGACGACCAGCCCTCCGTCCACCGGAGGAACAGTGTCTCAGGTCGCTACCTCGAGGGCGAAGAAGCGTCGGGCAGCCCTCTGACCGGGCTGGCACCGTCACGCGGTCTGGGCTGTGAAGAGGTGGGGCGATCACGTAAGGGCCGAGGCGTCGGTCGATAACGTTGGCTCATGGCTGACCGCAAGCACGGGGGGGCGGTGCCTCCCACCGAGACCGAGATCAATGCCGAAGACTGGGACGGCGAGGACCTCTCGGGTCAACACCGCACCAGGGTTGCGTTCGTCGAGGTAGACCTCGTCGAAGCGACGAACAGCGGCGGCGTGTTCGAGGAGTGCACGTTCCGTGACGTCCGGTTCAATGCGTCGACCCACACCGACGCCGCCTTCGTGAACTGCACGTTCACCCGCTGCTCGTTCTTCGACGCCAGCTTCGAACGCTGCAAGTTCGTCGGCAGCGTGTTCGACCGCTGCACCTTCAACCTGCTCAAGGTCACCGGCGGCGACTGGTCCTTCGTCGGGCTAGCCGGCGCCGACCTGCGGACGGCCGTACTCACCGGCGTCCGGATGCGTGAAGCCGATCTCACGGGCGCGAACTGCCAGGGCGCCACGTTGCGTGGCATCGACCTGTCCGGTGCGTGGCTGCACAACGCCGATCTCTCCGGTGCCGACCTGCGCGACTCCGACCTGACGGCGGTCGACCCGGTCGCCACGCAGCTCAAGGGCGCCATCATCGACGTCGAGCAGGCCGTCACGTTCGCCACGGCGCTCGGCCTCGACGTCCGCCCCGAGTAGCTCTTTGTTGGTGGTCGACGCGCGCAGGGTTTGCGGGCGCGCACGCCGTGGTGTGGACTGCTCCCGTGCTGGCATGGGACGCCGTGGCGAAACGTTCAGTCCGAGCTGCAATCGTCATCCCCGGACTGTTCGCCTTCGGCGACAAGGTGATGGGGAATGCGAGCGTTGCCACGTTCGCGTCGATCGGCGGCTTTTCTATGCTGCTGCTCGCCGACTTCGGCGGCCCGCTACGCCCGCGGCTCACCGCGTACGCCTCACTCGGGGTCGTCGGCGCGATGTTCATCACGATCGGCACGCTGTGTTCGCGGACGACGTGGCTCGCTGTCACCGTCGCGGCAATCCTCGCCGCCCTCGTACTGTTCGGCGGAATCCTGAGCGGCTACGTCGCGAGGGGCTCGACCGCGGCGCTGCTCATCCTGGTCCTTCCACTGACGCTGCCAGCCGGCCCGGGCGCGATCCCGTCGCGGCTCGAAGGTTGGACGCTGGCGTCGGTAGTCGGCACCCTTGCCGTCTTCCTCATCTGGCGTGACCCACCGCAATCCGGCCTTCGCCTGAAGGCGAGTCGTGCGCTCGACGCGATCGCCGACCATCTGGGCACCACTCTCGACGGCGCGGCAGCCGAGGAGAGTTCGGCGACCGTCCAAACAGAAGTCGGCAAGCTGCGAAATGCCTACCTGGCAACACCTTTCCGGCCTACCGGGGCGACGGCAGCCGAGCAGGCGGTCGTCGCGCTCGTAGCGGAAATCGACTGGCTGCGCGAGCTCACCGCGAAACACGACGACCTGCCCGACGACGGCTACCGACGTGCTGCGTCTGAAGACCGCGAGCTGCTCACGACGTCGATCGCGGCGCTGCATGACGCAGCCAAGGCATTGCGCGATGCCGACGCCGGCAGCACCGGCATGGTTGCCTGCCGAACGTCCGAAAACGACGGGCCTGCACTGGTGATCGATCTCGAGTCGCTGGCCGGTCGTCGGGCCGCAGCGGCCATGGCAATCGCGGAACGGGTCGACAGGCTGGGCTGCAGCGGGCATCGAGGCGGACGCCGATGTGCTGGAGTGTTCGTTCCACGCTCGGTCGGTCGCGACCGCAACCGCAGCTGCGGCGTCGTCCGCCCTTGTTGCGTCGGGCAATGCCGACGACGACGCGGTGCGCGCCGAACAGTCGCGCTGGTACGGGGCTGCTGACGCGCCGCGCAACGGGCTCGCCGAGGTCACCCGCCAGGCGCTCGCGCAGGCCGACCTGCGATCGGTGTGGCTGCGCAACAGCCTGCGCGGCGCGGCGGGTTTCGCGATCGCCGTCCTGGTCGCGAAAGTGACCGACGTGCAGCACGGATTCTGGGTCGTGCTCGGCACCCTCGCCGTGCTGCGGTCGAACGCGCTCGGCACCGGCGCGATCGCACTGCGCGCGCTCGCGGGGACGGCGCTCGGCTTCGTTGTCGGTGGCGCGTTGCTCGTCGGGCTGGGCGACCATGTCAACGTCTTGTGGATCGTGCTGCCCTTCGCCGTCCTGCTCGCCAGCTACGCGCCGCTGCGCATCTCGTTCCTGGCCGGCCAGGCCGCGTTCACGGTCCTGCTTGCCGTGCTGTTCAACATCGTGCAGCCCACCGGCTGGCGGGTCGGGCTGGTGCGGGTCGAAGACGTCGCGATCGGCTGCGCGGTCAGCCTCGTTGTCGGTTTCCTGTTGTGGCCGCGCGGCGCCGCGCCCGTCGTCTCGCTGGACCTCGCCGACGCCTACCGCAGCGGCGTCGCCTATCTTTCGTCGGCCGTGCACGCACTGATCGGGCAGCACGCAGTACTGGGCCAGGACGCCGTGAGTGAGTCGGCCGCCGTCGTGGCGACCGCGGCGTCGCGCCGGCTCGATTCGGCGTTTCGCGTCTACCTGGCCGAGCAGGGCAGCAAGCTCGTGCACCGCGAGGAACTGGCGTCGCTCGTGGGCGGGGCCAGCCGACTGCTGCTCGCCGCCAATTCCCTAGCCACGCTGCCCATTCGCACCGGCACGGGCGCCGCGAACGACGAGCAGCTACTCGACGGTGAGCTTCACGGGCTGAGCACCTCGTTCGGGAACATCGCCGACTGCCTGTCGCCTGCGCGCAACGGCTTCGGTTCGAGCGTCCGTCACAACGCCGGTTCTCCCTCGCTACCGGCGCCGGTCGACGTCCCTGCTGTGACGCCGAACAGTGTGTGCGCGCGATGGATCCATCACCACCTCAGCCATCTCCAGGCCGACATCGACGCACTGTCGACGGCCGCCACCGTGCTGCGCGACGCGCACGGCCCACTCGCTCGATAGCACCCCGCCGCGGGATTCGATTCGCACCAAAGTCAGCGACCGCTTCCTTCGGCAGGCGGCCGCCCGGCGACGTCCCTCGTGTGCTGTTGCAAGGCGCGATCGGGCCGCGCGGCGAAGAAGTAGATCGCACCGACGACGGCTACCACCACCATCACCATCAGCGTGATCCAGTCGAGATTGAAGAAGCCTCGTGGGCTCGACAAGCCGGTCGGCAAGATGAACGACGCAACGCCGCCCCACGTCAGCGCCATGCGCATCGAGCGCGGCACGGTACGGCCCGCGCCCTTGGTCTCCTCCGAAATGTCACCGGCGGATTCGAACCCGTAGAAGATGTAGACGGGTGCAAGCACTGAGATAAGTGCAGCGCCGGTCAGCCAATTGCCATGAAAGTCGAGCTTCAACGGGTTGCTCGCGACGTGCTGAACCCCCTGCGTGGAGAACAGGAAACCCAGGCCATGGTGGAAACCTTTGATCGCCAAGATTATCGCGATGCCGACGGTGCCTACGATCTCGACGAAGACACCGAACTGCGCCACCCGACCCATCACCCTCGCACCGGTGATGTTCAGCATGGTCTGGACGGCGAGCAGGATCAGCGTGATGACGAGAACGGTCCAGTGGCTCGCCGGGTTGAAGTTCGTGCCGAACCAGTTGTGCATCAAAGCGACAACGTAACTGACGACGCCGGTGTCGACCGATGCGACGGTCACGAGCAGCGCGATGCCGTAGAACCATCCGACGAACCATCCGTAGCCAGCGCCGACCGAGAACTTGCTGTACTGGTAGAGCGCGCCTGCCACCGGGTAGTGGCTGGCGAGCTCACCGAACACCAGCGCGACGAACATCATGCCGACGACTGGGATCCACGTGAGCCAGACGTAGGCCGGGCCGCCGGTGCCGACGCCGAGAACGAAGAGCGAGTAGATGCCGACCATCGGAGACAGATAGGTTAAAGCCACCGCGAAGTTGGCGAACAGGCCGAGCACCCGGTTGAGTTGCGGCTGATACCCCAAGCTGGCGAGACGCGCGTCGTCGTCCTGCTCCGAAGGTCACAGGGTCGGGGCCGCTTCGGTCATCCGGTGCCTCCTCGGTCGGTGATGGCGCACATCTTGCGACTAACCAGCCGGATGCGCCATAGAGCAGCGGAACCAATTCCTGACGACGGATTCCGTCGTCCGGGAACGCACCCAGTTGCGATCCTCGCCTTCTATGCGTCGGACGCCGACAGCCGCGGCGGTAGCATCCATCGACTTCTGGGCTCAGCGGAGGACACATGAGTTGCAGGCCGGCGTGACGGCGTACCCGCTGGACGGAGTCCTGGTCGCAGATCTCAGCCGGGTGCTGGCCGGACCGTTGGCCGCGATGATGCTCGCCGATCTCGGCGCCGACGTGATCAAGNNCGGCGCGACGGTGGTCAAGGTCGAGCGACCGGGCGAGGGTGACGAGACCCGCACATGGGGCCCGCCGTGGACCGCGACGACGTCGTCCTACTTCGAGTCGGTGAACCGCAGTAAGCGGAGTGTCTGTCTCGATTTCACCGATGATGCGGACGCCGCGCTCGCCCGTGAGCTGTGCGCTCGCGCCGACGTCGTGATCGAGAAC
>PLCK01000024.1 GCA_003134755.1 Actinomycetota bacterium | reverse complement strand
ATGTTGCCGGCGTTGCCGACCGGCAGGCAGTGCACCTCGGGCGCATCACCCAGTGCGTCGACGATCTCGAACGACGCCGTCTTCTGGCCTTGGATCCGATCGGGGTTGACCGAGTTGACCAGCGTTACCGGGTAGTCCTGAGCGAGCTTGCTCGCGAGCGCGAGGCAGTCGTCGAAGTTGCCGTCGACCTGCAGCAGCTTCGCGCCGTGCACGAGCGCCTGCGCCAACTTCCCGAGCGCGATCTTGCCTCGCGGCACGAGCACCGCGCAGAGCAGGCCGGCGCGGGCGGCATAGGCGGCTGCGCTCGCGCTCGTGTTGCCGGTCGACGCGCAGATGACCGCTTTCGAGCCCTCCTCGACCGCCTTGCTGATCGCCATCGTCATGCCGCGATCCTTGAACGAACCGGTCGGGTTCGCGCCCTCGACCTTCAGGTAGACGTCACACCCCGTTCGCGCCGACAGGACGGGCGCCGGCAGCAGCGGCGTCCCGCCCTCTTGCAAGGTGATGACCGGGGTCGCGTCGGTGACGGGCAGCCATTCGCGGTACTCCTCGATCAGCCCACGCCAGCGAGGATGGGCAGCCCGCGCGGTGGCATCGGCGGTCATCAGTCGGTCTCCTCGCCTTCGACGCGCATCACGCTGGCGACGTCGCGGACGATGTCGAGGGCACGGAGGTCGACGACGGTCGCTGATAACGCCGCATCGGACGCCGTGTGCGTGACGATCACCAGGGTCGCGTCGTCGCCTCGGCCCGACTGCCGCACAGTCTGGATCGAAACGTCGTGCGCCGAGAACACGTTGGCGACCTGGGCGAGCACGCCCGCCTTGTCGGCGACGTCGAGGCTCACGTGGTAGCGCGTCACCGTTTCGCCCATGGAGCGCACCTCGAGGTCGGCGTAGGACGACTCCCCGGCGCCCAGCGCACCTTTCACTTTGTTGCGGGCGACGGCAACGATGTCGCCGAGGACGGCGCTCGCAGTCGGCGCTCCCCCGGCGCCGCGACCGTAGAACATCAACTGCCCGGCCGCCTCGCACTCGACGAACACGGCGTTGTAGGCCTCGCGCACCCCGGCCAGCGGATGCGAGCGGGGGATCATCGCCGGGTGGACGCGGACGCTGACGCCCCGCCCGTCGGCGCTTCGTTCGCAGATCGCGAGCAGCTTCACGACGCAACCCATCTCGCGTGCACTGGCCACCGCAGTGGCCGTGACATCGCCGATGCCTTCGCGATGCACGTCCGCGATCGTGACCCTGGTGTGAAACGCGAGTCCGGCGAGGATGGCCGCCTTCGCCGCGGCGTCGAAGCCGTCGATGTCGGCGCTCGGGTCGGCTTCTGCGTATCCGAGGACGGTGGCCTCGTCGAGCGCGTCGGCGAAACCGGCGCCGGTCTCGTCCATGCGGGTGAGGATGAAGTTCGTCGTGCCGTTCACGATGCCAAGGACGCGGTAGACCGTGTCGCCCGCCAGCGACTCCCGCAGCGGCCGCAGCAGCGGGATCGCGCCCGCCACGCTCGCCTCGAAATACAGGTCGACGCCATGCTTGTCTGCGGCGTCGTGCAAGGTTGCACCATCTTCGGCCAGCAACGCCTTGTTGGCGGTCACGATCGACGCGCCGTGGCTCATCGCGCTCAGGATCAGCGCGCGCGCCGGTTCGATGCCGCCGATCACCTCGACCACGATGTCGATGTCGTCACGGGCGACCAGTGCCGCGGCGTCGGTCGTGAAGAGCGCCGGGTCGAGGTCGACGTCGCGTTTGCGCTGTAGTCGGCGCACCGCAATGCCCACGAGCTCGAGCGGGACGCCGACCCTCGCCGCCAGATCGTCGCGTTGCTCGGCCAGCAGCCTGGCGACCTCTGTGCCGACGACGCCGCAGCCGAGCATGGCGATCCGCAGCGGGCGCCCGCTCATCGTGGCTCTCCGTCCCGTGCGCTGCCCGGCTTGTCGAGGTTCCGCTTGTCGAGGTTCCGCGTGCCCCGCTCACTCGACGTCCAGGCGAAGCAGGTCCTCGACCGTCTCGCGCCGCACAATCACGCGGGCGACTCCGTCGCGGACCGCGATCACCGGTGGCCTGCCGAGGTGGTTGTAGTTGCTGGCCAGCGAGCGGCAGTAGGCGCCGGTCACCGGCACCGCCAACAGGTCGGACGGCGCGAGATCGGCAGGCAGGAACGTGTCGCGGACGACGATGTCGCCTGACTCGCAGTGCTTGCCAACCACCCGGCTGAGCATCGGGGCGGCCTGACTCGCACGGCTTGCGATCGCGCAGGTGTAGCTGGCGTCGTACAGCGCCGTCCGGATGTTGTCGCTCATGCCGCCGTCGACACTCACGTAGGTGCGCACCACGCCGGCGCCGATGTCGATCGGCTTCACTGTTCCGACCTCGTAGAGCGTGAAGGTCGTTGGCCCGCAGATCGCCCGACCCGGCTCGACGCTCAGCCGCGGCAGAGCCAACCCGGCTGCCGCGCACTCCCGTTCGATGATTGCACGTAATTGTGTTGCCACGTAGGCGATTTCGGCCGGGTCGTCGTCGGCGAGGTAGGCCACGCCGAGGCCGCCTCCGAGATCGAGCTCCGGCAACTCGACGCCGAACTCGTCGCGGATCTCCCTCAGCAATCCGACCACGCGGTGCGCAGAAACGTCGAATCCCGAGGTGTCGAAGATCTGCGACCCGATGTGCGAGTGCAGCCCGACGAGATCGAGACTCTCGCACTCGAGGATCCGCCGCACGGCATTCATCGCCGCGCCGCCGGCGAGAGAGAAGCCGAACTTCTGATCCTCATGCGCGGTCGCGATGAACTCGTGCGTGTGCGCCNNCCTCAAACGAGTCGACGACGATGTGGCCCACGCCGACCTCGAGAGCAGCGGCGAGTTCGGACGTCGACTTGTTGTTTCCGTGCAGTGCGATCCGGCTCGGATCGAACCCAGCCTGCAGTGCGACGGCAAGCTCCCCACCGCTACAGACGTCGAGGCCGAGCCCTTCCTCGGCGACCCACCGGGCGATCGTGGTGTTGAGGAATGCCTTGCCCGCATAGAAAACGTCGGCATCGGGAAACGCGTCGAGCCAGGCGCGACAGCGGCCACGGAAGTCGTCTTCGTCGACCACGTATGCCGGTGTCCCGAAGTCCTTCGCGATGTCGGTGGCGGCGACTCCGGCGACCGTCAGCACACCGGCGTCGGAGCGGGTGACGTTGCTCGACCACACCGAAGCCGCGAGTGCGTTCAGGTCGGCAGGCGCCCGCGTCGGCTGGGTGCCGAGGTCGCGCACATCGGCATGCAGCGCGCCCGCTTCGTGGGTGTGCATGGCTACATCCGTTCTGGCGCGCTGACGCCGAGCAGACCGAGGCCGTTCGCCAGCACGAAGCGGGTCGCCTCACACAACCACAGCCGGGCCCGGTTGAGGTTGGTGACCGGCTCGTCGCCCTGCGGCAGCACCCGGCAGGCGTCGTAGAACCGGTGATAGACGCCGGCCAATTCCTCGAGGTAGCGCGCGACCCGGTGCGGCTCNNCGCGTAGTTCGGCTGCACTGGCGACCACGCGCGGGAATTCTCCTAGCGCGCCGAGTAAATCGCCCTCGCGGTCGTGTGAGAGCAGTGTCGGGTCGAGCTCACCGCGGTCGATGCCGAGCTCACGTGCGTTGCGCAATACACCAGCGATCCGCGCGTGCGCGTACTG
>PLCK01000276.1 GCA_003134755.1 Actinomycetota bacterium | reverse complement strand
GGGCGAGCGGGTCGCCGGCGTCGTGCTCGAGTCCGGTCAGGGCGTCGACCCACGCGCCGCTCGGTAGCGTCAGTATTGTATCGCGCCAACCGCCGTCGTGCTTCAGCCGCGCGGCGAAGCGGGTAGCCAGCACGATCGCCGACGCCGAGCGCGCGAACGCGACGACGTGGTCTGCCGCCGGACCGATCGCAGACATCGGCAGATAGGACTCGAACCAGTGGGGATGGTCGCGGCGCAATCGCAGCACGGTCGCCGTCACTCGCAGCTTTGGTTCGGCCAGCAACGGGACGGCGTCCGTTCGGACCGAGAAGTCGACAGGTCCACGGTTGTCGGGGTCGACGAGCCGGTAGTTCGGAAGCTCGCACCCTTGATAGGTGTCCGGCACTCCGGGCATCGTGAGCTGAATGAGCTTTTGGCTCAGCGAGTTGACCTGAGCGAACGGCTCGAGAAGCTGGACGAACGAGCCCACTTCTGACATCAATGCGGCGTCGGTGAAGACGGTCGCGACGAAGTCGCGCACAGCCCGGTCGTAGTGCGCGTCGGGCGACTGCCACGAGGTCGCAAGCTTCGCTTCGCGAGTCGCCTTTTCCATGTAGCGCGTCGCACGCTCGACGTCGAGTGGCCAGGCTCCGACCATGGTTTGCCAGAAGAAGTAGCCGGTGCGGTCGTCGGGGCAGCCCAACTTCGCGCTGAGCGGCAGCCATCGACGAATCACGCGGTCCCAGTCGCCGGCCAGCTCGGACAGCACTGCGAGTCTCGCCCGGACGTCTTCGCCGCGCTTCGTGTCGTGTGTCGACAGTGTCGTCATGGTCGCGGGTGAATCGGCCTGCAGCTTCGACGCGTACCCGTGGAACGCGGCAAGGCTAATGCCGAACCTGCCGGGGTCGCCGCCAACCTCGTTCAGCGAGAGCAGTCGTGCGTACCGGTAGAACGCGGTGTCCTCGACTCCCTTGGCGTATGCGGCTGCGGCAAGCTGCCCGAACCGAATGCCAAATTCGCCGGGCTCGAAGGCGTGGGCGCCGATCGCCCCTATCTCGGGGGCAAGCGCCGGCTGCCGCGCTATGGCCTGCCGAGTTGCCTGGTTCAGCGCAAGATGCGTGGGAGGTGACGATGCGAACGGCCGGTAAACGTCGAGGCTGCACAGCACCTCGACCAACGCGTCGCGAATCCGCTGCGCGGACGCGGTCGTCGCCGGCCACCCGAGTTGGCCGACGAATACCCACGTCAGCCGCGACAGCTCGGCCGCGAGCAGCTCCGAGACGGCCAGCCGCTTCCCTGCTCCCGCGACCACCTCGAAGTTGGCGGTCTCGCCGGTGAGCTCGGTGTAGACGTGGGTCAGGGGCTGCTCGCCCCTTGGGTCGACGAGCAGGTTGTTCAGAACCGTCAGCGTCTCGTACCCGGTCGTGCCCGCGGTTCGCCAGTCGGCTGGCAGCGGCTCGCCGTCAGCAAGGATCTTCTCGACCACAACCCACCTGCCGCTTGTCGCATCGGCGAGATCGCCGAGGTATCCCGCGGGGTCTGCGAGGCCGTCCGGGTGGTCGATGCGCAAGCCGTCGATCTTGCCGCTCGCGACCAGGTCGAGCAGCACCCGGTGACTCGCCTCGAAGACGGTGCGGTCCTCTACCCGCAGGCCGATCAGTGTCGTGATGTCGCAGAAGCGCCGGTAGTTGAGCTCCGACGATGCTAACCGCCAGTCGGCGAGACGATAGTGCTGCGCGTCGAGCAATTCGGTGAGCGGCAGGCCGGCTGTCCCCACCGCCAACGGGAAGCGATGGTCGAAGTACCGCACAACCTGCTCGCGCGGCGCGACGTCGAGCTTCGAAAGGTTGTCCTGCAGCGGGCCGTCGAGCACCGGCATGAGGATGCGCCCGTCCTCGGCGTCCCAGTCGATGTCGAACCAATGCGCGAAGGGCGAGCCCTTGCCCTGTGCGAGGACTGACCACAGCGCCGCGTTGAGCGATTCGGGTACCGCGATCGCCATGTGGTTGGGGACGACATCGACGATGATTCCAATTCCGTGGCGGCTCAACGCCTTGTGCAGCCGCGTGAACCCGGCCGCGCCGCCAAGTTCCTTGTTGAGACGGCTGTGGTCGACGACGTCGTACCCGTGCGTCGACCCGGGCGCCGCGCCGAGGATCGGCGACAGGTAGGCATGGGTTACGCCGAGGTCGGCGAGATAACCGGCCAGCTTCGCGGCTCCCGCGAACGTCAGGTCGGGACCGAGCTGGAGCCGGTAGGTCGACGTCGGGGTTCGCGGTGCGACCTCAGATCGCACGGCGCAGCACCACCACAGACCTGCCTTCGACCTGTATCGCCGTGTCGGCCTTGACCGATGGTTGCTCGGCGTCGAGGGGGTTGGTGGTGTCGACCACGACTTCCCAGCGCTCGCCGTAATCAACGCCCGGCATGATGAAGTCGATGCCAGTATCGGCCGCGTTGAACAGCAGCAGGAACGAATCGTCGACGACAGCCTGGCCGCGTTTGTCGGGGTAGCCGATCGCGTCGCCGTTGAGGAATACGCCAACCGACTTCGCGAAGCCGGTTGCCCAGTCGGCTTCCGACATCTCGGTGCCGCCCGGCGTGAACCAGGCGATGTCGCGCAGGTCTTCGCCTTCGGCGCGTACCGGACGGCCGTCGAAGAAGCGGCGGCGCCGCAAGACCGGGTGACTGCGGCGCAGTGCCGACAGCGTGCGGGTGAAATCGAGCTGGACCTCGTGTTCGGTCCGAAGTGACCAGTCGACCCAGGAGACGGGGTTGTCCTGGCAGTAGGAGTTGTTGTTGCCGCCCTGACTACGCCCGAGTTCGTCGCCGTGCAGGAGCATCGGGACACCCTGCGAGACGAACAGCGTGATGAGGAAGTTTCGCTTCTGCTGCTCGCGTAGCGTGAGAATCTCGACATCGTCGGTGGCGCCTTCGACTCCGCAGTTCCATGCGCGGTTGTCGTCGCTGCCGTCGTTGTTGTCTTCTCCGTTGGCCTCGTTGTGCTTGGTGTTGTACGAGACCAGGTCCTGCAACGTGAAGCCGTCGTGCGCGGTCACGAAGTTGATCGAGGCCATCGGCCGGCGCCCCGAATGTGCATACAGGTCGCTCGAGCCGGTCAACCTCGATGCGAACTCACCCAGGGTTGCCGGCTCACCACGCCAGAAGTCGCGCACAGTATCGCGGTACTGCCCGTTCCATTCACTCCACAGCGGCGGGAAGTTGCCGACCTGGTAACCGCCTTCGCCGACGTCCCAAGGCTCGGCGATCAGCTTGACCTGGCTTACGACCGGGTCCTGCTGCACGAGGTCGAAGAATGCCGACAGCCGGTCGACGTCATGGAGCTCACGGGCGAGCACGGAAGCGAGGTCGAACCGGAAGCCGTCGACGTG
>PLCK01000133.1 GCA_003134755.1 Actinomycetota bacterium | reverse complement strand
CCGGCTGCGATCACCCTCAAGCCCGCTAGGTCGTGCCGTCGAACGAGCCCCAGCGCTGTGGCCAGGGTGACCGCCGTGTCTTCGGCGTCCAGCAACAGAGTCAACAGCGCGTCCCACGCCTCGCGCCGGTCGGCGAAGCTTACGAGGCATCGGCCCGCGACCACGCGATCCACATAGTCCGACCCTGAGCCCAAGTCGATCAGGGCACGAATCACGGCGAGCTGCTCGGCGTCTCCCATGGCGTCATCCTTGCCGATTCGGGCAAGTCGCGCGGCGGCGACGCAACTACCGGATCTCGGCATGAGCGGACGTCTGGTCGGCCCCGTCTGAGTTCAGCTCCGACCGCTTCTCACTCACCTTGGCCATAGATAAGCGCGGCGACCTGCTCGGCGGCGAGCGACTGCATCGCCGGCGTCACGTGGGAGTAGATGTCGAGTGTCACTCCGACGCTGGAGTGGCCGAGGCGTTCTTGGACGACGCGCGGATGGACGTTGCCACCAAGCGCAAGTGTCGCCCACGTGTGACGCAACCCGTGAAGCGACAGGTGCGGCATGCCGAGGCGTTCCGCGGTGTCAACGAACCGCGTCGACACCGTCTTCGGATGCCACGGCGACCCATCGGCCCGACAGAACACCAGGTCGTAGTCCTGCCAAACGTCGCGCAATTTCATTCGTTGCTGGACCTGCAGTTTCCGGTGCGCCTTGAGCAGCGCCATGGTGTGGGCGTCGACCGCGATCGATCGGCGTCCACGGCTAGTCTTCGGCTCTCCGAATTGCCAGCTGACATGGTCTTCGCCGTGCGGCTCGACTTCGACGAGAGTGCGGACGATTGCCAGCCGGCCGCGCACTAGGTCGACGTCGCTCCACCGCAAGCCGAGGAGTTCTCCCCGACGGCAGCCGGTCGTCGCGTACAGGTGCCACAAGGCACCGAGTTCTTCTGCGCTCGTGTCGGCAAGGAATCGTCGAAGCTGGTCGACATTCCACGTTCCGATGACTCGCCGATCAGACGCCTGTGGCCGTGGCGGATCCGCCGACGCTGCAGGATTGCGGGGAATCAGGCCCCAGCGCATCGCATCGCGAAAACCGCGATGCACGATCGAGTGGATGTACTGGACGGTGCGCGGCGCCAGCGGACGCGCACCGTCGGAGCCAGCGAGGAGATCGGCATAGAAGGCGTTGAGCATGCCCGGTTCGATGGCCTGCAGGTAGACGTCAGCGATGGGGTGCGGATTAACGTGCAGACGGATCATCCGTCGGTAGGACTCCCAGGTGCCTCGCCGCAATCGCGTCTCGACCGCGGAAAGCCAACTGTCGCTGAGAAACAGGCCGAGCCTTTGACGTGACGGCGGCACGTAGATCTTCGCCGACAAAGCCGTGACTGCATCGTTGAGAGCGGCCTGCGCCTCGCGCTTGGTACGGAACCCGCGACGACGAGTCTGCGCGCGCTGCTTCGAACCTGGCGGCGTCGTGTCCAGCACGAACATCCAGGTGCCGTTTGGCTCCTGGCGGATACTGCCCCGCCGACCGTCACCCGCCGATGCCATCGGCCACATCTCCGTTCGTCCGGCGTCCGAAAGTCAGTATGTGCCTCGACCGCGACACATCACCCGCGCTTGACGTGCCCTGTGGACGATCGCGGCCGCGCACTCTAGCGGTCATCGTCGACGACGGCCGCGATCGGTTGTCTACCTGCGAGGAGGTCGAGCAACGGCCGTGTCGGAATCTTGATCAGCCGCCCGAGCCGGAAGACCGGTGTCGGCCNNAGTGAACAAGCCGATATGCCGTCGTGCGCCCCAACCCAAGCAACGCCGCCGCCTGGAGCAGGTCAATGACGGGCGGCAGCATGTTGTACGGGTCGGATCCAGGGGCGACCGGATCGGCCTTGAATGCGGCAATCACTCTCCGTTCAGCCACCAGCGATCGGAATTCGAACTCGTTCATCAGGCCTCCAGTTCACGCGGCGATGCCGCGAACGGGAGACAGTCTCCCCAGCGACCCTTCGCAAAAGGCTGACCATTTTGGAGCCGGCAACTTCAGACCGAGCTGTTATCAAAGTGTGACTAACTTGGGCGGTGGCGTTCGTCGGCTTGCCGCGTGTGTAAGCCTGTGGCGGTGGGAATCGGACGGCGGCTGCCCTGTCGTGCGACAGCGACAGTGCTGGCTGCGCTCATGCTGTCAGCAACTGGGGGCTGCACGTCGAGTCGAGCTATCCCGGACGCCCGCACTGAGCTCGCAGCCGCAATCGCGGCGATCCGCGGCCACGACCTGTACGCCGCGAACGTGGATTGGTCGACGGCGATCCCTCAAGCCAACGCCGTGTTGGCCTCTGCCGCCGCCACCGCGCCGAGCGCCGCGTATCTTCCGATCTCCGACCTGTTGGTTGGGCTCGGCGACAAGCATGCGCAGCTGTTGCATCCCGGGGTGCCGACAGCTCCAGGCTTCGATCCGACCGGACCACTCCCGTCGGTCAAGGTGGCCGGCAGCACGGCGATCTTGACGCTGCCCGGCTGGGTTGGTCCGGTCTCGAGTAGCCAGCCGTATGCGCGCGCCGCTTGGCGAGCCGTTGCGGCCACCAGCCCCGCCTGCGGGTGGGTGTTGGACCTGACCGGCAACGAAGGCGGCGACCTGTGGCCGATGCTGGCCGCGACCGAACCGTTCCTGACCCTCGGTCAGCCGATCGGGGCGACGACGGCCGGTCAGCCGCCCAAAATGTTCACGGTCGACGCAGGAACGGTCACCGACAACAACGATCACCAGGCGTACGGCACACCGCCGCCGCGGGTGCATGGCCCGGTTGCCGTCCTTATCGGCCCGCGCACCGAGAGTTCCGGTGAATGGCTCGCTCTCGCGCTGCAATCGAACCCCGCGGTGCGCACCTTCGGTGCACCGACCGCCGGGGTCCCCACTTCGCCGGTTTGGTACGCGCTTCCCGACGGTGCTCATCTGGAACTCTCGGTGTCCGCAGCCACCGACATCCATGGCCACGAATACACCACCGCACTGCAGCCCGAGCGCGCCACGCCCATACCGCTCGCCGATGCCGAGCAATGGCTCATCGCCCAGTGCAGCACGCCCTGAGCAGACCAGCCTTGTCCGGCCAGCGCGCGTCAAGAACATCCCGTCTCGGAACAACCCGTTTGCTGCCCTCGCCAGGACACCCGCACCGCTTACGTCTGCGAGCAGAAACGCCGTCGGCACTTCACGACACTCCCGACGGCGCACCCGAGGTCCGAATTCTCTTGCCCTTTATTTCGTCGCCGATACAACCACCCAATGTCGTGCAATGTCAGCGCCTGTTATCCCGTCCGCGCTTACCTTTGCCTGCGCTGTTGACGACAGTAAAGGCTTGCAGACATGTGCATTTCGGCAATGTAGCTTGGCGCGCATCGGTGGTTTATCGAGGCGGTGGGCGCGGTGTTGTCGTCGGCGAAGATCGGCCGCTCATCGTGGCGGTATTACCAGAACAGTGTCGCCGCTGGCGCGTGCGAGTACTACCTCGGTGAAGGCGAAGCGCCGGGTCGTTGGGTCGGTCGCGGCCTGCCCCAACTCGGCCTCGAGCCCGGTGCTGTGGTTGGTGAGGCCGAGCTGGAAGCCGTCTTCGCGAGAGGGCTGCACCCGGTCACCGGCGCTGCGTTGGGGCGGGCGTGGCGGGCGGACGCAGTCACCGGCTTCGACCTGACGTTCTCCGCACCCAAGAGCGTTAGCACCGTGTGGGCGCTGGGTGGAGCGGCGGTAGGGCAGCAGGTTTCGGAAGCGCACCGGGCCGCTGTGTCTGCGGCCTTGACCTATCTTGATGCGCACGCCGGACTATCACGGCGTGGCACCGACGGAGTCGAACAGGTCGCGACCGCCGGACTGGTGGCGGCGTTGTTCGACCACCGGACGTCGCGTGCCGGGGATCCGCAGCTGCATACTCATGCGCTGGTTCCGAACAAGCTGCGCTGCGTCGACGGGGTGTGGCGCACGATCGATGGTCACGAGATTTACAACCATAAGAAGGCCGCCGGTGCGGTCTATCAGGCCGCGTTGCGCGCCGAATTGCATACCCGGCTCGGTGTGGTTTTCGAACCGACCAACGCGCACGGGCAAGCCGAAATCGCCGGCGTCCCGACCGACTTGATGACCGCGTGGAGTAAACGCGCGGCACAAATCGCGGCCGAAGCCGGCCCGACAATCGACGAATACGAGCAGACCCTCGGCCGGGATTTAACCCGCGACGAGCGCGCCAGAGTGACGAAAACCGCGGTACTGAAGACCCGGCCAGCCAAAGATTCCTCGACCGACGTGTCGGTGTTGCATGGGCATTGGCGCGCCGAAGCGGCGGCACTCGGCTGGGACCCCGACCGGCTCCGCGACTCGGTGCAAACCGCATCCCACACCGCCCGCCAGCCCGCAGACGCGGCTCGAATCACACCGACAATGCCCGCCGCCGCGGTCGTCCGGGCAGGCCGGCGCAAGGGAGTGTTCTCGCGCGCGGACCTGACGATCGAGGTCGCCGCTCATCTCCCGGTCGTCGCCGCGACCGGGCACCAAGTGCTGGCCGCGATCGAGCNNCCTCGCCGATCTCGGAGTTCGCACGCCGCAGACCGTGCACCTGGGCAACCACCCCGACGGACTCACCGCGCGGGCCTCCGACACCCGCTACACCAGCACCGAAGTCGTCGCCGCCGAAGCCCGCGTGCTGCAGCTGGCCGACGCCGGACGCGGTCGCGGGTTCGGCCGTATCCCGGTCGAGCGGGTCGACGCGGCGAGGCTCACCGGGCTTGCCGACGACCAGCGCGCGGCCGCGCGGCAGCTGACCACCAGCGGGGATTTCCTGTCTGTGCTCACCGCGCCCGCGGGCGCCGGAAAGACCACCACCCTGGGTGCGGCGGCGCGAGCCTGGCAGGCCGCCGGATACCAGGTCGTCGGCCTCGCCCCGTCCGCCAGGGCCGCAGCCGAACTCGCGAAATCCACCGGCGGGTCCGCTGAAACGCTGGCGAAGTGGCTGCACCAACAAGCACGGTTGGCGCAGCTGCCGACCGACGAGCAAGCGGCCTGGGCGCCGGGCAGGCGCACCGTTCTCGTG
>PLCK01000082.1 GCA_003134755.1 Actinomycetota bacterium | reverse complement strand
GTCAGGACGGTCAGGACGGTCAGCTTAGATCGGTCACGATCAGATGACCCGTCATGTGACCGCCGGGGTCGGCCGTCAGTCGGGCGACCAGGCTGTGCACGACCGAACCCGCGATTCCGACGTCGCGTTTCGACCCCTGCACCTGGCACCCGGCGAATGACTTGTTGGCCACACACGGCAGCCCGTCGAGTCGGTAGCCCAGACCCGAGGCCGCCCTGGCAAGAGCGCCAGCGGCGACGATCACACTCACCGGCGCACGCACCGTGACCGTCGTATCGTGTGGATCGCAATCGGGCAAGGCGCTCGGCTGCGGCGCCAAGGTCACGGTGCCGGTGAGCACGGCAGACGGGAGCGGCGTCGGGGAAGCGGTCGGCGAAGCCGGGTCGTTGCAAGCATCCGGAATGATCGTCCAGCCATTGGGGAGCCAGTCCGGAATCGCAGGCCGGGTACTCGGCAGCGACGCATGCGTGACGTCGCGAGCCGGCGACTCGACAGCAATCAGCGCCGCGGTCTTCGGAGTCGGGGAGCCGGGCAACAGCCAGCCGTCGCCGAGGAGAACGATGACCCAGCCGCCTGCCAGCCGACCCTCGGCCACGCAGCTGAACGCCGGCGCGGAGGCGCCGCCATCAACCTGCGGTGTCGGGATCACCGTGCACTTGTGGGCGAGCGAGCCCCCCGCGGTGTGAAAAGCCCCGCCAAGCGCAGTCAGGGTGCCCGCGATGGTGACCGTACTGGTCAGGCAGTCGTCGCCGGACATTCCGCACGCGGTGAAGGTCTTGTCGCGCGTCATCATCGACGGCAGAGGCAGATTGAGCGCGAGGGCTCGCCGGGCCGCAGCCTGCTGAGCACCGGTCCCGAAGCCGTGCTTGACGGAGCCGTCGTGGGTCACGCCCCAGGCGACCGCACCAACGGCGAGCGCCACGACCAGCCCAAAGACAACGGAAACGAGGTGTGGCCCCCAGGGCTTGCGCATGGGTCCATCATCGGACGCCGCGGCCCCTTCCCTGAGGACACCTGCTGCACCGATGGGAGACTGCGACGGTGACCGCAGTCTCCCGAGCCCGAGTCAGGGCGCCTGGGCTGGTCGGCGCGGGCGGCTGGCTCAANNTTCTGCTGCATCAACTGCCTGCACGCCATCGACGAACTGCGGCCGCTCGAGGCCAAGTACACCGAGGGCCCCAATGCAGTCGCCGTGCTGATCGGCGTCCACTCCCCGAAGTTCGTGCACGAGGCCGACCATGCGGCCGTCGCTGCGGCGGTCGAGCGCTACGACGTCGACCATCCGGTGCTCGACGACCCGGATCTGGCGACGTGGGCCGCCTACACAGCCCGTGCTTGGCCGACCCTGGTCGTGGTCGACCCTGAGGGCTATGTGGTAGCCCAGCTGTCAGGGGAAGGGCACGCGCACGGGCTCGAAACGTTGATCGACGGCCTCGTCCGCGAACACGACGCGAAGGGAACGCTGCGCCGCGGTGACGCGCCCTTCGTGCCGGCCGCGCACGAGGTAACGGCGTTGCGATTCCCGGGCAAAGCGGTCGCCCTGCCTGATGGGGCATTTCTGGTGTCGGACACCGGCCATCACAGTCTCATCGTCGTCGAGCCCGACCTCACGACCGTGCGACTCCGCATCGGCGACGGCCGACGCGGCCTCGTCGACGGGTCGCCCGCCATCGCGCGGTTCAGCGAGCCACAAGGCCTCTGCTGGCTGCCGTCCGAAATCGCGACAGCCGTGGGCTACGACATCGTCGTCGCCGACACCGTCAACCATGCGTTGCGAGGGCTGCGTGTCGCCGACTGGTCGCTAACGACAGTCGCCGGCTCCGGGCACCCGCGGCTGACGGCGTTGGACGGCGGCACTTACCCGGCGTCCGAGATCGAGCTGTCAAGCCCATGGGACGTCGAGTGGCTGCCGTCCCAACGCGCCGTGATCGTGGCCATGGCCGGCACCCATCAGCTAGCCGCCTTCGACCCGGTGACCTCGAAGGTCGCATTGTTCGCGGGCACCGGCCACGAGGGCCTGGTCGACGGTCCGCTCGACGCGGCGTGGTTCGCACAGAGTTCCGGACTCGCTGTCGACGGCGAACGGCTATGGGTGGCCGACTCCGAGACGTCGTCGATCCGATACGTCGACGCTGACGCGGTTTCTACGGCCGTCGGGCAGGGATTGTTCACGTTCGGGCACCGCGACGGCGATGCGGCGCAAGCGTTGCTGCAGCACCCGCTTGGTGTGACGGCCTTGCCCGACGGGTCGGTCGCCATCGCGGACACCTACAACGGCGCGATCCGCCGGTACGAGCCGAGCGCGAGGACGGTCAGCACGATCGCGACCGGCCTCGCTCAGCCAACGGACGCCGTCGTGGCGGGCGACTACTTGATCGTGGTCGAGTCAGCGGCGCATCGACTTACCGCGATCGGTCTCGCAGCAAGGTATCTCGATGTGGAACAACGCGAATATGCGACGCGACGGACACCGATCGATGTCAGTGCCGACGGTGACTTCGCGTTGCGCGTGGCGTTCAGTCCTCCGGCCGGCCAGCACTTCGATGATCGCGACGGGCCGGCCAGTCGCCTTTCGGTCGATGCCTCACCACCCGGACTGCTCACGACAGGCGCCGGGATCGGCCCGTCCCTCGAACGGACATTGGTCTTTGCTCGTGACGTGCCGACCGGCGTACTGCACGTCACGATCCGCGCGGCGACCTGTGACGACGCCGACGAACACGCCGCTTGCCACATTCACCAACAGGACTGGGGACTCCCTGTGAAGGTGACACCGTCCGGGGTCGATCATCTCGATCTGATGTTGCGTGGACTCGCCGACACATCGTGAGGAGCACAATGGGCACGTTCCGCTACGCCGATTTCGCGCCAGTCCGCCGGTTCCAACCGGCTCTCGCGATGTCACCCGATGGCGCAACGGTCGCGTACGCGTCGAACGCATCGGGGCAGTCGAACCTTTGGCGCCAAGATATCGACAGCGACCAAGCCACCCAACTCACGCATTTCACCGAGCGCGCAGTACGCAACGTGGCATGGTCACCGGACGGCGTCCGGCTGGTGTTCACCGCCGACCACCAAGGTGACGAATTCCACCAGGTATTCATCATGGACGCCGACGGAGGAAAGCCGCGCGCCCTGACGGAAGCACCGAACGTGCAGCACCAACTCGGCATCGTCGAGACGTTCTCGCCCGACGGGCGTTTCATCGTCTACGCAGGAAACGATCGCGATCCGACCTGCCAGGACGTGTTGGTGCACGACCTCACGACCGGCGACACCCGACGGATCGTGACGGCCGATGGCTATCACTTTCCCACGGCATTCTCACCCGACTCGCGCGTCGTCGGAATCGTCCGGGCCAACTCGAACACCGACTCCGACATCTTGGTCGCCGATCGCGACGGCTCGCCGTCGGATGAACCGCGCCTGCTCAGTGCACACGACGGCGAGGCGAAACATGAGCCAGGGCCGTGGAAGCCCGACGGCAGCGGGCTTTTCGTACTCACCGACCGCGGTCGAGAGTTCACCGGCATCGCGGAATTCCCGACGACGCCGGCGGCGTTCGACTGGTTCGAGCAGCCGGACTGGGACGTCGAACAGCTCGTCTTGAGCGCGGACGGCGAGACCCTGGCGTGGACCGTCAACGACAACGGCTACTCGCGACTGCAGGTTCGCCGGTTGCCGACCGCCGAAGCGCTCGCGATTCCGGCCGCTCCCGCCGGCGCCATCACTGCGCTCTGCATCTCGCGTGACGGGCGGCGCCTTGCATTTCTGCTGGCCACAGCGACCCGGCCCGCCGAGGTCGTGGTGATGGATCTGGTCACTGGTTCGGTGCGGGTACTGACCGACAGCGCGCCACCAGCACTGCGGGCGGTCGATGCCGTCGAGCCGACGCTCGTGCAGTTCGGCACCCATGACGGCCGCGCGATCCCGGCGTTCCTGTACCGGCCGCCGGGCGACGGCCCGTTTCCGGTGCTGCTGTCGATCCACGGCGGACCCGAAGCGCAGGAGCGCCCGGTCTATATGTACGGCGGGCTGTACCAGTACCTGCTGTCGCACAACGTCGCGATCCTGGCGCCCAACGTGCGCGGATCAACCGGCTATGGCGCGACCTACCAGAAACTGATCCACCGTGACTGGGGCGGCGCTGAGCTCGGCGATCTCGAGCACGCCGTGCGCTACCTGCACGAGCTCGACTGGGTCGATCGCGATCGCATCGGTGTGTTCGGCGGATCGTTCGGCGGATTCGCCACGCTCTCGTGCGTCTCGCGGCTGCCCGACCTGTGGGCGGTCGCCGTCGACATCGTCGGGCCATCGAACCTGGTGTCGTTCGTTCGTGCGGTGCCTCCGACGTGGCGCCGGATGACGGCCGGCCTGATCGGCGACGCCGATACCGAAGCTGACTTCCTGATGTCGCGGTCGCCAGTGACTTACGCCGATGCGATCAAGACGCCGCTGTTCGTGATACAGGGCGCGAACGATCCGCGGGTCGCAAAGGCCGAAAGCGACCAGATCGTCGAGCGGCTAAGGGCCCGCGGGGTCGACGTCCGGTACGACGTCTACGAAGACGAGGGACATGGATTCACCAAGCGGGCCAACGAGATCCAGGCGCTCGGCGATGCGGCCGACTTCATCGGCTCGTACCTCGATCCGAGCTAGCTCGCTGCCAGGCTTAGGCGAACCGAGCGATGCAGAACACCCCGAAGATGCCGCAGTACCAAGCAAACGGTGTCAGGGTGCGGGTGTGGAACCAACGCACGAGGAACTTGATCGTCACGATCGCGGCAATGAAGGCGGCCACGCTCCCGGCGAGCACCTGACCGCCGATGCCGTTGCCGAGCGGGCCTGTCAGGTCCGGAATCTTGTAGACGCCCGCGGCGAGGANNGAGGAACGAGAACCGCACCGCCTGCTCGTGATTGAGACCGCGGATGAGTCCGGCGACCATGGTGATGCCCGACCGGCTGATACCGGCGAACAGCGCCAGGCTCTGGAATACGCCGACAATGCCGGCGTCGCGCAGGGTGAACCGCCCGGTGATGTCGATGTCGTTCTCGGGGTCGTGCTCGGGATCGAGAACTTCCGCCGGAGCATCCGGATCAGGTGCGACCTGCACGGACGAGCCTGCTGCGGTCGACGCGAGTGCGCGCGCCTTCGACCGACGCCGCAGTTTTTCACCGGCGAACAGGATGAAGGCGTTGATGGTCAGGAAGATCGCGGCCGCCAGCGGCTTCGCGAACAACGTACGGAACGTGTGCTCGAGGCCGAGACCCAGCGCGCCGGCCGGGATCGTCGCAACGACGATGAGCCAGGCCATCTTCTCGTGCACGGTCTGCAACCGCGGTCCGTCGACCGGGCGGCCGAACAGACCAGGCACGATCCGCCGCAGCGAGCTGACGAATCCGCCGATGATGCGGACCCAGTCACGCCAGAAGAACGTGAGGAGGGCGAGGGCGGTCGCGACGTGCAGGCCCACGATGAACGCAAGGTACGGCGACTCCTTCGCGTGCTCCTGGCTGACCAGCGTCTTCCATGAGCCGCCGACCAACGCTGGGATCAGGACCGAGTGACCCAGGCTCGACACCGGGAACAGCTCGGTCACGCCCTGCATGACGCCGATCGTGATCGCCTGGAGGAAGTTGATGTGCGGGTTGTCGGTCGGAACTGCCACGTAGGCCCTCAAAAGGTCGGCGGGTAGTCGAAGCGGCGCAGGTATGCCGTACCAAGATACGGGTCCCTAAGTTAACGCCTGGTCAGGCGTCGTGGGTCAACGCCTAGTCAGGCGCCGGCTGCTTGCCGACGCCGGGGCCACCACCCGAGCCAACTACGCGGGACGTCGACCCCGACCGTGTTCTGGATGAACGCCTCGATCTCCGCCCTGATCGCCGCAGTGGCGAGACCGCGGACCTCGACCGTCGTGCGCCGCCGCAGGACATCGTCGGCGTTGCAGGCCCACTCATCATTGACCGCGTAGACAACCTGCGCCCAGACGTCGGGGCCGTCAGCATGCACCCGCCGGGAAAGCCGTGGATCGGCGGCCATGAGCGACGCGAGCCCGTGCGCGTAGGTGCCGTAGTGGCGGGCGAGGTGCGCAACGACGTCGTCCGGCAGGTCGGGGCTCGAGGCCCGCAACACCCGGGCGACCGAATCGGGGTCCGCCGCACCTGGCAACACCGCGTCGCTCCGGTCGATGTCGACGTCCGGCGCAAGCTCGTGGACGTGCTCGAGCACGTCGAGACCGATCCGCCGGAACGTCGTCCACTTCCCGCCGGCGACGGAGATCAGGTCGCGCGGGCCTCGCGTAATGACGGTCTCGCGCTTGGCATTTTGGGTGGCGCGGTTGCCCAGCGGCAGCACCCGCAAGCCCGCGAACGCATAGCGGACGCCGTCCGGCGAAAGGTACGAGCCGTCGATCGACTGGGCCGCCTCGGCCAGGATCTGCTCGACGTCGGTGTCCGTGCAGGAAACCGCGCCCGGCTCGCCTTCGTACGGCTCGTCGGTCGTACCCAGCAGGAGTTGGTCCTCCCACGGGATCGCGAACGACACGCGCCCGCCCTCGAGCGGCAAAGTGACCGCCGCGGCCCACGGTTCGCGTTGGGCGACGATGAGGTGGGCGCCTTTCGAGAGCCGCACACTCGGCGCCGCAGCCGGATCCTCGAGCCTCCTGACGTAGTCGACCCACGGACCACCCGCATTGACGACCACCCGCGCATCAACGCCGTACTCGGCGCCATCGAGCCGGTCGCGGACGTCGACCCCCGCGACCCGATCGTCGACGTCGCGCAATCCGACGACCTCGAGGTAGTTGGCCAGCACGGCGCCAGCGTCAGCGGCGGCGTGCGCCACCATCAACGCGACCCTGCTGTCGTTCATCTGATGGTCGTAGTAGAGCCCGCAGCCGCGCAGTCCTTCGGTTCGGAGAGCGGGCACCATCGCCGCTGCCTTGCGGGCCGAGAGCAACTTGCCGGGGCCATCGTCGAAGCGCGAGAGCGCCGAATAGACGAGCATGCCGGCACCGATCTTCATCCGCCCGTGTGGGCCGCCCTCGTACAGCGGGACGAGGAAGGGCACCGGCTGCACCAGGTGTGGTGCCAGCTTGTCGCCGAGGGCGCGTCGCTCGGCATGGTTCTCGTACACCAGCCGGACGTCGCCCATGGCGAGGTACCGCAGGCCGCCGTGCACCAACTTGGTCGACGCACTCGAGGTCGCACCGGCGAAGTCGCCCGCATCGACGATCGCGACGCGCAGGCCGGATCGCGCAGCGTGCCAGGCGGTCGACAGGCCGATGATCCCGCCGCCGATGACGACTACGTCGAACACGCCGCGTTCGAGGGCATCTCGGGTCATCGCGCGCCGGTCGGCCAGACCCGCGACCGGCCCGCCCGCCACGCCGCCCACGCCCACCTCCCGGGTGTCGTCCTGGTTCCCGTCGCGACCGTGCGTCGCGCTCCTGTCCCATGCTCCCGCTCCGGCGGCCTCGATGTCGCCAATGGGGGTTGAACATCAGCCGAATCCCGGCCGTCTCCGCCCATTAGTCGCCGGTGCGGGACACTGGTAGGAGCAGTCGGCGTCGGCACAGCGGCGTCCGACCCTGATGGAAGGTTCATGAAGGTGCTCGACCCGCGTGGGCTCTACACCCTCGACTCCGAGGCGCCGCTTCTCGACCGCCCCGTGCTCGTGCACGCCCTGAACGGCTTCGTCGACGCCGGCGAAGCCGTCCGGCTGACCCATGAACACCTGCTCGAAACGCTGCCGAACCGCGTCGTCGGGCAATTCGACGTCGACCAGTTGCACGACTACCGGGCCAGGCGCCCCGCGATGATCTTCGACGCCGACCACTGGGAGAGCTACGCCGATCCGAAACTGCTGCTCTATCTCCTGACGGACGCCGCGGGCACCCAGTTCCTGCTCCTGACCGGCCCCGAACCCGACGTCCAATGGGAGCGTTACGTCGCCGCGGTCATCACTATCGTCGAGCATTTCGGGGTACGTCTCACAATCGGGCTCAACGCGATCCCGATGGCGGTGCCGCACACCCGGCCGGTCGGCATCACGTCGCACGCGTCTCGTCAGGAGTTGATCCCGGGCAATGAGCCGTGGGTGCAGCGGGTGCAGGTGCCAGCAAGCGCCGGGCACCTCCTCGAGTTCCGGTTGACCGAGCGGGGCCTCGACGCGATCGGCTTCGCGGCGCACGTGCCGCACTACATCGCGCAGTCGGAATTTCCCGACGCAGCTGAGCGGCTGGTCGGTGCGATCGCGCTCGCCGGTGGGCTCATGCTCCCGACGGACGATCTTCATCGGGCGGGTACAGCCGCCAGACTCGAGATCGACAAGCAGGTCTCCGATTCCCCCGACGCGATGGCGCTCGTCGGCTCGCTCGAGCAGCAGTACGACGCGTTCCTGCGCGGCCGCGGCAGCGACCTGCTCGCGACCGGTTCCGGCGACCTACCGTCGGCCGACGAGCTGGGTGCCGAGCTCGAACGGTTCCTGGCCGACCACACCAAGCGGCAACGCGACGACCGCGACAGCTGAGGTCACGGCTTTCTCGACCAACTCGGGCGGTCCGGCGACGAAAACGTATTCGGTGTTGCGAAGGTGTGAGACGGCGCCGACGCGATCGCCCGCCGGATTGTGTATGCCGATCTGAGCCCCGACGTAGCGTTTCGAGTCGAAGCCGAGGATCGCGACCTGGGGATGACCCGCCCCGCGCAACCACGCCGTCATCTGTTCGGGCGTGACCCACGCCTCGTCGTTGTACGAGACCACGACGACGTCCGCCTTGGTGCGCATGATGACCGACTGCATCGCGGCCGGCATCTCGCGCTTGCGATTGAACGGCGACTTCGTCGTCTCGTCGCGCGCATCTACCCGCTTGCACGCCACGCCGTAGTGCTCTGGTGCATCCCAGCGGACGAGCGTCTCCCAGACGTGGTAGTTGGTGAAATATCGATGCTGGTTGTACGGCGGATCCAGGTAGGCGATGCCAACCCCCGGGACGTCGTCGACGACAGTCATCGCGTCTGCGCGGACAACCTCGCCTGGGCCCGCGAGCAGTTCCGGTGCCCGCAACTCGAGATTGTTGTGCGAGCGCGGCGCCCACTGCTTGAGGTAGGCCATCTGGAGGCCGGTCGTCGAGTCGACCCGGTCGGCGGCAAGCATCAGCGAGGTGAGCAACACCGGGTAGAGGGGATGATCGCGGTACCGAGCCTCGATCGCGTCGCGGATTGCATCGACCCGCTCGCCGTTCTTCGGTTGGAAGTACCTCGACGCGACGCAGAACGTTTCGGTGAAATAGCCCGCGCGGCCCGGCAGCGCGTTCAACTGGTCAAGCGCGCGCGACAGCTCGTCCTTGTCGACTGAGGTGGCATCGGTTGCAATGAAGCAGCCGGCGAGAACCTCGGCGTAGGTCGCACTGTCTACCGCGGTGACCCGGATGTCGCGGCGTTTGAACGCCTGCGCGACCCGCGTCGTCCCGGTGAAAAGATCGAGGGCAGTGCGTGCACCGACCGCCTCGGCCATGTCGGCGAGGACGGAGGCGAGCAGTCGCTTGGAACCGAGGTACTTGATCAAGCGCGCCTCCTCCGCTCGACAGCCTAGGGGCGCACAGCCCGGGTGCGGCTGCTGACGCGGCTGGCGGTCATTGGCGACTGGAACGGATCGCTGAGCGGCGGGCCGGTCATGGTGATCCTTGGACAACTCGCCAAGGTAAGACCGGCGTGGGCCAACGCCTCGTCGCACAGCCTGTCGACCGTCAGACCATCCCGGACGCCCGCGTCGGTGATCATCACCTTGTAGATCGTGATCTGGTTGCGCACCGGCGACTCGTAGATGACGGCAATCGAGCCGGCCAGCTGGGCGGTGCCCCGCGAGCCGGACGGACCGTTCCACGAGCGGTCGTATCGGTGCCACAGTCCGGCCGAGGCGCTCCACACTCCACCGTTCGCGACGTCGTCGTGATCGAGGGCACGGAGGATCGCGGCGGCGGCGCCCGCGGACAGCATTGCGGATGGTCTGATGATCGTTTCGAGTGCCACAGAACTCCCCTAGGCCGTAAGTACAAGATCATTCGGTAGAAGATGATCAAGAGTTAAGGGCGATTGTGTAATCGGTGCGTGAATTCGTGCCCTGTGCGTAGGCGGGTCGGCGTTGTGCGGTCCGGGACCCTCTCCTATGCTGCTCCGTGATCCGCCCGTGACCTGCACCGATTCTGGGAGCGGCGGTCGGGTCACCGCCTAATCCCCCTCGGGGGAGCCGGGGAACCAAATCCTTCCCCAGGGGTGAATCGGCGCCGGCGCAAGCCGTCGCCGTAGGGCTACCTCGGCCCGAACCCGTCAGCTAACTCGGCCGGCGGCCGGAAGAGGAAGGGCCGCACGCCTTGGCGCGCTGTACCCGCACGTTTCTCGCGCATAAGCCGGAGTCGGCGGATCGGCAGAAGTCGCCGGAACAGCAGAGCCATCGCCGAATCGCCGCGCCCGCCCTCAAGGCGATCTCCGCGGCCGGTGCGGCGTTCGTGATCACCGCCCTCCTTCCCGCCGTCTCGAGTCAGGCAGCGCAGCCGAAGACGGTTGCCGAAGCCCAGGCCCAGCTGGACAGTCTCTCCGACCAGGCGGAGGTCGCGTCGGAGCAGTACAACGGCGCGAAGCTGCTTCTTTCGCAAGCGCAACAGAAGGCGACGGCCGCGACTGTCACGGCGGGTCGGGCGCACGATCTCGTGGTCACCGAGCAGGCCAAGGTCGGCGTCTTCGCGGTGCAGTCCTACGAGTCCGGCGGTCTCAGCGAGGGCCTCGCGATCGTCCTGAACACGAAGTCGCCAGCACAGGCGATGGACCGGATCGCGATGCTCCAGCATCTAAGCGGCCAGCAGTCGACCGCTCTCGCCGCCGTCCGATCGGCCGACCTGCGCTATCAGCAGTCGCTCTCGTCGGCGGCACAGGCGAAAGCGACGGCGACCGCACTCGCCGCGCAGCTCGCGAAGAAGCAGGCCGAAATCAAGGCAGCGCTCGATCGCAGCGCACAGGTGCTCGCACAGTTGACGGCGGCCCAACGTGCCCAGTTGCTTGCCGCCCAGAAGGCGAAGGCGGCTGCAGACCAGGCCCGCGCGGCCGCCGCCCTGGCAAGTTTCAACCGGGCGCAGGCGGCTCGTGCCGCAGCTGTGAGGACGGCCGCGCTCGCGGCCAGCCGACGACTGGTCCGACCGCCGGCGCCGGGCGTTCCTGCAAGCGCGCCCCTTCTCGTGGTGCCGCAGAGCGCGGGCGGCTCGAGTGTCGCGCAACGCGCGGTGGCGGCCGCGCTGTCGAAGCTCGGCAGTCGCTACGTCTTCGGAGCCGCGGGTCAATCCACCTTCGACTGTTCCGGCCTCGTCGAGTGGGCATACGGTCGCGCAGGCGTCGGCACTGCGCACTACACCGGCGCGCTCTGGAACGCCTACCGCCACGTGTCCTACGCCGAGCTGAAGCCCGGCGACCTGGTGTTCTTCCACCGCGACCATCACCACGTCGGCATCTATATCGGCAACGGCATGATGGTGAACGCGCCGCACACCGGCGATGTCGTGCGGATCGCGTCGGTCCTCGGCCATGGTGGGTACTCGGGCGCGGTTCGCGTCGTCGGCTGACGACCTGCGCCGACCGGTGGTGGCGCAGATCGACTACCTCTACTGCTTGACCTCGACGTGCTCGTTCGGCACGCAGTGCGTCATCGTCAACCCGGACACGTCGCGGGGACCGTTCTTTCCCAGGTTGGCAATGCGGTCCAACTCGACGTCCGACAGAGTCTGGGTCGCTAGCGGTGGTAGGTGCCGCACGTCGTCCGGACCGATGCCGATTCCCTCACCGACGCGCAGTCCGAGCTCGTTCTCGGCGAGTAACAGGTGCCACACCATCCGCTCCTGGATCGGCCGATCGCATTGGCTAAGGGCGCCGACAAGGTTCGCTACCAGATCGTCGCGCTCCCACGGTTCGGATAGCAGGTACCGCTCGCCGGCCTGCCCGTAGTCGTTTGTCCGCGGAATGCGCTTGCGCGTAAGCCGTCCGATGATCTCGGGACCGACCTCCTCGTTGGCCGGCTCGTTCGCCTCGCGCAACCCGCCAGTAATCGAAGGCTCGTAGTTGACGTGTGGGTTCGCGCCGCCGTTGTCGACCGCGTACGCCATCTGGCCGTCGCGCTGGTTGGTTGCAACGCGCGCGTTCTTGGGCTGATTCACCGGAAGCTGCAGGTAGTTCGGCCCGACCCGGTGCCGCTGCGTGTCGGAGTAGCTGAAGGTGCGGCCGACCAGCATCTTGTCGTCGGAGAAGTCGAGGCCGTCGACGAGGACGCCAGTGCCAAAAGCGATCTGCTCGCTCTCGACGAAGAAGTTCTCCGGCTTGCGGTTCAGGACCATCGTGCCGATCTTGCGTAGCGGAAAGACGTTCTCGGGCCAGACCTTGGTGTCGTCGAGCGGGTCGAAGTCGAGTTCGGGGTGGTCGTCGTCGTCCATGAGCTGGACGTGCAGGTCCCACTCCGGGAAGTCGGCCGCGTCGATCGCGTCGTAGAGGTCCTTCGTGTGATGTCCGAGATTTTCGGCCTGGACGACGGCCGCGTCGGCCGCCGTGAACGACTTCACGCCCTGCTTGGGCAGCCAGTGGTACTTGACCAGTTTGGTGTCGCCGGCAGCATTGACCCACTTGTACGTGTTGACGCCAAAACCCTGCTGCGTACGGTAACTCGCTGGAATGCCGCGCGGGCTGAAGACCAGCATGACCATGTGCAGGGATTCGGGCGTCTGCGAGAAGAAGTCGAACGCGCGATTCGGCACGCTTGCCTCGAACGTGACGGGGTCGGGCTTCTGCGAATGGATGAAGTCAGGGAACTTGACGGCGTCGCGGATGAAGAACACCCCAAGGTTGTTGCCGACGAGGTCCCAGTTGCCGTCTTCGGTGTAGAACTTCACCGCAAACCCGCGGGGGTCGCGGGCCACTTCGCTCGAATCGCGGCCACCTGCGACGGTCGAGAACCGGATCGCGAGGTCGGTGCGCTTGCCGGCCTCCTGGAACAGCTTGGCCCTGGTGTACGTCGAGATCGGCTCGGCGTCCTGCGCGGTGCCTATCTGGCCGGTCGCCTCGAAGTAGCCGAACGCTGTCGTGCCACGTGCGTGGACGACCCGCTCGGGAATTCGCTCGCGATCGAAGTGACTGATCTTTTCGAGGAACTGATAGTTCTCAAGCGTCGCCGGCCCGCGCGCACCGATCGTGCGCTGGTTCTGGTTGTCGTGCACCGGGTGTCCCTGACGATTCGTCAGCACCTCGCGGTCGTCGTCCGATGGGCGGCCCTGGTTCGCGACGTCGGTCATGATGTCCTCCTGCGTGCGATCGGTATGTCTCGAGCGGACGGCATGTCTTGAATGGACAGCGCGGTGCCGTCGTTAGTTTTCGCGGGA
Organism: Actinomycetota bacterium; assembly: GCA_003134755.1. Taxonomy (GTDB): domain Bacteria; phylum Actinomycetota; class Actinomycetes; order Acidothermales; family Acidothermaceae; genus PALSA-607. The sequence goes on along the minus strand of PLCK01000082.1, from coordinate 11,283 downwards.
TCGGTCTGTTGGCAGCTCGCGCACAGCCCCCACCAGGTGACCTCGGCCTCGTCGAGCACGAAACCCTGCAGCTCGGCGGAATCGAGGCCGCTTGGTTCGAGGCAGGCGGCGACGCCGACAGCGCAGTCGATGTCGGCGACCGCATCGCAGCGCCGGCAGACGATGTGGTGGTGATTGTCGGCCGTCCGCGTCTCGTAGCGGGCCGGTGACCCGGCCGGCTCGATTCGCCGGATCAGGCCTGCCGCGGTGAGCGCGTTCAATACGTCGTAAATCGCCGCGGTTGAGACTGCGCCCAGGTGGGCGCGCGCCGCGGCCGCTATGTCGTCGGCGGCTGCATGCGGCTGGCTCTCGACGGCAGAGAGCACGGCCATCCGCGCCGCCGTCGCGCGCAGTCCGCTGTCACGCAGGAGGTCGGCGTCGGCGGTCACATCGGCCAGCTAACTCGTCATTCTGGACTCAGTCAAGTTCTGGAGTCGTTCCAGGTTACCCGCCAATGTCGTTTTGAGACGGTGGCGGCTGCCGGTGGGCCAGCGCGACGAACAGCCAAGCGCCATGGGGAATCCACTGCTCCGCCCACCGCCACGACTGGCTCGGGTCAGTCGCCTCGGGCGCCTTGAAGTCGATGTCATCCTCGTTGTCCGCGCCAGCTGTGATGCCGTTACACACGCCGCCGGGTGCATTCCATGAACCAGGGTCATAGCGCGGATTGTTGTGCCCGTAGCCCTGCATCATGCAGGCGTCGAACGGATTGAAGCCAAAGATCCAATCGATAGCTCCCTGGGCGTAGCGAGACAGGTCCGCACAGAACGCGGGCTCAGCCGCGAAGTGCAGCATCGCCCACTGCGCGGCGCAGGCCAACGAACCCAGGCGGGCGTTCTCGCCCTGCCACCAATAGCCTGTGTCGTTCTCGTGCTTCATGAAGTACCGCACGCTGGGCTGCCCACCCGGCAGGACGACGAGTTGGCGCGGGTAACCGAAGGGATTGTCGCCGGCGGTCACATCGAGCTCGTGCTGCAGACCACGTCGCACCGCGCGCTCGACCGCCGCAGCCGTCTCGGAGTCTGGAAGCACCTCGAGGAAACGCAGCATCGCTGCGTACGGCAGGCCCGCCTCGGCCGCGTGCACGTAGCTGCGCGACTTCGCGTCGTCCGCCCAGAACCAACCGTCGTCGTGCTGGCGTGCCACGAGCGTCGTCGCGCGGGCCACTGCGGCACGACGGTAGATGTCACGGCCGGTCGCGGCGAACAACTCGGTCGCCGCGAGCAGCGCGCAATAGTCATCGATGATGTTCTCTGTGCCATCGTCGAGATATTCGGTGTTGTGCTCCTCGAGGTGAGCGAACCCGCGCTCGGCGGCTGCGAGATATTCTGGGCGGGGGAACGCGCCGTCGCGCGGCAGTTGGCTCGCGCGGGCCAGCGCCGCGATCGTGCTGCCACCACCCTGCCGGTAGCCGGCCTGATAGCTGTCGAGCCGGTGCCCCTCCTGCGTCGCGAAGCTGGAAACCATGCGTTGCTCGACGTCCTTCGACCACACGTCGAAAACAATCATGTAGAAGAAGCCTCGCGGGCTTTGCATGCGCACGAGGAAGTCGGCACCGTGCAGAGCTTCGTCGACGATCCGGTCGTCGAGCCAGATTCCGAGGCCGTGCAGTCGGCTCCGACCCTCGATCAGGTTCCACACGACCTGCGGGATCTGTTGCGGATTGAAGAAGTTGGCGTAGGAAAGATGCGTCAGATACTTCGAGTTGTCACCCGACGCATCGCCCCAGCCGCCGTGGACGTCGATCCGCTCGTCGGTGCCGAATATCTGGCAGTTGCGGTCGGTCAGGTCGAAGATGCCGCTGCTTCGTTGAGACTTCAAATAGTGGACCAGGTCGGATATCGGCTGCAGGTCGAGCACATTGTCGGCAATGACAAACGGCGCCGAGACAACTGGCGGGACGACGCCATCGAGCGCGAGAAAGTATCGCCCGGCCCGCTGCAGCCCGGAGAAATCCGCCTCCCAGTACTGCCAATCCCGCCACTGCATGACGCTGCCGAGCGCCCGCAGTTCGCCCGTCGACACAGGCTGCCGCGTCGACGCGGAAAAGACCGTGAACGAGCCCCCGTCGAAGCCCCCGGCACTGCTCTGCACGAGTGCGCGCTTGGCATCTGCCGCCGAATACCCGACGTGATTGTGAAGGAACTGCACCCCAAACCTCCCGGCCCGCGCCTCATGCGTCTGCGTCGGGGAAAACGATAGCGTCGAGGCTCGGCGACTCTTAGGGTGTCAGCGACGAAAGGTAGTCGGCTTGATTGAGGCGCGTGATCTGAGCAAGCGGTACGGCGACAAAGTCGCCGTCGATCATTTGTCGTTCACCGTTCAGCCCGGCAAGGTCACTGGGTTCCTCGGCCCGAACGTNNCGATAGGCCCGACACCGGCACCGCGACCATCAACGGCCACCGCTATCGCGACCTCGTCGAGCCGCTGCGGACAGCCGGGGCGCTCCTGGAAGCAAAGGCCGTTCATTCGGGTCGCAGTGCCTACAACCACCTGCTGATCCTTGCCCAGACTCAGGGCCTGCCACGCAGCCGTGTCAGCGCTGTCATCGATCTCGTCGGGTTGCATGACGTCGCCCAAAAGAGGGCCGGTGGGTTCTCGCTCGGCATGAGCCAGCGGCTCGGCATCGCGGCCGCGCTACTCGGCGATCCGCAGGTCCTCCTCCTTGACGAGCCGGTCAACGGACTCGACCCCGAAGCGATCCTGTGGATCCGCAACCTCCTCAAGCGGCTCGCCGCAGAGGGACGCACGGTGTTCGTGTCAAGCCACCTCATGAACGAGATGGCCGTGACTGCCGAACATCTGATCGTGATCGGGCGCGGAAAGCTGATCGCCGATTGCACGACAGAGGAGTTCATCGAGCAGAGCTCGCAGAAGTCCGTGCTCGTGAGATCTCCTGATGCGGCCAGGCTCGGTGAAGTAATCACAGCCGACGGCGGTACGGTCGGTGTCGCTGACGACGGCGCATTGACAGTGACCAACCTGCCGGCCGACCGGATCGGACACCTTGCGGCTCGTGCGGGCCTCGAACTGCATGAGCTCACGCCGCAGCTTGCGTCCCTCGAGGAGGCGTTCATGGAGTTGACCCGCGAGAGCCTCGAGTACGGCACGCATGAGGCAGCGTCACCGGATATGAACGAGGAGCGCAGCGCATGACCACTGCGACCGCGACACCGCACACCGCCTTGCCGCCGACGGGCAGCCACTTCCGGTTCCGCCGGCTCCTGCTCGCCGAGTGGACGAAACTGCGCTCGATCCGCTCGACCATCTGGTCTCTCGTGCTGCTCGTTGTGCTGAGCCTCGGCTTCACGGCCTTGTTCACGGCACTCACCGTGAATGCGAGCCAGTGGGACAAGACCGACGCTGCTGAACGCGCGCGCATCGTTGCAGATCCCGTGAGCTTGATCCTCGGCGCAGGTTTCCAATTCAGCCAGTTGACGATCTGCGTCCTTGGCGTCCTCATCATGGCCGGCGAATACTCCACGGGCGCGATCCGCGCGAGCCTGCTCGCCGTCCCGAAGCGAACCCCAATGCTGGTGGCGAAGTCCATCGTGTTCGCAGCGTTCGTGTTCGTCGTGGCTGAGCTCGTCGCCTTCCCCTGCTTCTTCATCGGCGCCGCGATCGTGCACCAGCGGGCGCCGGTCGCGATCGGTGACCCCGGCGTCCTTCGAGCCGTTATCGGCGCCGGGCTCTACCTCGCGGTCCTCGGTCTGTTCGCTCTTGCGATCGGCGGCCTCCTGCGGCACACCGCAGCAGGGATCACCGGCGTCATCGCCTTTGTCCTCGTACTGGCGCCGCTCGCCCAACTGCTGCCGGGCAGCATCGGCAAGCACGTGCACGCTTATATGCCGTCCGAGGCCGGCCGCCTGATCGCGGCAGCCCACCAGGGCAAGGACGACCTGCTGTCACCGTGGCAGGGCTTCGGCGTGTTCTGTCTCTGGACCGCGCTGCTGCTGGTCGCGTGCGGGTGGCTACTGAACCGCCGTGATGCTTAGCATCCGATGTGATGGGGCACAAGATCCGCGATCGTCAACCCGACTGAAGGACTGACATGACCGAGCCCACGAACCCCGACCCGTACCCGAGCGCTCCGGCCAGCCCGAGCGCGTATGGAGCGTACGGCGCTCCGATGCCACCGGCGCAACCCGGTTTCGTCCAGCCGCTGGGACCGCCGCCACCATCAGTGGTGAACGCCGTCCGGCTGATGTTCGCCGGGGCCGCACTGAGCGCAATCGGCATCATCGTGCTCCTCACGACGAAGAGCGGCATGCGGACGGCGATCGCGAACAAGAATCCCAGCTTCGACGCGCACAAGCTCGATACCAGTGTGAACGCGGCCATCGCGATCAGCACCGTCTTCGGCATCATTTTCCTCGTGCTCTATGTTCTGCTTGCGCTCCAGGTCCGCAAGGGAAAGAGCTGGGCGCGCGTTGTCACGATCGTCATCACAGGAATCGGTGTGCTCACCGCGCTCGCCTCCTTCGCACAAGCAGCACCGGCGATCAGTCACATCTTCAGCGCCGTCAGCGGGCTCCTGGATCTCGCCATCATCGTGCTGCTCGTGCAGAGCAAGGAGTACTTCCGCCGAGTCATCCAATAGCCCGGGCCGAGTCTCCGACTCGGATTTCGTCCGGCCAGGCCGCGACCTGCACCGGGTCTCGCAGCACTTGCCTCGGCCGCTTGGCAAGGAGCCGTTCGAGGGTAGTCGCGCCCGGCAATGGAATTTCGGCTACGTGGAGGCTCACGTCGACGCGCGGGTGGCTGTGGAGCTCGATCCAACTGATCTGCAAATAGCGCAGGTAGATCGGAGGCATGCCGAACCGCCCAGGCACCGCCTCGACCACCGGGGTGCACGAACCCGCATTCGCAAAGAATCCCTTACCCGCAACCGCTTCTGCCGCATCTGAAAGGATGCCGGTGAGTTCGGGGCGATGGCTGTGGCCGCATACCAGCCCGAGATATCCGTCCTCGATCAACCGCGCGGTTTCGGTACGAGACGCCTCGTTCTGTCCCCAGCCACGGCTGCTGAGGTCGAGCGTGCGCAGCGCCTGCCACGATCGCCGCAGCAGCACCGCGATGATGAAGACCACGACGAGGACGTCGACGATGAACGCGAGCCCGATGAGCGCCGTCCTGCGCATCCAGTCCTGCACATCCTCGGGCAGCCGATTCGTCAGCAGCAGCACGAGTGGCACGCGGAGTAGTACGAGCAGCGCCAACAGCGGGATGACCAGCCAACCTAAGTGGCCAGCGAGCCGCCGGTACGCCAGGCGAGAGCCGACGAAGGAAGGAAAATCTGGTGGATCGGCGAGGTCGGTCGCTCCGTCGAGCCAGCCCTGCCCGACCTGGGTGACAACCGGCAACAACTCACGAACAACATGGTGGCCGAGGGGAGTGTCGAGCGGGTTGCGAATGTCGCGAAAGCAGTTGTAGGGGTCGAATCTGTTGCCATGCTCAACGCGAATCCTGCAGGTGCCCGCCTCGGCCTGGATCTCCAGGTCGCAGGTCAGCGCGAGCTCCGCACCGATCGCCGTCCGCACTTCGGCGGCCGCATCGACGTCCCAAGCGAGGTCGCCGTCGTGGTTACCGACCAACTCCACCACCGAACACCCCTGCGTCGTGGCGACCCTGCGGATCGCCGCGGTCAACTCTGGATGTGCGGCGAAGGCATCCTTGGGCCGCATTCCGGGTTCGCCAAGCAGCTCGATGATGTCGCCTGCGAGCACTACGACGGCCGGCGCACGGAGCTGGTCCAGCCTGGCGACCATCACCTCCTCGACATGCGCGGTGATCGAACTAGGATCGGCGCGCAAATGAAGGTCGCTGGCGATCAGCACCGTGGCGCCGACGGCGACCGGAACCGTGACGAGATCGGGGATCACAGTCTGATCGGGGACCACAGGCTGTGGGTCATTGACTTCACGCTGAAGCACCGACGTCATCGAGCCTCCTTGAGCCGCGACACCGCCCTCCTAGCATTCTCCAACTGGAGACGAAGTGGCAGACCACCGATCGATCGTTCGTGACTGATATCTCACAGTCGTCACCCAGCCGAATCGCGGCGCTGCGACGAGGGAGCGACCCGAGGTCCGTCAGCCCAGGACGTTGTTCGGGTCGTAGATGACCACGGTGCCGGCGACCAAGTCGTGCAGCGACTTGTGCTCCTTGCCGCTGACGAACAGGATGAACGAAATCAGCAGCGTAACGATGCCGACGATGCCGTCCAGGATTCTGCCGAGGATGTCTCGCAAGGCCATGTAGCCCCAGGACGCAAGCTTGTTGTCGTCGGGACGCCACACCTTCATCTTCAGCACCGACAGCGCCGGTGACGTTCCGCGGCCCCACAGGATCAGACCCCAGACGATGTACCCGATGCCTAGCGTCACCACGAAAAGAGGGATCGCCAAGAAGTAGGCGCCGATGCGTCGGCCGACGCTGGCCAGCTGGGTGCCGTTCGGGAGGACGAGCCCGCTCGGCGGATCGAAGAACATTCCCTGCGGCACGGTTCCCGGCGCCATCTGTCCGTAGCCGTATTGCGGGGGGACCGGTGGCGCAGCTTGGTAACCAGGCGACGGCGGCTTTTCGAAGTTGGGCGGCTGGCTCGGATCATTCGGGACGGTCATGGACGGGCTCCTTCGGGTTGCTCGCGCGCGGGGTACCTCGATGTGCAGGCGAACCTTCGTCCTGGGGCCGCACACAGCAGTGTCGTCAGGAGGCCCGTACCGGCGGAACTGTAGCGCCGACGTCCGCCCCCTTGTCAGACACAACCCAAACCTGCCCCGCGAGCGGAGCCCGAGTCACGTTCGGAGCTGCATCACGGGGCGGGTGGGATACGTACGCGCAATCTCAGAAAAGCCAGCAGCAACGAACATGGCCATCGTGCCTGTGAAGATCGCAGATCCGCTGACCTGAGCAGCCTTTAACGCGTCCACGTCCACCGGATGACCCTGGACCACCGCGGCGCCATGGTCGCGGGCGAACGCGACTGCCGCTTCGAGGAGCGCCGACCCGACGCCGGATCTCCGGTGCCGGCTGTCGATTGCGAAGCAGGTCACCCACCAGGCGCCGGGATCATCGGTGAGCACACGAGCCAGCGCCCGGTTTCCCCCGACGCCGGGAAACGTTGAGCGAGGGCCGACTCTGCTCCAACCCACGGGGTCATCACCGATGTAGGCGATCAAGCCGGGTGCCGTCGCGGCTTGGGCGACCTCCTGCCGCAGCGACTCGCGGTTGTCAGTTCCCGAATTGAGGAAGCGCTGACACCAGCACCACGACGGATCATTGCCGCGTCGCCCGAACACCGTGACGAGGTCGTCCCACCGACTCGCGGTTGCGGGCAGCACCTGTACGGACGGGAAAGGCGACCGCGCGCTCCCCTCCACTCTCAACGTATAGCGCGCCTGGGGACTTGCGGCAAGAGCCGGGAAAGTGCCGCGGAATCGCCGACTGGATCGCCATCGCGCAACAATGATCACGAGAGTCTTGGCGCTCATCAGACGGAGAGACGTGCACAAGATCGTCCATGCGGGCCAGTTGGCCGTGGCCTACGAGGAGAGCGGCGACGAGGCCGGTTGGCCGGTCGTGCTCTCCCACGGTTTCCCTTACGACGTGCGTGCTTTCGACGACGTGGTGCCGATCCTCGCCGAGCAGGGAGCGCGGGTTATCGTGCCCTACCTGCGCGGGTACGGGCCTACGCGGTTCCTCGACGAGGGTGGCCTTCGATCGGGCGAGCAAGCGGCAATCGGGATGGACCTCCTCGGCCTCCTTGATGCCCTGGGCATCGAGCGAGCAGGGCTGGCCGGCTACGACTGGGGCAGTCGAGCGTCGTGCGTCCTCGCTGCCCTGCACCCGCAACGCGTGGACTTCCTGGTCGCGGCCAACGGTTACGCAATCCAGGACATCGGTTCGGCGGGAACACCGGCTTCGCCCGAGAGTGAGCTCAGGTATTGGTACCAGTACTACTTCCACTCCGCGCGCGGAGAGGCCGGTCTCGCACAGCATCGCCGAGATTTCTGCCGGTTGCTCTGGAAGCTGTGGTCGCCAACCTGGTCCTTCGATGCTCACACGTACGATCGGACCGCGAGTTCTTTCGACAACCCGAAATTCGTCGAGGTTGTCATTCATTCGTATCGACACCGCTTCGGTCTCGTCGCTAGTGATCCGGCCTTTGCCACCGTCGAGGCGCAACTGGCGACGCAGCCTCCCATCACCGTTCCCACAATCACGATCGACGGTGACGCTGACGGCGTGGTGCCACCGACCGACGGTTCGTCTTACGCCCGGCTATTCACCGCACGCTGGGAGCACCGACGCATCGCGAACGCCGGCCACAACCTCCCGCAGGAGGCACCCACCCAATTTGCCGACGCGATCCTGAGCCTGCACGACTAGGCCTCGCTGTCCGCCGAGGCTAGATAGACGGTGAGGTCGGTGGCTTTGACCGACAGCCACACCGACTCTCCGGCGGCGAGCTGCAGATCTGCCATCGCATCCGGCGTGATGTCGACGACCATGTCGGGTGGTCCGGTGACGGCGAGGCGTACCAGGTCGCCGTGCCGCTCGACATTGTTGATGACACCGGACCAGACGTTGCGCGAACTGCCGTGCGGCGTCGCGCGGTGCACTGTCACGCTGGTCGGCCGCGCGACGACGAACACGTCGCTGTGATGGGACTCAGCGACCTGCAGCTCGCCGCCCTCCTGTAACGAGACGTGCGTACCGTCGGCGTGACCGGCGAGCAAGTTCAGACCGACGAGCTGGGCGACGTAGCGAGTGCGCGGCTTTCGGGTGATCTCGTGCGGAGTACCGGTTTGCACGAGCCGGCCATCCTCGATCACCGCCACCTGGTCGGCCAGGATCAGCGCATCGAGCGGATCGTGGGTAACCAAGACGGTCGCGCCGGTGAACTCGCTGAGGTGACTACGCAGGTCACTACGCACACTCATCCGAGTGCCCGCATCGAGCGCTGCGAGCGGTTCGTCGAGCAACAACAGATCGGGCGCGCCGGCCAGCGCACGGGCCAGTGCGACTCGTTGCGCCTGCCCGCCGGACAGGTGAGCCGGGCGCCGTTGGGCGCGATCGGAAAGGCCGACGCGCGCAAGCCAGCTGTCGGCGACCCTGCCGGCCTCGTGCTTGTCCCATCCCTTGGCGAGCAAACCGAACGCGATGTTCTCGCGCGCCGTCATGGTCGGAAACAGCAGGTAGTCCTGGAAAACGACGCCCAATGATCGCCGCTCGGTGGCCAGCCGCACGCCGGTCGCGTGGTCGTCCCACAGCGTTGGACCGACGCGGACGTGACCGCGCGCAGCCGGCTCGAGGCCGGCAAGCGCAGCGAGTGCTGTTGTCTTCCCTGCCCCGTTCGGTCCGAGCAATGCGAGCACACCACCTGCCGGCACGAAGACCTCGATGTCGAGTTGCCAGCGTTCGCGTTGCACCACAAGGCGGGCGTCGAGTGCGCTGTCGCGAGTGTCGGTCGCTGGCGCGCTCACGCCCGTAACCACCGTTCGCGTAGGCCGGCCAGGATCGCCACCGACACGAGGAGCAGCACGAGGCTCAACGCGATCGCAGCGTCAGGGTCGTCTTGCAGGGAGAGGTAGACCCGCACCGGCATGGTCTCGGTGGTGCCCGGATAGCTGCCCGCGAAGGTGATCGTGGCGCCGAACTCCCCCAACGCCCGCGCCCAGCACAGCACCGCGCCTGCGGCGATACCTGGCGCGAGCATCGGCAACGTGACGTGGCGGAACGTGAACCACCGTGACGCGCCCAACGTGGCGGCCGCGTGGTCGTAGCGAATGTCGACGCCGCGCAGCGCACCTTCCACGGACACGATCAGGAACGGCATCGCGACGAAGGTTTCCGCGACGACAACGGCCGCGGTTGTGAACGGCAGCGAAATGCCGAAGACCTTCAGGAGCCAGCCGCCCACGACACCTCGCCGTCCATATGCAAGCAGCAACGCGATACCGCCGGCGACTGGCGGCAGCACCAGCGGCAGCGTGATCAGCGCCCGCAGCATCGCCCGACCGCGAAAGGTCAGTCGGGCGAGCACCCATGCAATCGGTACGCCGAGCACAATCGCGATGACCGTCGCTGCGGTGGCGGTTTCCAGCGACAACCTGAGTGCGGTCCGCACGTCGGGTCCGCCGAGCAGCCGAGGTAGCTGACGCCACGGGGTGCGTATGAGCAAGCCGACCAATGGCAGCACCAGAAAAGCTGTTCCGATCGCTGCCGGAACGAACAACCCGTACGGCACCCGCGGCGACCGCTCCGACCCAAGGTGCCGGCGCGGGCGGTCTGCGGCGACGTCAGTCATGATTCACGATGAATCGTCGTCCTATGGTTGCTGGAACCCGGCCGCCTGCAGCACCTGCTGCCCGGCGGGTGACAACACATACGCAACGAACGACTGCGCAGCGGTCGGGTTCTTCGCACCCTTGACCACTGTGATCGGGTAGGTGTTGACGGCATTGGCGGCCTCGGCGAAGTTCACCCCGGCGACCTTCGCGCCGGCGGCCTTCACGTCGGTTTGGTAGACGAGGCCGGCGTCGACCTCGCCCAATTCGACCTTGGTCAGCACCGATGCGACGTCTTGTTCGAAGGTGACCGGGTGCGGGGTGAGCTTGGCCGCCGCGAATGCCTTCGTCGCTGTGGCGCCGCACGGTACCGTCGGCGCGCACAATGCCAACGTGATGCCGGCTTTCGTCACATCCGCCAGCGAAGCGATGCGCCCAGGGTTCGCTGGTGGAACTGCGATCTCGAGCTCGTTCTTCGCAAATACCGCAGGCGTGCCGGTGGCGTCGCCTGCCTTGGTGACGGTGCCCATCGTTGTCGTGCTCGCCGCCGCGAACACATCGACCGGCGCGCCCTGGGTGATCTGGGCCGCGAGCATGTCCGAGCCACCGTAGGACGGCACAATCTTCACCCCTGGGTTTGCCTTTTCGAAGGCGGCCGCCAACGTCGTGAAGGTGCCCTTGAGGGAGGACGCCGCGAACACCACCACCGTGCCCGACGCCGACGCGGCTGTTGCGGATGCGGACTGCTTCGACGAGCTGCAGGCCCAAGCACTCAACGCAAACACGACGACGGTGACGGCCGCGGTCGTCAGGCGGCGGTACATGTGCCCTCCAGGGCAGCTCCGGGGACGACGGTGCTGGACGGCGTCCAGGACTTAGCGATGAGCGGGGAGCTCCACCACCACGTTCGTCGATTTGATCGACGCGATCGCTTGCACGCCCGGCTCCAACC
>PLCK01000095.1 GCA_003134755.1 Actinomycetota bacterium | reverse complement strand
CTTGATCGCGGTCTCGACCGCCTCGGCGCCGGTGTTCATCGGCAGCACGGCTTCCATGCCGCACAGCGCGGCGAGCCGCGAGGCGAAGGCGCCGAGCAGGTCGTGATGGAAGGCGCGGCTCGTCAAGGTCAGCCGCTCGAGCTGCTCACGCGCGGCGGCAACGAGCATCGGGTGCCCATGGCCGAAGTTCAACGCCGAGTAGCCGGCGAGGCAGTCGAGGTAGCGACGTCCGTCGACGTCGGTGACCCACGCGCCCTCGCCCGAGTGCAGGACCACAGGCAGTGGGTGGTAGGTGTGCGCGGCGTGTGCCTCGTCGAGCGCGATGTACTCAGCCGAGCTCGGGTGGACGACGGACAGGTTGTTCACGAGCGTGTCGCTTGTCATGACCTCAACTCCAACGTGCAGCACTTCGGGCCGCCGCCGGCCTTGCGCAGCTCACTCAGGCTGACCGGCACCGGTTGGTATCCGCGCGCGAGCAGGGTCGCGGCAAGTGCAACGGCTTCGATCGGGAGGACGACGTGGAAGCCGTCGCTCACACCATTGAGACCAAGCACAGCAGCGTCGGCTGCCGTCGCGATGATGGCGTCGGGGTAGAGCTCGCGAAGGACAGCCTGGCTCGCCGGGCTGAAAGCGCCTGGGAAATAAGCGATCTCGTCGGGTCCGAGCACGCACAGCGCAGTGTCGAGATGGTAATAGCGCGGGTCTACGAGTTCGAGCGTGACGACCGGCAGCCCCAGAAAGGCGCCCGCCTCGACATGAGCGGCGGGGTCAGTGCGGAAGCCGGTGCCCGCCAGCAGGCGCGACCCGGCGACGAGCAGGTCACCCTCGCCTTCGTTGACGAACTGCGCGGCGTGCGTCTCGGTGTAGCCAGCCCCGCGGAACCAGTCGAGGTAGGCCGGTCCCTCGGGAACACGCTCGGCGTAACGGAATTTCGCGCCGTAGACCCGGCCCTTCGCGACCGTCGCGCCATTGGCGGCGAACACCATGTCGGGTAGGCCTTCGATGGGCTCGATCTCGAGCACGTCGTTGCCGAGACGTCGGTAGGTCTCCGCGAGTGCGCGCCACTGTCGCACCGCAAGTTCGGTGTCAACGGGCTGAGAAGGGTCCATCCACGGGTTGATCGCGTAGGTCACAGCGAAGTGCCGCGGCTCGCACATCAGGTAGCGACGATTGGTCGCCACCCGCGGGGCGGGATCGGCCGCCGAAACGGTCATGGGGGTAACCGAAACCATCGGGGTTGTGGCCTTCATGGTCCACTCCGTCACCGTCACTGCTCGCCCTTCGCTTGGGGGATGCACAAAGGGCGCGACTGGCGCCGCAGCACTTTCGCTGATCTCCCCACGATCCTGGACGCTCGACTTTCGGACAATACCGTTCCCTTGCGCACCACCGCCGAATCGTTGCGTCAAACCATGGCTGGACGTCGATTCGTTGCGTCCGACCGCCCGCTACCGGCGCAGCAGCCGCGACAGCACCAGCACGCTCTTCGTCCGCACGACGAACTTCTCCGCGCCGATGCGCTCGAGAACGTCCTCGAAGTGCCGCATGTCCGAGGCGACGACGTGCAGTAGCGCGTCGGCCTCCCCCGAGACCGTGCAGGCGTCGATCACCTCGGCGTGCCGGGACACCGCCTCGGCGATCGTGGTCGGTGACGTCTTGCCCTGGCAGTACAGCTCGACGTAGGCCTCAGTCGCCCAGCCGAGCGCGGCGGGGTCGACGATTGCCGTGAACGCCGTGATGACGCCGGTCGCCTTGAGCTTGTCGACCCGGCGCTTCACCGCCGGAGCACTCAACCCGACCAAGGTCCCGACGTCGGCAAAGCTCAGCCGGGCGTCGTCACGCAACGCCGACAAAATTCGCTGGTCGATGTCATCGAGAGCCATCACCGACCGCCCTAGATCGCCCGGTAGTCCCGAACCGCCATGCGAGGACCGTAGCGGGGAACCTTCACCCCACTGGCCTCGACGAGCCGGACGACGCGTTGCCGGTGTGGCCGGTACGGCTCGAGCAGCGCCACCATCGCGGCGTCGTCCGACCGCGGTTTGCCGGTGAGCAGGTAGCCGACCATGTTCGGAAGGCCGTAGTCACCGAGCGAGATCAGGTCAGCGGCGCCGTGACTGCGTTGCAGGGTCTCGGCCGCTGTCCACTGACCGATCCCGACCACCGACCGCAGCCGAGTTGCGGCGGCATCGACGTCGAGGCCCGCGGCCTCGTCGAGTCGGCCCGCGACCTGGGTGGCGAGCAGCAGATAGCGCCGGCGACGGCCGTCGAGACCGATCCGGTGCCACTCCCAATCGGTGATCGCGCTCAGGACAACGGGTGAGGGCAGGATCCGCAGCTCTGCTGGTCCGGGTCCGGGTGCCGAAGTACCGAAGCCGTTCACCAGGGCGACCCACGTGCGCCGCGCCTCGACGCCCGTCACCAGCTGCTCGATGATCGCCGGGACGAGTGCCTCGAACACCAGGCCGGTGCGGCTCAGCCGTAACCCGGGAAGCCCGGCGCGTGTGTCGCGCAGGACGCCGCGCGGAAGCTCGAGCCCGGTCCAGTCGTCGTCGGCACCAAGAAGGGCGGGGACGCCATCGAGCGCCCACTGCGCCCCTTCTCCCCAGGCCTGGGCGTCGATCTCGCCGGCCGCGTGGTCGGCGACCAGGCGAACGGTGGCGGGGCCCATCGGCGTCCGCCAGGTTCGCCAATGCGCGCCGTCGGGCTGGATGCGATGACACGGATCGCGCCGGCCGCGGATGTGCGTCGCGAGCGTCACGTGGAGGTCGAGTGGCTGTTCCGGGCGGTACCGCCGCTGCGCCGGGAGCACGGCCGATGCGGAGGTCACTCGTCGCTCGAGAAGCGCACTGAGCCGGGCGCGAGAATCGCGTGCGGCCACACCCTGACACCTTCGAGCAGTTCGTTACCGGCACCGATGTGCGCGCCGTCCCCGATCACGACGCCCTGCAGGACGACCCCTTCGCCGATATGTGCACCCTTGCCGATCACGCTGTCACGAACGTGCGCGCCGGCCTCGATCACAGCCTTGTCGAAGACGACGGATCCGTCGACGACCGCCCCGTCGCCGACCGTTGCCCGGGCGCCGATACAGGTGCCTCCGACAACCGTCGCCGAGGCGGCGACCTGCGCGCCGGCAAGTACCAACGCCTCGCCAGTCGGGCCCGGAACCGCCGGCGAGGGTGCGATACCGCGAACGAGATCGCACGAACCTTGGATGAACGCCTGCGGTGTGCCGAGGTCGAGCCAGTACGCCGAATCGACGTAGCCCATGACGGTCGCGCCGTCGCGAAGTAATTGCGGGAACGTCTCGCGCTCGACCGACAACGGCCGCCCGGCCGGCATCGCGTCGATGACCTCGCGCCGGAACACGTAACAGCCGGCGTTGATCAGGTTGGTGATCGGGTCGGGCGTCTTCTCCAGAAAGCCGGTGACGTGTGAAGCGGCGTCGATCGGCACGCACCCGAATGCCCGCGGGTCGTCGACCTTCGTGAGATAGAGGGTCACGGCCGCATCGTTCTTCGCGTGCAGCTCGAGCTGCGCCGCAATGTCGTGCCCGGAGAGCACATCGCCGTTGAAGATGAGCACCGGATCGGCCGGCCCGCCGCGCAACTGACCGGCGACGTTGCGAATACCCCCGCCGGTGCCCATCGGCTGCGACTCGGTGGCGTATTCGAGTTCGAGGCCGAGAATCGATCCATCGCCGAAGTAGGCCTCGAACGTCTCTGCCCGATAGGACGTCGCCAGGACGACGTGATCGACACCTGCCGCGCGAGCTTGCGCAAGTTGATGCATCAAGAACGGGACGCCGGCCGTCGGCAGCATCGGCTTCGGTGCGGTGAGCGTGAGCGGGCGCAGCCGGGTGCCCTTGCCGCCCACCAGCACAATCGCGTCGATGAAAAAGCCTCGTCCCTTCCGGCGGGCGGTGCGAACGGTGCTCAGTTTAGAACAGGTTGACTCCGAGTCCATGCGGCCTTGTCAGGGAAGCCAGCTCGCTAAGGCTAGCCTTGGGGCGTGACCGCCACGAACGCTGCATGCATGGGCCGGCCGGGAGGCCACGACCCGGTGATCGCACCCTTCGCTGGCGCATGAGCGCCGCACGACTACGGGTCGCGGTGACCCTCGAACAGTGCTGGCACGACGTGCCCGGCGGCACCGCATCGTCGGCGCTCGAGACGGTCCACGCGTTGCAGCGGCGCGGCGATGTCGTGGTGCTCGGCGTAGCGGCCCGGCACGCAACGCTGCCGGCAGCACCGTGGACGCCGCAGGTACGGATGCATCAGCTCCCGCTGCCGCGGGCGGCGTTGTACGAATCGTGGCACGCGCTGCGATGGCCTCGAGTGCAGCGGGTGACGGGGCCTGTCGACGTCATCCACGCGACGACGCTCGCGATTCCGCCGAAGAGCGCTCCCCTCGTCGTGACCGTGCACGACCTCGCGTTCCTGCACGAGCCGGACCACTTCACCAAACACGGCATGCGGTTCTTCAAGCGCGGCCTCGCACTCACGCGCGCGCACGCCGACGCGGTGCTGGTGCCATCACAGTCGACATTCGACGATTGCGTCGCGGCCGGCATCGACTTCACCAGGCTGCGGCTGGTTCCGCACGGCGTCGCCGTTCCGCACGTCGAGCCTACCGACGTGAAGGCGTTCGCGACGGCGCACGAGCTGCCCGAACGCTATGTGATGTGGTGCGGAACGCTCGAGCCGCGCAAGAACGTGCCGACCCTGCTGCAGGCGTTCGCGTCGTTGCGCGCACGCGATCCCGAACTCGGTCTTGTGCTCGTCGGCCCCAACGGCTGGGGCGACGTCTCGGTGCCACCCGACCTGGCAAAGGGCGCGCATCTGCTGGGTTTTCTCGGCACTCCAGAACTACACGCCGCCTATGCGGGAGCGCGCGCGTTCGCCTATCCGAGCCTGCGCGAGGGCTTCGGTCTGCCGGTGCTCGAGGCGATGGCCCACGGCGTCCCGGTCGTGACGTCGGCGGGCAGCGCGATGGCCGAGTTCGTCGGTGAGGCCGGCATCCTGGTCGACCCGCTCGACGTCACCGGGCTCAGCACTGCGCTCGAGGCGGCCATCGGTGATCGGCATGATTCCCTTTCGACTGCTGCGCTCGAACGGTCGTCGCACTACACCTGGGACGCCGCGGCGGCGGCGACGGTCGACGTCTACCGCGCGGTGTCAACGTGAGCGTCAAGGTCGCGCTCAACCTGTTGTGGCTANNCGGAACTGAGAACTACGCCGTCGGGCTGCTCGAGCCACTCGTCTCGCGACCCGAAATTACGCCGATCGCGTTCGCCTTGCCTGGCTTCGTGAAGCAGTACCCAGACCTTGCCGCGGCCGCACACACCGTCGTCCCGCCCCTGCCGCATGGACGCCATGTGGTGCGGCGGGTGCTGGTGGAGAATGCCTGGCTACCTCGGCAATTGCGGCTGAACAACGTCGAACTCGTGCACCATCTCGGCGGCACCATGCCGTCGGGCGGCGACGTGCCGGCCGTTGTCACCCTGCACGATCTGCAGTACCTCACGTACCCGCAGTACTTCAGCGTGCCGAGGCGTCGCTACCTCGATCTCATGCAGGGCCGTTCGCTGAAACGCGCCCGCATGGTGATGGCAGTGAGCGAATTCACTCGCATGCAGGCAATAACGACCTTTTCCCTGGACGCCGAGAAGGTGGCCGTAGTGCCACCCGTCGTCCGGCCACTTCCCGCGCTGGCGGACACCGCCCGCGCGGCGATCCTGCGCGATCTGGGGCTGCGGACCGCTTTCGTTCTTTACCCAGCCGCGACCTACCCGCACAAGAATCACGCGGTCCTACTGCGGGCTTTCGCGAAGGTCGTCAAAGACCACGACGTCACGTTGGTTCTCACCGGGGCGGTCGGCGCCGGTGCGTGGGGGTCGGCGCATTCGACGGAGGCCGAGATCGCGGAGCTGACCACTCGCCTCGGTATCGAACGACACGTCCGTGCGTTGGGCCACGTGACGCCCGAGCAATTGGCGGCGCTGTACTACGAGGCCTCCTTGCTCGCATTCCCGTCCCGCTTCGAGGGATACGGCATCCCGGTCGTAGAAGCGATGTCGGCGGGGTGTCCGGTGGTGGTCGCCGACGCGACTGCGCTGCCGGCGCTCGTCCGCTCCGACGACGGCGGCCGCGATGCGGGTGTCGTCGTCGATCCCGACGACGTGGCCGGCTGGGCTCACGCGATTACGCAGCTGCTCGCTGACACCGCACGCCGTCGCCGGCTGGCGCTGGCCGGGCGCGCACGGGCCGCCGCGTTAGCGGCCGCGGACCCGGTGCAACGGCTGGTCGACGTCTACCTCAAAGCAGCCGGGTGATGAGAGCCGACAACCCTGCCGCCATTCCACGGGTTCTCATCGACGCGACTGCGGTGCCGGCAGATCGGGGAGGAGTCGGCCGCTACGTAGACAACCTGATACCGGCGCTTGTTCGTGCAGGCGTCGAGCTCGAGGTGGTCTGCAAACCAGCTGACCGCGACCACGTCGCGGCGCTGACGGGTGAACGACCGGTCATTGCGCCAGCCTCGACGCGGCACGTCGCGTACCGGCTCCTATGGGAGCAAGCCGGCTTGCCCTGGCTGGTAAAGAGATCCGCTGCCGACGTCGTCCATGCTCCGCATTACACGCAACCTCTCGCGATTCGGCGGCCGCTCGTCGTCACGCTTCACGATGCAACGTTCTTCACAGAGGCTGCGTTGCATTCCTCGTTGAAGGGCCCGTTCTTTCGCGCTGCTACAAAGCTGGCGTTGCGCCACGCAGCCTGTTGCATCGTTCCTTCTCAGGCCACCGCCGATGAGTTGGTGCGAGTGGCCGGGGCCGATCCCGATCGGCTGCACGTCGCGCACCACGGAGTCGACCACGACCTGTTCGCGCCCCCGTCCGTCGAGCAGGTAACGGCCGCGCGGCAGCGGCTCGGGCTGCCGAGTGACGTTTCATACGTCGGTTTTCTCGGGACACTGGAGCCGCGTAAGAATGTTCCGGCGCTGATCCGAGCCTGGATCCGCGCGTGTGCACACCGCGCAAAGCCGCCGGCATTGGTAGTTGCGGGCGGGGCCGGATGGGACGACGCGATCGACGCCGCCACGTCCGAGGTGCCGTCCGGACTCACGTTGCTGCGACCCGGCTTCCTGCCGCTTGAGGAACTGCCCGGTTTTCTGGGTGGGGCGACGATTGTCGCGTATCCGAGTGTCGCCGAAGGCTTCGGCCTGCCGGTGCTGGAAGCGATGGCATGCGGCACAGCAGTGTTGACGACGCGGCGCCTCGCGCTGCCCGAAGTCGGCGGCGATGCAGTCGCCTACACGGAGCCCGACGAGGTCTCGATCGCGCGCGCTTTGACAGAGCTCCTCGACGACCCCGCCCGGCGGACCATCTTGGCTGCCGCCGGCGTTCGTCGAGCGGCGACTTTTACTTGGGACCGATGCGCGCAAGCCCACCTGCGCGCATATGCCAGCGCCAGCGCCAGGGGTTACCGCACCTGGCGCAGGGACGGTTCGTCGACCGAAGTGAGGTTCCGCAAGTGATCGACCGGCTCGCGGTAGTCACGGTCACGTACTTCCCTGGTGAGTCACTGACCGGGTTTCTCGCGTCTCTCGACGCTGCGACCACCCGGCCGCTCGACATAGTGCTTGCCGACAACGGGTCGGCGGGCGATGAAGCGGTCGAGGCAGCAGCGCGCCGACGCGACGTCCGCGTGATCTCGACCGGCGGCAACATCGGCTACGGCGCCGCGGCCAATGTCGGCGTGCAGGCGACCACGTCCGAGCTGGTCGTTGTGTCGAACCCCGACATCATCTGGGGTGCCGGTGCGCTTGACGACCTACTTGATGCGGCCAGGCGTTGGCCTGACGGTGCGGCGTTTGGTCCACTCATCAGGACGCCGGAGGGCGCAACCTACCCGTCGGCTCGAGCGTTGCCGTCTTTGGGCCGAGGGATCGGGCATGCGCTCTGCGGATGGTGGTGGCCGTCCAACCCGTGGACCGCGTCATATCGACACGAACGGGGTGCGTTGGTCGAACGGCGGGCTGGCTGGTTGTCCGGGTCCTGCTTGTTGCTGCGACGCGCGGCATTTGACGAGGTCGGTGGCTTCGATCCGAGCTACTTCATGTATTTCGAGGATCTCGACCTCGGTGAGCGCCTCCAGCGAGCAGGCTGGCAGAACATCTATGTGCCGTCTGCTGCCGTGCGTCATGAGGGTGGTCATGCCACCTCGCGCGATGCGAGGCGGATGGCGGCAGAACACCATCGCAGTGCGTTGCGGTATCTGTCCCGCCGTTACGCGGGCTGGCGATGGCTTCCGCTCAGGCTGGCGCTTCGGGCCGGGCTCGGCTTACGGTCGGCGATCGCCGTGCGGGTGCGACGGGTTGCTGAAGGCGCCCGACCACAACGGCGCGATTGAGCGTGACCTTGCATACCGCAGGGCCAACTTTGACAGTTCGGTGTCAGCGGGGGCGGAAGGCTCGTGGCGGCGCGGGCATGTCGATGCGGGGGCAGGTCGACAACGTCAGGTCGGCCCACACCAGCGCCTGGTCGCACAGCGAACTGACCGTGTAGCCGAGTCGGGTGCCGAGCAGCGTGATCGTCGCGCGGAAGATAGTGATTTCGAAGCGAGTCGGCATGCCGTAGGCGACCTGGATGCTGCCGAGCAGTCCAGCGGCGGCGGCCGATCGCTCGTCCTTGCCCTTCCAGGGGCGTTCGAACAGGCGCCAGCAGCCCGGCTCGGCGTGCCAGCGACCACCGGCTCGGACGTCGTCGCGCTCGAGGCCCATCCGCACTCGATGCGCATTCGTCTCGGATAGCACGGCGGCCGGCCTGATGACCTCGGTGACGGTGACGTCGTCGTACATGCGGCTGGCCAGACTTTCGACCGCCTCGCGCTGGGCGACGCTCTTGTCTTCTCGCACGACGGTTCTCACCTGCCTTCCGCTACTCGGGCCTTCGGCTGGGCCGACCCGTTAATAGTCCCTATCGGCTGCTGAGAGGCGATCCTGAGGGCGCCCGGTCAGGCGGGGAGCTGATCGTCGGAAAGCCAGTCCTCGAGGTCCGGCTCAAGCTCGACCGGAAGGTCAGACTCGACTACGGATTCAGTCGAGCGCTGCAGCGGAAGCGGGATCAAGGCCAGGTGAGCCATCGAGTCGTTTTCACGCGCGGAAGAGGTGCGCTCACCGATCATGGCAACGCCCACGAAGGCGACGGCGGTTGCGGCAGCGACGTACCAGCGACTGATCCAGTCGTAGAAGATGAGGGCCACAACGATGGCGGCGATCCAGGTCGCCAGTCCGAAGCAGGCGTCAGCCAGTCGGTGTGCGTGCGCCCGTGCCTTGATCATTCATCTCCTCAGCCGAGGCCCGCGGGCCACCGCAACGCCCGCACCCTAACGAGGGCATCGGGTATCGCGCAGCCAACCTCGAATTGAATCGGCAGATTGGCTAGAAAGGATGAGCGCGAACGCTCCCGGCATGCATCGGGTTGACTAGTCCCATGACCCGGACGCCAGTCCCATGACGCCGACGGCGATCGGCGACCCCGCGCGGCCAGCTCCGGCCGTCGATGGCCGAATAGACCGGGCCCTCGTCGTCCTGCTGGCGGTGACTACCGGGTTGGCGGTAGCGAGCAACTACTACGTGCAGCCGCTGCTGGCCCGGCTACAGACCGATCTGCACCTGCACGGCACGACCGCTGGCCTGATCGTGACCGTCAGCCAGTTCGGCTACGTCCTCGGATTGATCTTCGTGCTGCCGCTCGGCGACCTGTTCGAGCGGCGCCGGCTCATCGTCGTCCTCGCCGTCGGTACTGCTCTGGCGCTCGTCGGGTTCGCGCTCTCGCGCTCGGCCGCCGAAGTCATGATCGCCGCGGCCTTCGTCGGCCTGCTCTCGGTCGTCGCGCAGGTGCTGGTGCCGTTCGCGGCTTCGCTGGCGCACGACGACGAACGCGGCAAGGTCGTCGGTACGGTGATGGGCGGGCTGCTGCTCGGGATCCTGGTCGCTCGTACCGTCGCCGGGTATCTCGCCGAGCTCGGCGGGTGGCCGACCGTCTTCTGGGTCGCCGCGGGTCTCATGCTGGTCAGCGCGCTGGCCCTGCGGCTGCGACTGCCACGATTCCACGCACAGGCCGGGCTTTCGTACCCGCGCCTGCTCGCGTCGACCCTCGCACTCGTGCGCGACGAGCCGGTGTTGCGGCTGCGCATGATCTACGGCGTCATGTCGTTCGGCGCGTTCAGTGTGCTCTGGACGTCGATAGCATTCCTCCTCGCCGGAGCGCCGTATCACTACAGCACCGGCACGATCGGGTTGTTCGGGCTCATCGGAGCCGCCGGCGCCCTAGCAGCGAACGCCGCGGGCAGACTCGCGGACGCCGGCCATGAACGGTTCACGACCGGCGCGACTGCGGTCCTGCTGTGCCTCTCATGGTGGCCGGTCGCCCTTGGCAAGCACTCGCTGCTCGCGCTGATCATCGGCGTGATCGTCCTCGACCTCGCGGTGCAGGGTCTGCACATCAGCAACCAGAGCCAGATCTACCGGCTGCGACCCGAGGCTCGGGCCCGCATCACCTCGGCGTACATGACCGCATATTTCACCGGCGGCGCGGCCGGTTCCGCGCTTTCGACCGCCGCTTACGTGCACTCAGGCTGGATGGCGGTGTGCCTCGTGGGCGCTGGGTTCGGCGCGCTCGCGATCGTGCTGTGGGTGGTCGGCCTCCTGTTCGCCAAGCGTTCGCCCTCGACCCCTTCCATGGCCGTGTCGGCCTGAGCAGAATCGGCAGTACCACCTCCTGAGAGGATGCCGCCATGCCAACGCGAACCTCGTACCTGCAGGGCACCCCGAACTGGGTCGACTTGCAATCAACCGATCAAGACGGTGCCAAGAGCTTCTATGGCGACCTGTTCGGCTGGACCTTCGACGACCAGCCGATACCGGATGGCGGCGGCGTGTACTCGATGGCTATGAAGGGCGACGGAGTCGTCGCCGCGATCGGCGGCCAGCCACCGGACATGACGGCGCAGAACATGCCGTCGATGTGGAACACCTACATCGCAGTCGACGACGTCGACGCAGCCGCAACCCGGGTCGACGCTGCTGGCGGCAAGATTCTGATGCCCCCGTTCGACGTCATGCAGGTCGGCCGCATGACGTTCGTCGCCGACCCCACCGGCGCGCCGATCGCGCTCTGGCAGGCGAACAGTCACATCGGCGCGACCCTGGTCAACGAGGCCGGCACGATCAGCTGGAACGAGCTGCAGACCGACGACGTCCAGGCCGCGGCCAACTTCTACGCCGCCGTGCTCGGCATCACGACAGAAGCGCAGCCGGGCGAGATGCCCTACCTGACGTTCAAGGTCGACGGCCGCGACGTCGCGGGCATCACCGTCGCACAGGCACCGGGCACACCGCCGAGCTGGCAGGTCTACTTCGCCGTCGAAGACACCGCCGCCGCCATCGCCAAAGCCGAAAAACTAGGCGGGACGACGATCGCCGGCCCAATAGACACGCCGTTCGGCGCGATGGCAGTGCTGCGCGATCCGCAAGGCGGCTTCTTCAACGTGATCGCAGTCCTCGCGACCTAGTTCGACCACACGGGCTACGGCGCGACCCGAGGCGCGTGCTCGGCTTCGGGAAGCGCGCGTTTGCGTGCTGCCATCGGGTGCACGCCGCGATGGCGCGCGAGTCCGGCGGCCACGGCTGCCCACAGCCCGTCGCCGACGGTGGCAATCAACCTGGATACGACCGCGACAACGAGCGCAGGACCTGTCGAGAGCACGGGGCTGAGCACGGCTACCAGCACGGCCTCGCGCACGACCGCGCCGGCCGGCACGAAGATGGCCAGAAATCCAGCGGCGAAGGCTAAAACGCTGCCGCCAATCGCCAGCGGCAGGACGCGAGCACCGTGCGCGTGGACGCCGACAGCGAGGATGTAGATCTGCAGTCCGATGGCCAACCAGCTCGCGGTGTACCAGCCGAGGCCGCGCAGCACTCCCTGCCAGCTGAACTCGTGGTCGGGTGGCTCACGACGCAAGACCTTCAGTAGCAGGTGCGTGAGCCGGTCGACGCTGCTCGGCATCAGTCCGACGACGAGCACCGGCAGAATCGCCAACACCCACACGTAGTGCACTGCCTGCCCCGGCGCAGCAAAGGGCAAGGTGAACGCGGCGATCATCAAGGCTGACGCAAGCGCCACCCCCATCGCCACCACACTCACGGCCACGGTTCGTCTGGGCGGCACCTGGTAGTCACGCCCGAGATCGGCTTGCGCGACCACGCTCCACACCGAGCCGGGAAGGTACTTGCCGAGTTGCCCGATGAAGAAGATGCGCATCGCGACCGGAACCGGCAGGTTCGAGCCGATGTCGCCAAGCATGCTGCGCCACGCCATCATCGACAGGAAGATGTTTCCGAGGCCGAACAGGGCGGCGAGCACCAGGTCGATGATCGACAGCTTCTCGACGCTGTCGCGTACCTGGTCCCATCGTCCGTGCAACGCGATGGCAAATACGACGCCGATCACAACAAAGAATGCCAGCCGAGCCAGAAGCCGCTGACGTTGCGAGAGATGAGGCCGCTTCACCGACCGGCCCGGGTACCGGCGACGGGAACGCCTTTCAATGCGGGGGCGAGCACCTCAACGTAGCGCGACCACATCGCCTCGACGTCGATGAGCGGGACGCCGGCCCGCAGGCGCTGCGGGCTCCCTGGGGCGTAGAACCGCGAAAGCGCACCAACCAGAGACTGGACGTCGTCAGGCTCGGCGAGTATGCCGTCGACGCCGTCATTCACCTGGGCTCCCAATGTGCCGGCTCGCGTCGCGATGACCGGTGTCCGCATCGCGTGCGCCAGCAGCACGTTCTGCGACGCCGTCCCGGAGCGGTACGGCAACACCAGCGCGTCGACGTCCGAAAATAGCTTCGGAATGGCTGGCCCGGCGACATAGCCCGGCCGAAGGCTGACCCTTTCGCCGAGACCGAGCGAACGGATCTGTTCGCGCAAGGCTCCTGCCCCCGACCAGATGTCGCCCGCGACGACCAGCTTGATGCCCGGGATATAAACAAGCGCCTGCAGCAGGACGTCGAGACCCTTGTACGGCCGCACGGTGCCGAAGAACAACAACTGCTCGAACGGCTCGTGCGCGTCAAGGTCGTGTCGGTCCTGGTGCTGACCCACGGGCAGGTGCGGCGGGATCTCGCCAACCAGCACGGTCGTCCGCGCCCGAACGAGGGGTCGGGCCAGGGCGGCAAGCTCCTCAGAATGGACGACGACCGCATCGGCCCGCGAGAACAGTGCACGTACGAGCGCGGCATCACTGCGATGCCGTTCATGAGGCACGACGTTGTGTGCGACGACCGCCACCCGCGGCCCGGCGGCGCCGTCATCGGGTTGGGCACGCATCGCCCGTAGGAGCGTCATGTACGCGGGCACCTGAACCGTGGTCGCGTGCACGAGGACGACGGCATCGTACCCACGAAGCGACTTTCCGGCCCGCCACCAGCTGACCGGGTTCCACCACACCAAGGGGTACCGGGTGCGGGGATACAAACGCACCTCCGGCTCCCCGCCCGGCACTCGCAGCGTTCCCGGATGGAGAAACGACGGGTACTGCGACGCCCACGAGACCAGGTCGACCTCGTATCCCGCCGAAGCCAGCCGGTGGGTCAACTCCGTCGTGTAGTGGGCGATCCCGCCGGTATAAGGGTGCGTGGGACCGATGACCGCAACCCGCACGCCGTCACTCTCCCCGCGAGCGGACCATGAGGTCGGCAAGCAGAGCGACGGCGCCGATCAATAGCCCGGTGACGAACAGCAGAACCGTGTTGGTCGAGAGGTGAAAATGGAAACGGGCCAGGTCGACGATGCCCTTGACTGTGCCGATCATGAGCAACCACAGGGCTAACGGCATGAGGACTTTGAGCGGGTTGAAATACATCACCATGCGCAGCACCTGCAGGATGTAGCGGTACGCATCCTTGAACGGGTGGAACTTGGAGCGCCCGGCACGCTGGGCGTACGTGATCGGCACATAGTCGACCGTGTGCTGGTTCGACAGGAACGACAAGGTGATCGTCGTCACGCACGAGAAACCGGGCGGCAACAACCGCAGGTAGGGCAGCGACACTTCACGCCGAAATGCCCGAAGCCCCGAGTTCAAGTCGGGAATCTTGGTACCGGAGAGCCACTCGGCAAATTTGCGGATCACCCATTTCGCCGGCACCCGGAAAAGCTTGTGGGTGCCCTGCTCGCTGGTCCGGGCACCGACCACTTGGTCGACGTCCGGGTTGTCATCGAGGTAGCGCACGAGCTCGGGGATGCGCTCGTTCGGGTAGGTCATGTCTGCGTCGGTCCAGACGACAAGCTCGCCGCGAGCGTCGTGGGTGCCGATGCGGNNCGAGCCACCATTGCGCCGAAACGCGAGCACCCGCAGCAGCGGATAGTCCTTCTCGGCCGACCGCAGCCGGGCCAGCGTCTCGTCGGTTGACTTGTCGTCGATCGCCATCAACTCGTACGTGTAGCCGCTCGCGTCCATCGCCTCACTGATACGGGCGACCTCAGCCAGCACGTGATCCTGCTCGTTGTAACACGGCAGCACGATCGTGACGTAAGGACGATCGGGGACGGCGCCCGGCCCGCGCCGGTCGGCCGGCTCATCGGCCGGCCGATGGAACCGCGGATCGACACCGACGGACCCGCCCACGGCACTGATCGGCTGGGCAACCACCGGCACGGTCCTCCGAGGTAAGGGTCAGGCAAACTTGCTCAGAGCTTACCCTGCTACGACAGGTCCGATCCTCGCGAGCGCCTCGAGTCGAACGGCGAAAGGCCGGAGGCCCGGTCCCCTCAGTGGGGACCGGGCCTCCGGTTCGAGCTACCTCAATCTAGCGAGGCTTGGAGCTTGTTCAGGTCGCCGGAGTACCGGTGCCGCCAGTCGTGAAGGCGGAACCTTCCGGGTTCTTGGTCGCGGGAGTCGTAGCATCTCCCACGCCACCCGCCACGACAGTGCCGAGAGTGGCACTACCCATGGCAGCTGCCGTTGCGGCCGCGGCGGTCGAACTGTCGAGGAAGCCGGTGACCGTCACAACCGTGCCGGTCGCGGTGTCAACGGGCGTGGCTGCCAGCGTTGTGCCGGTAAGCAGCGTTCCGCTGGACTCCCACAACTTGAAGTCGGCCACGACGAGCGACGCAGAGTCAACCTTCTGGTCGAAGGTGTACGTCGCCGTGTAGACCGAGTTGCCGAACGTGTCCGTGGTCTTGACGAGAGCCACCGACTTGAGGTCCGGTCCCGCAGTCACCTTCGGCGTCTGGCCGGAGGTGCCCGAAGTACCAGCGACACCACGCTCGTCGTCCAGGCTCGCAGTCGCAGCTCCGGCCAACGTGATAGCGCCGACCGCATTGGCCAACGCACCATTCGCGAAGGTTACGGATACCTGGTTGGCGTTGCTCGGGTTGATAGTCGTGCTGCCTGCAGCAACGGTGGTCACGCCAACGTTGTCGTAGACCTCGTACTTCGCCAGTGTCGCAATGCCGACGGGCTGGTCGAAGGTGTAGATGACGACGTCGCTGCCACCGGTGGTCGACGGCTGGAACTGCGCAGAGAGCAGGTCCGGGTTCGCCGTGATGCCGTTGTTTGTGACTTCTGCCGCCTCAAGCGGGTTGGACACAGGAGTAGTCGCGTTACTCTTGACTGTATTTGCAGTGACGATAACCCGCGCGATCTGCGCCGTCGTCAGCGTTGCGACGGTAGCCGCCTTCACCGTGATGGTGCTCGTGGTGTTACCGCCAGGGTTGAGGTTCCCACCACTGGCCGTGGTCGTGTCAGTCCCAATGGGGCCTGTGAACGCGACAGAGGTGCCGTCAACCAGGTCCGCGGTGTAGCCAGCGCCTGAGGCCGGTGCCACAACGGTAGCTGGCTGATCGAACGTCAGGTCGAGGAACGTGTCGGTGCCATTCGCACCGGGACGCACACCGACGTTGGTGATGTCAGGCGCCGTCGTGACGCCTGCGGGAAGAGCAGTCGAACCCGTCGACGAGGCGGCACCAATGCCAGCCGCGCCTTCAGGGTTCGTCTGACCCTGAAGGTCAGTTACCGCGGCAGCCATAACCGTCGCGGTTGAAAGTACGCCAGCGAGGGTCGTCGTGTTGATGCCCACGTAGAGCACCTGCACGACGCTGCCGCTGTCGCTCACGATACTGCTGGCCACTGTGGCGACATCTGCCGCAGTGAAGACCTTAAAGCGCGCAACCACTGCGGCTACGACGGGCTCGTCGAAGGTGTAGGAAACGACGGTGCCCGACGGGCTTGATGCCGTCGTGGTGGTCGAGACGATGGCCGTGGCTACGAGCTCCGGCCGGGTCGTTGCCGAAACACCGGCAGCACCCCTGACCGCTGTAGTAATCGCAGTCTCTGACGCAGCGGACACTGATGCGACGCCGCCAAGAATGGTGACTGCGGTTTCCGTCGTCGCGTGGCTCGTTGCGAACGCCGTCACGGCGCCTGCGTTTGCGATCGTGTCGGTGACCAGAA
Source organism: Actinomycetota bacterium (assembly GCA_003134755.1). Lineage (GTDB taxonomy): Bacteria > Actinomycetota > Actinomycetes > Acidothermales > Acidothermaceae > PALSA-607. The sequence continues at coordinate 47,704 of PLCK01000095.1, read as the reverse complement.
TTGGGCTGCTGGTCGAACCGGCGAACGGACCCGCCGCGAGCGCGTCAGCGCCGTTGAGGGTTTGGTCGCCAGTCGCGACGGTGAAGCTCGTGCTGCTGAAGCCAGCGTGCAAGATCTCCCAGTCGGCGAGCAGCTGCGAGGTGTTCGCGCGGTCGGTTCCGGCTGCCCGGAACAGCGTCGGCGCGCCGAGCGCCGTGATCGCGGTCTCGGTCGGTGTCGAAACGGACGCCGTGCTACCGCCAATGATGACCTGCTTGATACCAAGGTCGGTGATCGTTGCGGCGNNCGTCGGGGTGGTGATGATGATCGGGAGCTTGCGGGCAAATGCTAGCGAGCCCGCGGCCAACGCGTCCGGGAAGTTCTGGCCATTCACGACGATGGCGGTCTTGAGGCCGTTGATGGTGCCGGCAACTGCGAGGCCGGGCTGCTCTGCGATCAGCTTCGCGGTGGCGTAGCGGTCGGTTCCACCGAGACGCTTGGTGATGTAGCCAGCAGTCGTCAGCGCGGTCTCTTGGGCCGCGGGGACTGCGTTGACGTCGCCAAGAATGTAGACGGTGGTCGGGTGGAGGGTCGACAGTTCCGTCATGGTCCGCGTCGGAATTGCGCCGACGCTGGCCGTGAGCAGTACCGGAGCGTTCAACGAACCGGCGAGGTAGTTGCCGGCGAGTGCGTCTGGGAAGTGCGCAGCGGCGCCACTCGCGAGAATCGCGCTTGTCGAGCCGGCCGGGAACGCCTTACTGGCGAGCTGGGCGGCGGTGTCGTAGCGGTCCGTGCCCGCGATCCGCGTCACGGTGGCGGTGCTCGTGGCACCGGCGCTGCCTGCGGTCGCCAGGACGGCGCCGCTTACCGCAATGAGAGCTGCAAGGCCTGCAGTCCCGGTGCGGCGCAACCTCTTGGTTGCTGTTGTCACTCTTGCCTCCATCAGAGAAGTGGTGGTGGCGATGCCAGCGTGAGGACGCATCCCCGTCTGCCGCCCCGAACATGATCGTTCGGGACAGTACACGGACAATACGCACCGATGCCAGACGCCCCCACTCGCGACTTACGTCGTGTCGTGGGCCAGTCGCCGAACAGGACATGGGTCCTACCGGTTAGTAGCGCAACGTATCGGCTCCGCAACATCGCAGCCACAAGGGAGATTTAAGGCTGGCGCCCAGTTCGCCCCAAACCAGGCGTGGGGCCGCCTTAACCGAATACCGTTACGCACAGTGACATCCAGCAACGACCCTACCGCTGCGGGTCGCTCCCGGGTCGGGGCCTGCGGCGCGACTACAGTAGGCCCATGCACGCTCGGCCGCTGTTCGTCACCCGTAAGTTCCGCCGGTCCGCCGGCGGGATGGAGACCCTCGCGGCCGAGGTCTGGCGCAGCGTGTCGCAGCACAACAAGTCAGCCAGGCTGATAGCCCTCGGGCGCGGAAACGGACATCTCTTCTGGTGGCTGCCGGTAACCCTCCTTCGAACCGCAACCGCCTTGATCCGGCAGCAGGCCGACGTCGTCATCTGCGGCGACGCCGTCGTCTTCGCCGCCCTCCGCCCCGTCCTTGCCCTTACCCGCGTCCGTCGCGTGGTGATGGTGCACGGCCTCGACCTGACCTGGGACAAGCCGGTCTACCAGTGGTGGGTCCGCGGGGCCTTGTGTCACGCGCACCTCGTCATTGCAGTCAGCGAGCCCACCGCTGAGATCGCGCGGAGCCTAGGTTGCGAAACTGACCGAATCGTCGTGGTGCGCCCCGGCGTCGAGGCTCCCCCAGTGACTGCGAACGAGCGGGCCCGCGCCCGGCGCGCGATCGTCCGCACAATCGGGACCACCGACGCGAACCGTTTCCTGCTCACGCTCGGCCGCGTCGTCCCGCGCAAGGGCTCGGCCTGGTTCGTCGAACAGGTACTTCCCCGCCTGCCCCACGACGTGGTGTACCTCGTCGCCGGTGAGGGTCCCGATGCCGACCGGGTCAAGGCCGCCGCTGCACGAGCCGGCGTCCTCGATCGGGTTCGACTCCTCGGCTGGGTGTCAGACGCGCAGCGCGAAGAACTTCTGCAAGGAGCGGACCTCTTCGTTCAGCCGAACATCAAAGTTCCAGGGGACGTCGAGGGGTTCGGGATCGTCGTCATTGAGGCTGCCCTCCGGGGCACCCCTGTCATCGGAGCCCGGCTGGAGGGCATCACCGATGCCATCGTCGACGGCGAGACCGGGATCTTGTGCAACCCCGGCGACGCATCGGCCTGGATCACGACAGTTCACAACCGCCTTGCCGACCTCGGCGAACTCGTCGACCTCGGGCAGCGGTACCGGTCGCACGCAGTCGAGATCTACGGCCGCGACCGGATGACTCGCGAACTGTCGGAGTTGCTGGACCTCGAGCCGCCGCTGGTGAGCCTGCCCGCTGGCGCTCGATAGACCGAGCGCGGTCAGTCGCTCAGTCGCCGGAAACCGCCCGTGAGTACGCCGACATGTGGGCCAGCGCACTGTGCTCCCAGGTGAATTCGAGCGAGCGGGCATGAGCCGCCGTGCCGAGCGCTTCGCGGCGGTCCGGGTCGGCGAGCAGGCCCGACAGCGCGGCGCTGATCGACGCCGAGTCGGGCTCGGTGTACGCGACCGCGTCGCCACCGACCTCGGGCAACGAGAGCCGGTGCGTCGTGAGCACCGCGGCTCCGCACGCCATTGCCTCGAGAACAGGGAGCCCGAACCCCTCGCCGTGGCTCGGGTAGGCCACCACGAGCGCGCCACCGAGGAAGGCGGACAGGTCGGCCATTCGCAGGTAGCCGGGCCGGATGACGCGAAGGTGTGTCGGCACCTCGGAGACGGCGGCCTCGATCTCGTCGTCCCAGCCCGCACCGCCCGCGATGACAAGTGCCGGCGGCGTCGGGTCGTCGGCCACTGCACGCACCCAGCCGCGGACGAGGCTCGGCACGTTCTTGCGCGGTTCGAACGCACCGAGGAACGCGATGTACTCCTGGCCGCGCAGCCCGAGACGGGCCGAGATGCGCCCGGCCTCTGCTTCCGTCGGCGGACGGAACACGTCGTGGTCGACGCCGTGGTAGGCGACGTCGATGTTGATGGGGTCGGCGTCGACGAGCCGCACCAGCTCGTCGCGCGTCGCTTTCGACGGCACGATGCATCGCGTCGAGCGCTTCACGGCGGACCGGATCGCGGCGCGGTAGAACGCGCCTCTGGTCGGCGGGTAGAGGTCGGGCTCGCTGAAGAACGTGGCGTCATGGATCGTCGTGACGACGGGGCGACCGGGCCGCATCGGCACCGAGTAGTTCGGCGCGTGGATCACGCCAGCGCCGACGTGCTCGGCGATCAGCGGGAGGCCGGTCTGCTCCCACGCGATGCGCGCGGTGCGATTCGTAAGCGAGGCCGGCCCGGCTACGATCTGGGCGGCAGGCACCAGCCGGCCGTATCGCTCGACGTCGACCCGTTGGCAGACCACGGCGAGATCGACGTCTTTCGCGGCAAGTGCCGCAAGCAGACCGTCGACGTACCGGCCGAGGCCACCCCTGTCGGCGGGAACGGCAGTGGCGTCGACGAGAACACGTGGCGCCACGATGCAGTCCACCTCGTACGTTCGGGTTCAGATTCGTGATCGGCCGGCCGGCCGATCAGCTGTTTCCAGCCGCTTGTCGGTCGCAGCTTACGCCGCGATGCCACCGACCGAAGGGAGGATTGGATGGCGTCGAACGTGCCGTCGCCAGCCAGCCTCGCCACGGTCGTCGTGGTGGCCTGGAACGGCGCCGACCTGATCCGGCCATGCCTCGACGCCCTGGCCGCACAGGCGCACACCGGACAGTTCGAAACCTGGGTGATCGACAACGCGTCGACCGACGGCACGCCGGCCGTCGTAGCGATGCACCCAGTCGCGCCACGACTGATCACCCTCGAAACCAATCTCGGCTTCGCTGGCGCCGCCGAGCTCGCCGTCCGAGACGCAACGACACCCTTCGTGGTGCTGCTGAACCAGGACGCTCGCCCCGAGCCCGGGTGGCTGGCCGCACTGATGGCGCCGCTGACAACACTCAACTCTCGCGGCGTCGGCGCGGTCACCAGCAAGGTGCTGTTTGCTGACGACGGCCGCATCAACAACACCGCCGTCGTGGTCGGACCCGACGGCTACGGCCACGACAGAGGATTCGGCGAGCCTGACGACGGCCGTTACGCCGACGCCGAGGATGTCTTCGCCTTCTCGGGGACCGCCGCTGCCGTGCGCGTCGTCGCCGCCCGCGAGGTCGGATCGTTCGACCCGTCCTTCTTCCTGTACTACGAGGACACCGACCTGTCGTGGCGCCTGCAGCTCGCCGGCTGGCGCATCAGGTACGAGCCGCGCGCCGTGGTCCGTCACCTGCACGCCGCGTCGTCCGATATCTCGTCGGCGTCCTTTGCGTTTCACAACGAACGCAACCGGCTCCTCATGCTGGTGAAGTGCGCACCCGCGTTGCTCGCCGTCAAGGAAGTGCTGCGGTTCATTGCGATCACCGTCTTGATACCGGGACGCCGCATCGCCGGCGTCAAGATTCCGCGCGAGCATCAGTTCCGGACGTCGGTCAGGCTGCACGTGCTTCGGTCGTTTGCTCAGCAACTGCCGAGCACGTTGGCGAAAAGGCGCGCGATGACGAGCGTCGCACGCCGGCCGCGAGCCGAGGTGGCCCGTTCGCTGGGCCAAGCAACGGCCCCGCCCCCCTCCGCGCGGTGACCCCTCCGCGCGGTGACCCCTCCGCGCGGTGACCCCCTCCGCGCCACCCGCCCCGGTCCAGCGCCACCCCCGCCCCCTCCAGCGCGGTGATCATGCAGTTGTTGTTGCGACGCGCTGGCGCGTCGCAACAACAACTGCAGTTTCGGCTGGCGAAGAGACCTGTCCACAGATCGAGGACGGCGTCCACAGCTGGTAGCGCCGAGCCGCGATCTGCGGCCGCGCGAATCACGCTGGCGACGTGGAAATTTCAGCGCCGATCACGACCCGCGATGCCATGGCGCAGGGCCTCAGCCTCGGGATTCTGCGTGGGCCACGATTCAACACCCCGTACCGCGGCGTACACATTCTTGCCCGGAACCTCGAGCTCGACCTCGAGTTGAGGTGCGACGCGCTTGCGTTGCGACTGCCCGACGAAGCAGCCTTCAGCCACTCCACCGCCGCAGCACTCTTCGGGATCCCGGTCGGTCCGCGCCGGCTCGAGCACACCCTCCGCGTGACCGTTCCGCCTCCACTCACCAGCCCGCGTATCCGTGGGGTTCGGGGCCACGTTCGCGAGCTGCCGATCTCCGACGTCGCACTACTGCGCGGGCGCGCCGTCACGGCACCCGCGCGCGTCATCCTCGACCTCGCCGAGCAGCTACCGCTGCTTGACGTCGTGGTCGCCTGCGATGCTGCGCTTCGCCGAGGACAGGTGTCAACCGGGGAGTTGCAGTCGGCCGTCAAAGCAGCATCCGGACAGCGGGGAGTTGTGCGCGCCCGCGAAGCCCTCCTCCTGAGTAACGGAAAGGCCGCCTCCCCGATGGAGACAGTCCTTCGGTTGACGCTGCACTTCGCCGGTCTCCCGACACCCGAGGTCAACGTTGATCTGTACGACGACTTCGGGCGTTGGATCGCCCGCCCCGACCTGCTGTACCGCGAGGCTCGCCTCGCCCTCGAGTACGAAGGCGAACATCACCGTGACCGGAACCAGTTCGACCGCGACGTCCGGCGCGATCGCGATTACGCCGAACTCGGGTTCACGGTTCTACGGGTCACGGCTCACGACGTCCTGGTCAACCCGAAGGGTTTGACGGACACCGTTCGCAATCTGCTCCGCGCCGCCGGCCACTAAGGCGCCCGTTGACCGCCCGTTGACCGCCGCCCACGACCATGATCATGCAGTTGTTGTTGCGACACGCTCGCGTGTCGCGACAACGACTGCATGATCAGCGCGAAAAGCAGGCCAAAGAAGCGGCCTACGGGCTGGTCACCGATTTGCAGCCGAGCGAGTTGTTCGCCCCTGGACCACTGTTGATGCCGTACGCGCAGACCGTGTGCTTGCCGGCCGGCAATGCGGCGATCCACGCGAAGCCGTGCGCGACCCCGTAGGCGCCGTACACGCTCGCGACGTCCGGCCGAGGCGAGTTGGCCGCAACTTCCTGCGCGAGCTTACCGTCGACATAGATATCGACAGCGATAGACGCACTCGTGTCCGGGTCGATTGCCCAGCCCCACATCGCGCCGCTCGGCAGGACGGCCTCAAGATGACCGAACGGGCTTCCCGACAGCACGGTGACCGACTTGCAGCCCAGCTTGGTGTTGTCGTTGCCGAAGCCCACATTGATCGCGTAGGTGCACACCGTGTGCACACCCGCGGTGGTCTTCAGCACCGCCGAATATCCGTGTGCAGCGCCGTAGGCACCGTGCTGAGCCGCGACGTCCGACCGCCCCTGGTTCGCGGTCAAGATCGTGGCGAGGTGGCCGTCGACGTAGACGTGGGTGGCGAGCGACGACGCGGTGTCGGGGTCGATGTCCCAGCCGTACAAGGAGAGCCCACCAGGGACTGGAGCTACCGCGTCAAGTGAGCCGAACGGATTCCCGCTCAGTGCAGTCGCGTTGCCGCACCCGAGCGCCGTATTCGCGTTTCCCGCTCCGACGTTCATGCCGAAGGCACATAGTCGGTGCACGCCTGGAGGCAACGGGATCGTCACCTGGAAGCCGTGGGAGGTTCCGAAGAATCCGTACTCGTTGGCGACGTCCGGCCGGAAGATTCCGCTCGAAACGCTGCCCATGAGATGGCCGTCGGCATAGATCGCCACCGCGATCGGGTTGGAGCTGTTGGGGTCGATCGCCCAGCCAGTGATCTGGGCGCCGCCAGGCGCGCTGCGGACACTATCGGCAAAGCCGAATGGGTTCGAGCCGTACGTGAAGCCCTGCAGAACCGGCCAGATTCCTGGGTCTTCGGCGCCGAGCGACCAGAACGAGATGCCGCCGAGCCCGTACTTGCCAACGAGCGGGAGTCGGGCCTGGAGGGATTGCGCGTCGTTGTACCAAACACTGTGCGGGACGCCGCTGGCATCGGTGTAGCTGAAATAGGGCGCGTCATCAGTCGGGTCCCAGAGCCGGGTAGCCCCGTACTGCGCCATCAAGTTCTGGGCGGCCTGGTAGGTCACTCCGGTCGCGCGCGTCCCCGGCGTCCCCCAGTCGTAGCCGTAGAGCGGGATGCCGATGTACACCTTGGACGGCGTGATTGCCGAGGCCGCGAATGAGATCACACTGTCGGCCCATGCCATGCCCGCAATTGCGCCCGGACCGCCGCCGGAATAGTGCTGGTCGTAGGTCATGATCTTTGCCTGATCGACGATCCGCCCGATCGCGACGTAGTCGTACGCCTGCTGCCCGAACGTGGCACCGGGTTCGGCTAGCTTCGCCGATAGGCTCACCGCAAGCGTCTTGCCCTCAGCATGCAGCTGGGCGGCCAGCGCGGCGAGCAGCGCCGGATAGCCGACGCGGTCCTGGGCGGACGTGGTCGCGTTCGATCCGATGCCTTCGTAATCGAGGTCAAGGCCGTCGGCGCCGTAGGTGTTGACAATGAACATCAACGCCGCGACATGGGCAGCCCGCTGGGTCGGGTCGGCGAACATCGCACCGGTTACGGCGGCGCCCATCCCGTCGGTGACGGTCAAGATCGCCTTTACGTGCCGCGATTTCAGAGTCGCGATGGCGCTCGTCAGCGCCGCAGTCGACGCCTTTGCAGTGATCGACGTCGGGGACGCCGCGTTGAACCAGAACAGCGAACCGTCGGTGAACACGTCGAAGTTGGAGTTCACGTCACTCGTCGCTGCGTCGATCGCCCAGTACGGCATCCAGCCCGAGACGACCGGGTGCGGATTCGCGGCCTGCGCCGGCGTTGCGGTGCCGACCAGCCCTGTCAGGCCGGCCGCCGCCGATGCCGCCACAGCCACGATCGCGGTCAGCCGCCGCCGAACACGAAAGCCGAGACGGCCGGACGCCGCCGGGCGGGGGTTATCGGACACGCGCAACGACGGGCGCCAGGCAACTCGCACAGGTCTGCTCCTTGGATCTTCACAGTGACGAGCGCCTGTAGCGACGTCTCTGACGCGTTGTGGCGAACGGGGTGCGCCTACGTGCTTGACGCTCGACAGCCCCATTCCGTTGCCGCCGAGTGGAACTCGCGCCAACGTCGCGAACTCGACAGAACTCTCAAACCGTACCGAAACGATCAAGTAACGAACGGAAAATCCACAAATTCGGGCGGGTCGTCAGGGCACGACCACCGTGCCGCACCCGAGCAACGGGTTATTGCCGCCGGCTTGGGTGTTGATCGCGAACGCACAGACCTGATGCTTGCCCGAGGCTCCGGGCATGCCGACGTAGAACCCGTGATCGGGCCCGAATGCGGGGAACACGGTCGCCACATCGGGCCGGGGTGACTGCGCAGGACCGAGGGTGGTCAAGACGCCGTCGACGTAGATGTGAACCAGGATCGGGGATCGGGGCGCCTTCGGGTCGGCGGCCCAACCCCACGTGACGATCTGGCCCGAGTAGGCGACGGCGTCGAGGTGGCCGACCGGATCGCCGCTCGGCACCGTGACCGTCTTGCAGCCGACCTGCGTGTTTCCACCGGCCGCGACGACGTTCAGCGCCCAGGCGCAGACGGTGTGCTTGCCGGTCCCAAGCGGAACGATCGCGGAGAACCCGTGCGCAGCGCCGTACACCGGGAATGCGGCGCCGACATCAGGCCGCGATTGCGTCGCTGCGACGCCCGCCACCAACTGCCCATCAACGTACAGATGGACAGGCACGCCGGCCGTGGTGTCAGGGTCGATAGCCCATCCCCACAGCGCAACGACGCCCGGCGAGGGCACCACGGCGTCAAGGTTGCCGATCGGCGCGCCGGCGTAGACCGTCAACCGCTGACAGGCAAGGGAAACGTCAGCACCGGCAGCGACGTTGATTGCGGTCAGACAGACCGTGTGGGTGCCGGCGAGAGGCAGCAGTTGGGCGAACCCGTGATTGGGGCCGTAGAACGGGAATGCGGCCAGGCCGGGGTCGGTGCTTGGGGCGTTTGCGCTAAGCGTCGTTGCAGCCGCGCCGTCGATGGTGACCCGGACGCCGACAGGGCCGACCGACTCCGGATCGAGCACCCACCCGGCAACCTGGACCCCGCCGATCCCTGGCGTCACAATCGCCCCGCCGATCGGTGCCCCCGCTATCGTGCGCACGTTCGCGCATCCGAGCTGCGGATTCGCGCCGCCTGCGAGTGAATTGATCGCATACGCACAGACCGAATACGTGCCAGGCGCTAGTGGCAGGCCGACGCGGAACCCATGCGCCGTACCGGCAGGCAATTGAGCAACCAGGTCGGGCCGGTCAACGTTCGCCGCTACCGCCACCGTCAGCTTTCCATTGACATAAAGGTGGACGGCGATCGGCGCGGTCGTCTTCGCGTCGTACGCCCAGCCGACGATCTGCGCCCCACCGGGTACGGCCTCGACCGATTCGAGGGCGCCAACCGGGTCGGTGCCGGAAAGGCTCCACCAGTTGCTCTGGAGGCCGAGCTTGAAGTAGAAACTCGTTCCCGAATCAGTGACCGAGCCGCCCGTGCCGTTCACCGTGACCGAAAGCGTGCGGCCACCCCATTGGCCATTCCGGTCGCGGGAATTCACGACTATCGACGTCAAAGTGCCGATCGTCGGATACGCCGCCAGGAGAGTCGACACCGGGACGTTCGCCGTCCAGGTGTGGTGGACGTTCACGGCGACCGCGTCGTAGGGGTCGGGTTGGGCGATCAGGTAGGGCATGCCGGGCCGGGCCACCGTGAAGCCACCGTCGGACGACGCGAACATCGCGAAGATCGCCTTGCCCCCCGACGTCCGGACGTCGCCGGGAAACGCACTGACGGCCGCTAGGAGGCGTGGGTCATCCCAGCCGGCAACGCGGTTGCCGGCGGCGTCGTATCTAGCAATTCCCTCGTAGGCGAAGTCGTTGGGGATGCCGACGTCGAACGGCTGGGCCGCATGAGCCACGACCTGGAAATCTGCGTAGCTGCGAATCGCCACCGCCTGAGCCTGCAGCGCTGCGGTAGGCCAGGTCGGGTTCAATTCCTTCCCGAGCACGCCCGGCACCATCGCGTCCATGCCCGTGGTCTCGACCGTGCGCAGACTGCCGCCGATGAGGACGCCGTCGGCGCTGCCGGACAGATCACGCTGGGTGCCGTCGGGGCTGACAACGCGAACCACCCCGCCCGTAGCGGTGAATCTGGCAATGCCGGTGACCGTCTGCGGCGCACCCTCGGGATAGCCGACGAAAGCGCCCGACCAGTTGCCTTGTAGCTGCGTCGTGCCGTTCACCAATGCCGCCCGCCAGGCGACTACGGGAAGGCCGTCTACTGCGGCCGGCAGTGGCGTCGCAACTCCCTGGGCCGTGTCAGTGAACGACAACGTGCCGTTCGCCGCGACGGGCGCCACTGTGAGGTCAACGCCGTCGTCGCCACCGACCAGGATCCGGATCGGAGTCGCCGGGTCAATCGTGGCAGGCGTGGTGCCCGGGTAGTAGAAGTCGAGGATCTGGGTGGCTGAAAGGCCTTGAGTCGCCGCGCCGTACGCCCCCCACTGCGACATACCGATGCCATGACCCCACCCGTGTCCGCTGAACATCAGCACACCATTGACCGGCGGCGGAATGGCTTCCGAGGGCGCGACTGCGAGCGCCACGGCCGGCGCCACCGCCGGCGCTGCCGGTACAGCGCCTGCCACCCCGGCGTCGACGGTCGCCATGATCATCGCCGCGCATGCGGCAGCCACTATCGGGGCGGCACTCACGCCGTTGGCGATCAAACGGGAACGATGGGGATTGCGTGGTCGCGGCATGAGGGAAATCTAACGACGTTGCACGCGCATCGCGGTCAACCACGACTTCTCGGGAGTGTCCGCCCGCTCATCGGACCTTCCGAAGAACTCCTCGCGGATTGAAGGTCATATGGAACTTGTGCTTCGACTCGTCGATCTCGAAATCGTTCCGTTCCGCTAGAAAGCGGTCGAGAGCTTCCATCGGGCCTGGACCGTGCTCGGGAAAGGCCGGATGGCCGTTGACGTTGGTGTCCTCGACGATCAAATAGGACCCTACCGTGACCAGGTCTGCGTAAATGTTGAGCTCGTTGTAGACGTGGTTCTCGCTGTGGTCGGAGTCGAGGATGACCATCACAGGCTCACCGGATTCGATCATGCCGGTCACCTCGGCAACGACCTCCGGCGCGGTGGACGAGCCGTGGATGTACGTCACCCGTTGATGTTTTGGCCGGTCGCCGGCGTCGTCGACATCGATGGAGACGACCGCACCCTTCCCGACGATGTCGCACAGGTGCGCGAGGTAGCTCGCGCTGCCGCCGAACGCGGTACCGGTTTCTACGATCAACGCGGGCCGCACCTCGTGCAGCATTTCCTGGTACAGCCACAAATCCAACGGGCACTTCCAGATACGAGTACCAAGCCAGTACGTCTCGCGCCACGTGCCGCGGTCGTGATAATAGAGCCGATGGAATTGATCGACGATCGCCTTGCGCACGAGCGGCGTCGGCGGGGAGTCGAGATCATCGTGATAGAGATTCACGAAGGCCTCGACGAAGAGTTTCGCCCACTTGTCGTCAGTGGCGGAGGCGCCGACACGGGTTCGTCGGGCCCTAAGGCTTACTGCGTCGAACACGGCCTCGTCGACACCGGAACCGATGTCCTGCCCGGTGGCGCGCTGTTGCGCGACGAGGTGCTCGACCCGCCGGACCGTGGCCGCGTCAACGGCGGGAGCGATGAAGCGGGACACGGCGGCACGGGCCGCGGCCGAGACGGTGCGCGCTCGGCGTACCCCGCCGGCGAGGCGTCGAAGGCCGGCGCCGGCTCGGTGTGGAACGGCGTTTCGCGGCATGCGTTGCTCCCAGCGGCAAGGGTTGCAGGACGATCGGCCTGAGCATGTCATGCCGCATCCACCCGCCCCACAGCCACATTCGTTAGACTCCGGCGCGATTCGCCGACACCGGGACGGACCCAGCTGGTGGCGAAGGATGACGACATTCGACAGAAGGGCCCAGGTCAGGCTGATGCCGACGTTGGTCGTGCCGACCAGCCCCTCGCCGCGGATTTCGATTGTCATCTTGTCGAGGCACGACCCGGCGATGCTTCGCCGCTGTCTGGCATCCGTCGCCCTTGGTGCGGCCGGTACAGAACTGCCGTACGAGGTGCTGCTCGTCCTGAACGGCGCCGACGGCGACGTCGTCGACTTCGCGACGCGGGAGCTCGACGGCGTCCGGCTATTGCGCAGTGACGTCAACCTCGGGTTCGGCGGCGGCATCAACAGGGCGGCACGCCACGCCACGGGCGAGTTCCTCCTCCTTCTGAACGACGATGTCGAAGTCGAGCCTGGCTGGCTACAGCCGCTCGTCGAGACCCTCGAGATCCATCCCGACGCGGCAGCCGTCGGTAGCCGAATCCTGTTCATCGACGGAAGCGTTCAGGAGGCCGGCTCGGTTCTCTTCAACGACGGGACGACGGCGCCGGTAGGTCGCGGCCTACCGCCTGGCAGTACTGACTGGAGCTTTGTCCGCAAGGTCGACTACTGCTCGGCAAACTCGTTGCTCATCAGGCGGTCGGTCTTCGAGGCGGTCGGAGGTTTCGACACCAGGTACTACCCGGCCTACTACGAGGACACCGATCTCGCGTTGTCGATCCGCGCTGCCGGACATTCGATCCTTTACGACGGCCGCTCACGAATTCGCCATCTTGAATCCGCGAGTACGACCAGTCATTTCAAGAACTTTCTCTTCCAACGAAACGTCGCCAAGCTGCGCGAGAAGTGGGGGCCCGCTCTCGACGGCCAGCTCCCGCGGCCGCCGGGAGGCGACCACAACGGCCCACCACCGTCGGCGCTTCGACCCGCCATCGACCGGGCCTGCGGCGACTTGCCGAAGGTACTTGTCGTCGATGACATGCTCCCCATGCGCTCGCTCGGTGCGGGCTTTGTGCTGATGCACAACCTCGCAACCGAAGCCGGACTCAGCCACTATCAGCTCTCCGTGCACGCGACGAAACATCCCGGCGCTGACCCATTGGCGGTCGCTGGCCTTGGGTACGACGTCATCGGTGGCGACCTCGGCGCGCACCTTCGTGACCACGCAGGGCACTACGCCGCCGTCGTGCTCTGCCGGCCTGACAACTTCGATACGTGGGCAGCGCAGGTGCGAACGCACCAGCCACAAGCAGCGCTTGTCTATGTCGCCGAGGCCCTCTTCGCCGTCAGGTTCGAACGCGAGGCCGAGCTAGCCGACGCCGAGCGACCGACCAGGCGCGGCACCGCTTTGCGACGCGCAGCCGCGAAGTCGTGGCAGGTGGAGGCGCGCGCGGTGCGTGAGGCTGATCACGTGGTGTCAGTCTCACCCGACGAGCGCAAACGGTTGGCCGAGTTGGCCGACGCCACGCCCGTCGACGTGGTGTTCCCGCTCCAGGCCGACATCGATCTGACCTCCGCCGAGCCAGGTCCGCGCGACGGCCTGCTGTATGTCTCCAGCTGGACCGCCCAGGACGAGACATCACCTAACGCTGACGGCCTCCAATGGTTCATGCAGGACGTCATGCACCTGGTCACCGCTGCGGTGCCTTGGGCGCGGCTTCGAGCGACCGGTGCCCATCCTCCGCCGAGCGTTGCCAGGCTGTCCGGGGTCCATCTGGAGTTCACCGGATTCGTGCCTGAGCTACGCGCGTTGTACGAGGACGCCCGCGTCGTCATTGTTCCGTTGCGGTTCGGCGCCGGGGTTAAGAACAAGACTGTCGAGGCGCTGCAGTACGGCGTCCCGGTCGTCACAACGAGCATCGGTGCAGAGGGCATCGACGTGCCGCCCGACGCAGCGCCGTTCGTCGTAGCGGACACCCCGGCAGAGTTCGCTGCCGCGATCATCCGGCTCCTGACCGACGGGCACGAATGGCGAGCTCGGCGCAAGGACATCGAAACCCTGCGCAACTGGTGGGGCGAAACTGAGGGTCGCTCATGGGTCGCGGTCATCGACGACGCGATCTCGGGACGCCGACGTACCGAGGAGGACAGATGAGCACCTCGCGCTATGCGCGCGAGCTCAATCTCGACGAGCTCAACGCGCACACGCAGGGCATCCTGCTGACGCCCGCAGGTAGCCGAGTGCTCGACGTCGGCACGGCTAACGGCCATCCGGTCGCTGCCGCCCTCGTTGCCCGCGGATGCGAGGTCTGGGGCATCGAATTAGATCCGGACGCCGCCGAGAGCGCACGTGAGTTCTGTCGCAAGCTCGTCATAGGGGACGTCGAGAAGCTTGACCTCTCCGCGGCGTTCGCCGGGCTCGAGTTCGACGTCATTCTCTGCCTCGACGTACTCGAGCATCTCGTCGAGCCCGGTGCAGTGCTGCAGAAACTGACGCCGCTGCTCGCGCCGTCCGGCATCATCGTGGCGTCGATACCGAATGTCACCCACGCTGCCGTGCGCCTGCAACTCCTACAAGGCGACTTCACGTACACCGACACCGGTCTGCTCGACCGCACCCATGTCCGCTTCTTCGATCGCCATGAGATTGGCCGCTTGTTCGACGACGCCGGGCTCACGGTGCTCGAGAACCTCGCGGTGCTGCGCGAGCCGCACGAGACAGAAATTCCGGTCGATCTGGAAGCCGTCGCGCCGCAGACACTCGAGCAGATCAAGCAGGATCCCGACGCCCGGGTATTCCAATGGGTCGTCGTCGCACGCAGCCGACTTGAGACGGAGGTCGACCCGACAGGGTTGCTGACCCGGCTGTCCGGCCGCGTTCTGGAGCTGGATGGCGCCGCTCGGCAGAGCGCCGAATACGTCTCGTGGCTAGAAGACCTCGTGCGTGCGAAGTCGAACACGGACGAGCGAAACGAGGCTCTCGAACGCGCGCTGCGTGAGCGCATCGACGACCTGACCAAGGCCCAGGAGGAGTTGCGCGCCCTGAAGGCCGACGCCAAGGTGAAAGACGACTACGTAAAGGAAATCCTTGCGCACGCAGGCATTCAGGCGCCTGTCCCGAGCGCGTCAGCAGCGGCTGTTCCACCGCAGGGTTACGATCTCGGTGCGCCGATGCACCGCGTCGTCGATCGCGTCGTAGGCCGGCTGGCACGACACCCGAAGATCTATCGCGGGCTGAAGGCAATCGGCAGAAGGGTGCTGCGCTGACCGCCGACGTGCGTGCTCCTCGAGCCACGACGTCGGGAGTCTCGGCCGGCATAGGCTGGCAGACTCCGCGGTGGCTCGATGCCCTGGTGCAATGCACGGCGCTGGGCGTCGTCGCAGTCGGCCTCGTGGGCCTGCCACTCCTGCTCATCGGCTGGTACAAGTCGTATCTCGTGCTCCCCGGCGCGTTCATCGGCTGGCTTCTGCTGGTCCGATTGCGCCGCCATTCCCTCGCATCGACCCAGATTCGCGCGCCTTTGACCGCACACCTCGTCTCGTTTGCGGCCGTTATCTTCGCCATCGGCGACGTCGTGGTCAACGCCGGCCGCTCGACCCAGCACCTCCTTGTCGACGGTGACCCCGCCGTGTACGGCATGACCGGCAAATGGATCGCCGAACACGGTTCGTTGAACATCCCGATCCATCAGTCGTGGCTCGGCAACGACCAGACCGTGAACTACATGACCACCGGGTTCTTCCTACGACCCGATGGTCATCACCTCTTCCCGCAGTTCTTCCATCTGCTCCCCGCACTGCTGGCGATCGCTGACTGGGTCGGGGGAACCCGAGCGCTACTCAACCTCAACGTCGCGCTCGGCGGCGTCGCATTGGTCGCGGTGTTCGCCTTCGCCAGTCGGTTCATGAGGCCCGCCTGGGCGCTGGCGGCGATGGTGACGCTGGCCTTTACGCTCCCGCAGATCTTCTTCAGCCGCGACACGTTCAGCGAGATCCCTTCGCAGTTGCTGGTGTTCGCAGGCCTCGCCATCTTGTGGGACTCCACGCAGTGGCGGGCGAAGCGGCCCGGCCCTGCGGGCCTGCTCGCCGGGCTGACCCTCGGGGCGTCGACGATGGTTCGCATCGATGCGTTCCTCTATCTGGTTCCGCTGGTGCTTACGGCCGTGGTCCTCACCTTGGTGTTCCCGCGCGAACACACCATGCGTCGTCAGCGACTGCGTTGGCTCGTCGGCCTGGTCGGCGGGCTCGTGGTGTCCGCGGCGATCGGGGTCGTCGATGGCGTAGTCGGCTCTCCTGCCTACGCACAGTCGGTCAAGAATCAACTCGCCGGCATTGCGGTGATGACCGCGCTGATCGGTATCGCGGGCGCCGTACCGCTGGCCATGCCCAAGATCGACGCTGCGACTCGGCGCGTCGCATCACGCTGGCTGCCTAAACTCGCCCCGATCGCGGGCGTCGTCACCTCGTTGGCATTCGGATTCGCCTGGCTCATACGACCGCACGTCCAACAGGTGCACGAGACCGGCGTTCTGGATGTCTCGTCGACCATCGCCAGCCTCCAGACCGCTGAACATGCGACTGTCGACGGCACCCGGCACTACAACGAGATGAGCCTGCGTTGGGTCTCGTGGTACATCGGGCCGATTACGTTGACCCTGGCCATCTTCGGTCTCGGCTACCTCACCTACCGGGTGCTTAGAGGCCGCGACCTGCAACTGCTGCCCTTCGTCTTGTTGACCGGCGTCGTGAGCGCGGTCTATGTCTACGACCCGTTGATCGTCCCTGTGCAGTACTGGGCGTCTCGCCGGTTCGTTCCGGTGACCTTCCCGGCGTTCTGCCTACTCGCATTCTTCCTGCTGTCGCGTATCGGCGGCCACGACCTTCAGACAGTCGCGGCGGCTCCCGCGCGGTGGATCGCCCGACCAGTGGCCACCGTCATGGCGCTGATTCTGGTCGCCACGCCAATCTATCTGTTGCGCGGGCCTACCCGGATCGTCCACGCCTACGTCCCGGTACGCACCGTCGTCAGCAAACTGTGTGCGGCGTTGAACCCGACGGACGTCGTCCTTCTCGTCGGCGGCAGCGCGCAGACGAACGGGTTCGTCCAGACCATCGAGACCTACTGTGGCAACATGGCCGCCGTCAGCGGAACCCCCACCGAGTTGCCGAACATCGAACAGATGGCCCGGGCCGCCGCGGCGTCCGGGCATCGTCTCGTGCTGGTGAGCTCCCAGCAGCAGCCGACCGACATCGCGAACCTACCGCTCGGGGTCACACTCGACACGACGATCATTGATGCAACGTTCAAGACCGAATCGCTCAGCCTGACCCATCGACCTGACGCCGTGTTCCCGGTTCGACTGCCGGTGTACCTCGGCATTGCCCCGACGAGCTGAGCGCACCGACGAGCTGAACGCGGCTACGGCTGCGGGGGTGGCGGCTTGCGCAACCGCAGGGTGAAAAGCAGACGACTGGCCGCCTTGCTCGTCAACTTGGCAGCACCACCGGCGCGATAGTGCTCGACGACCAGCCCAACATCGCGACGCAGGCCCGACAACGGCCGGTAGACGCTGGCCGCCGATACCGCGAGCCTTTTGGCGACCCAACGGTCGGCAAGGTCAGGAGCGCGGTGCGGCGATCGACAGAACTCGACCAACGGGCGCAGCACCTTCGACCATCGGTATGCGGGCGCAAGAGCAGTCACGTTCGCACGGCACGACGACGCGAAGCCCTCGTCGTCCAGGACCCTGGCTAGTGCATCGGCCAGACCGCCCACGTCACCGGCGTCGACGGTGATACCGAGCGTGTGCTCATCGATCAGGTCGGCAAACACGTCGCCCTTGGTGGCCACCATCGGCAGGCCGGCCCACAGGTAGTCGAGCATCCGGGTGCGGAATGAGAACGCAGTCTCGAGATGGTCGAGATGACAGCTCACACCGATGTCGGCGTCGAGCAGATAGTTGGCTCGATCGTTGTACTCGACCCAGGTTTCGTTGAAGAACACATGCTTACCCGTGAGCCCGAGCTCGTCGGCAAGCTTTCGCGCCGCATACGACATCCGCATCTCCGGCACCTGAGGGTGAGGGTGCTGCATGCCGAGGAAGAAGAGTCTCACCTGCGGCCGCGACCGCGCCAACACCGCAACCGCGCGGATCAGCGTGAGCGGATCGAACCAGTTGTATATGCCCCCGCCCCAGAGGATGACGGAATCGTCGACGCCGATCCCCGGATAGACACCCTTGAGCGCGGGTCTGGTGCGGGTGGGTGCTTCGTCGGGAATACCGAACGGAACCACGCCGATGAGCGCGCGAACCGTGACATCGGCGTCGTACGTCACGGTGTTCAGGCGACCCAGGGCAGCGAGGTGGCCGAGCCAGAAGTCGCGCTGCCGCTCACTCGCGCACACGAAGTAGTCGCCGCGCAAACACTGCCGATTCGCTGCTGCGGTCGAGTTGTGAACGATGATCCGGCGCGTCTCGGGGTCGTGCTCACGCGTCTGCTCGAGCTGCTCGAGATGAAATGGGTCGTACAGATCGACGATGATGACCTTCGCCGATCGCTGCAGCGAAGGGTGCTCATCGAAGACGTTGCCCTGCAGGAACATGACGTCGCACCATCCCTCGAGGTCGCGAACCGCGTGCTCGCTGGACGCCGCGCGCACGGGGAAATCCGCGCTCGTCAACGTGCACTCCGACGTCGTCACGAGGACGACTTCGTGCTCGGCTGCCAGCGCGCTAGCGATCTGCCAGGCGCGAATGGCCGGCCCCGCCATCTGTGGTTTCAACGTATCCGCCGTCGCGACGACGACCCGCAATCCGTCAGCGGTCACTCGAACTTCCACAAACCGTCGATTGCGAATACTCCCTCTGCCTCACTGGGCGTTCCGCGTCCGACGTCAAAGCGCATCGCCTTGGTCTGGAAGTCGAACGTGTGCAAGTTGTTCTCGTCGACAATTGCGACCGTGACGTCATAGCTCCCCGCTGTGAGTGGCATACGT
Source organism: Actinomycetota bacterium (assembly GCA_003134755.1). GTDB lineage: Bacteria > Actinomycetota > Actinomycetes > Acidothermales > Acidothermaceae > PALSA-607. The sequence goes on along the minus strand of PLCK01000095.1, from coordinate 28,801 downwards.
GGTGCGACGAAGTCGATGTAGCCTGCACCTTCGACAGACTCGGGAGCGACGGCCTCCCTGCTGTTGACGCCGGTCGCATGCACACCGTCAAGATTATGGATTCCGAACCCGAGCACCGGCCTCTTCACCTTTTCGCGCGCAAGGTAGTGGAACCGCAACGTTGCGCTGTCGCCCGTGTGCACCCAGAGCGTGGGGTTGCCATCGCCGTCGAGTAGTTCGATCTTCGTCACCACGATCTCGCCGGAGCCCCACCGCGAACCACCACCCTGGGTCGCTACCCGATCGACGTGGGTCGTCTCGACGTACTTGTCGATGAGCGCAGCCGGCGTGCCCGCGTCCTTGAGAACGCCGCCTTCGAGCCAGGCGGCTTTCTCGCACATGGTGCGCACGGTGTCGAGGCCGTGTGACACCAGCACGATCGTCTTGCCAGAGTCACGGAGCTCCGCGAATTTCTCGCTGCACTTGCGTTGGAAGTTCTCGTCGCCAACGGCGAGCACCTCGTCGACGAGCAGGACGTCTGGGTCGACATTGATGGCGACCGAGAACCCGAGGCGGACGTACATGCCGCTGGAGTAGTTTTTCACCGGAGTGTCGATGAATTTCGACAGTCCGGCGAACTCGACGATCTCCTCGAACTTGCCGTCGATCTGCTTTCGCGACAACCCGAGTATCGAGCCGTTCAGATAGACGTTCTCGCGGCCGGACAGCTCCGGGTGGAAGCCCGCACCGAGTTCGAGCAGCGCTGACATCTTGCCGCGAACGTCGATCGTGCCCGCATCGGGACGCAGGATCCGCGCCATACATTTGAGCAGCGTCGACTTGCCGGAGCCGTTCTGGCCGATGAGCCCGAACGTCGAACCCGCGGGCACCTCGAGACTGACGTCCTTCAGCGCCCAGAAGTTGTCGTACTTCGCGCGTCCGCCGCGCAGCATCGCAGCCTTGAGCGATTGATTGCGTTCGTGATACAGCCGGAACCGCTTGGAGACATTCTCGACACGGACGGCAATATCTTCCGAGCCCTTGCGCGAGCCCGCCGGAACGACCGCGCCAAACGAGGTCACAGTTCCTCCGCAAGGCGCGGCTCGAGCTTGCGGAACACCCTGACGCCGACCGCCAACGTCAGGAACGAAGCGACCACCGGCCAGACCAGATCGGTCCAGACCGGAAACCGCAGGTTGTACATCAGCGCGTGGTAGGAGTTGGAAAACCCCACCATCGGATTCACTTTGTACAGCCACAGCAACCACTCGTGGTTCCACACGTGGTGCGTCGGGACCTTGCCCGGCACCGGAACCGCCAATACGTGGTCGCGAAAGAACGAATACGTGTAAATGATCGGCGTTGCGTACAGCCACAACTGAAGAAAGATCGCGACGAAGTGCTGGACGTCGCGAAAGTACACGTTGAGAACGGACAGTGCGAGCCCGATGCCGATGACGAACAGCGTCTCGGCGACGATGAGGAGGAGCACCAGCGGCAGGAACGGAATGACCAGATTCCCCATCACCAGAAGGACGACGGACAGCACGCCGTATTCGATCAGCAACGACACATCCCAGGACAGCACCTGAGCGATGATGAGGATTTCGCGTGGGAAGTAGACCTTCTTCACCAGGTTCGCGTTGGCGACGAGCGCGCCCATCGACCCGTTGATGCCGTTGGCCAAGAAGTTGAACGGGAGCAGCCCGATCAGCAGGTATAGCGGGAAGCTCTTCAGGCCGTGCGCACCTACCGGCGAACCTGCCCTGAACACGAAACTGAACACGAACGTGTACATCAACGCCAACGCGAGCGGGTTGATCATTGACCAGGCCCAGCCCAACGTCGAGCGTTTGTACTTGCCGCGCAGCTCGCGCTGGACCAGGTTGCCGAGGAGTTCTCGGGACCTAGCCACCTCGGCGACGACCGTCATCGACCAGGGACTCCTTCCGGACGCCCGCCAGTCTACGGGGAGGCGGGTGCAACCCTGCGCCTCGCTACGCTGAGCCGTTGTGAGCAGCCGGCAGCAGGCGCACCCGCATACCCGGGTAGCCCTCGACGCAACTCCCCTGCTCGGCGCGCGCACCGGCGTCGGCCGGTATGTCGAACAGTTGATCGTCGCACTCCGAGGCGCGTTGCCCGACAGTGATGCTCCCGAACTCACCCTTGTGGCGTTGACCTGGCGCGGTTCGCGCGACCTGGCCGACGTGGCGCCGATCGTGCCTGGCGTCACGACGGCCGCCCTCCGCGTACCTGCGCGGCTGCTGCGAGAACTGTGGGCGCGCACCGACTTTCCGCCGGGCGAATTTCTGTCAGGGCCTGTCGATGTGTGGCATGGCACGAACTTCGTACTCCCGCCGACCCGACGGTCGCGCGGAGTCGTGACAGTTCACGACCTGACCTACTTGCGATTCCCCGAGTGGGTTACCGCCGACGTCGCGCGATACGTCGCACTGGTGCCGATCGGGCTGCGACGTGCAGCGGCCGTCTGCACTCCCAGCCACGCCGTCCGCTCGGAACTACTCGAGTCGTACCCCTTTGTCGACCCCGACCGAGTCATCGTCACCCCGCTGTGCGTCGAGGCTGCGTTCTTTACAACCGAGAAACCTGAAGCGGACATCCGCGCACAGTTGGGATTGCCAGCCGACTACCTGTTGTTCCTTGGCTCGGCCGAACCCAGAAAAGGGCTCGACGTCTTGATCGAGGCCTATCGGCTGTTGCACCGGCGTAGGCGTGATCTGCCGGTGCTGCTGATCGCGGGGCCTGCGGGCTGGGGACCGCGCGCCGACTACAGCGACCTCCCCCATGGTTTGGTGACAGCCGTTGGTTACCAGTCACCGTCGCAGGTCCGAACCATCGTCGCCGGCGCCACCGCGCTGGTCTACCCGTCGCGCTACGAAGGTTTCGGGCTACCGCCACTCGAGGCCTTCGCCGCGGGTGTGCCAGCAATCGTGAGCGACCTGCCGGTGACGCGAGAAGTCCTCGGCGACGTCGCTGATTTTGCAGCCGTCGATGATCCTGAGTCCGTTGGCCAAGCTATCGAGCTGGTCCTGAACCGCGACCGGCTTGTCGGTCAGGAGGCGCGCCGGCTCCGCGCGGCCGCCTTCACGCCCGAAGCGTTCGCGCGGGCGACGCTGTCGGCGTACCGCCGTGCACTGGCGTGACGACTCTGCTCAGGTCTTGACGGCGAGGCAACCTAACGGGGTGTTCGTGGTGCCCGCCCGCACGTTCAGCGCGTACGTACACACCCGGTGGGTACCGTGCGTGAGCGGAATCTGAGTCGCGTACCCATGAGCTGCGCCGTAGGCAGGAAAGGCCCTCGCGACGTCGGGTCGGGCCAAATTGGCAGCCAACGCTCGGCTGAATACGCCATCGACATAGACGTGGACAGCTGCCGGCGTGGCGATGTCAGGATCGATCGCCCAACCCCACAGGGCCACCGAGCCCGCATTGCCGATTGCAGCGTCGAGGTGACCGAACGGGTTGCCTGCCAGAACAGGTACTGAGCTGCAGCCGATGTTGACGTTCGACGAGCCGCCTCCGACATTGATCGCGTACGCGCATATCGAGTGCGTCCCCGTACCGAGTGTCAGCGCAACGGCGAAGCCGTGGGCGTTGCCGTACAGCGGGAAAGCTGCTCCGACGTCCGGTCGCAGCTGGTTGGCGGTCAGTGCCGACGCGAAGTGGCCGTCGACGTAGATGTGCACGGCGATCGCGTGAGCCGCGTCAGGATCGGTCGCCCATCCCCAGGCGACGACACCTCCGGGAACCGGCAGGACCGCGTCGACGTGCCCCGTAGGGTTACCGGTCGGCACCGACACGACGGCGCATCCGAGCGTGGGGTTCGTCGTGCCGTTGCCGACGTTGATCGCGTATGCGCAAACGCGGTGACTTCCGGGCACCACTCCGCCCACGATCTGATCGAACCCGTGCGCCAACCCGTAGCCGGGATGCGCCGCGGCCACGTCCGGCCGGCCACTGGCCGCCACGTAGTACCCCATGAAGGTCGCGTCGACATAGACGGCGATCGAGATCGGGGCGATCGTCTCGGGATCGAGCGTCCATCCGATGAGTCTGACCTGGGTCGGGCCGGCCTGGACCCGGTCAAGCAACCCAACCGGGTCAGCTGCCCGCCCGGTGAGGACAGGGGGCGCCCCTGGCACCGTGACGCCGATACAACCGAGTAGGGCGTCAGGCCCGCCGACCTCGTCGTTGATGCCGTACCCGCAAACAGTGTGGAATCCCGGTGCAGCCGCAAAGGTCTGATCGAAGCCGTGCCCTGCGCCGTACCCGGCGTGGGCAGCGGCGACGTCAGGACGGGAGAGATCCGCGGGCAAGGTGCCGACGGTCGATCCACTGACGGTTACCCGAACGTTCACGGGCGCGTCGTCCGAGCCGTGCAGCGCCCAGCCCTTGACGTCAAGCGCGCCAATCGCGGGCGCGGTCACTGCGTCAACGCCCCCGAAGACACCACCGACCTGAACGGTCGTAGTCCAGGCTCTCGCGTCGACACCGGCTTGCTGTCCGGTCAACGTCAGCGTGTATAGGCCGACCGGAACGGGCGATCCGTTTGCAGTCATGTCCCACGTCGCGTCGACCGAACTCCCGGTGCCTCCTTGAGACTGCACGATGTTGCCCGACGCATCGGTCACGTTCAGTTGCCAATCGCCCGCCTGCAGTTCCCCCGCTGTCACATGCACCGACCCGTTGCTCGACAACGCGCGCGGCGAGACCTGCGCTTTCGGATCGGCGAACCCGGCTGTCATGGTGGCGAACACCGCCTGCCGGACGAAGGGCAGAACGGCATATCCCGCGTTGCCGGGACACGCAGTGAGATCGGCGTCGCGGTGCCCGGAGATCACGTTGAACCGCACCGCAGTGCCCGGCGCGAAGCGGTTCTGATCGAACGCCGCCGACGTCAACGTNNAGGTAGGCAAGCGACAACTTCCAGGCGAGCAAGCGACTCAACGCGTCGGTCATCGCCTGCGGCGGCGTTACCGTGTCGAACGTCCCGATCATCGCGACGCCGAAGCTACCGGTGTTGAAGCCACCAGTGTGGGCGCCTAGGACTGCCTGGTCGATGCCGCCGTACCGACCCTCGAATACGCGGCCGAACTGGTCGACGAGAAAGTTGTAGCCGACGTCGCACCAACCTTCGCTCTGAACGTGAAAGGCGTAGATCGAGCGGATGATCGCGGGCACGTCGGCGGGCGTGTAGCCGTTGCCGGTGACTGTGTGGTGCACGAAGGCGACCTTGATCGCGCCGGCATTCTCGGGCCCACTGGGACACGCGCCGAGCCGCAAGCTCTCGTCCGCTCCCCAATCGGCCCTGGTGAAGATCTGTGGTTGGACCGCGTCGGCGTGCGCAACAGCGGCGGACGACACCGAGGGTGAATGGGAAAACGTCGCGTCTGCTCGCGAGGTGCCGGGATCGACCAGGTCGATCCGCAAGTCTCTCGGGGTTCGACCCGTCGAGCTGACAAACGACGCTTGGACGCCGTCGGCGCTACCCACCCATAGTGGCTCAGTGCCGTCGCGAGGGACGCCGTTCGCGTCGTCCGGGCTTCCGCCGTCGGCACCGGAGTCGGACTTGGACAGCGCGCTCCAGTCGGTCCACACTCCGTGGCTGTGCACGCGTACATTCGCCTGCACGTTCGAAACGCCGGGATCACGGGCCCAACTCAGCCCGAGCATCGCGAAACTCGCAGTACTCTCCACGGCCGCCGCCCCAGGCAGCGCAGCGAGCGCGACGTGGTACAGCTTGGCCGACACCGGGTGTGGCGCTGGGGTCGGAGCAGCAATAACGGGTGCGGCGACGAGAGCCGTGGGTACCAGCGCGAGGCTGAGGACAGCGGTGATCGCGCGACGCACAAGAACTCCTGGGGCTGGTGGGACGAAGGCGGTCCGGCCAGCTAAACACGAACCCGCGAGAATCGGGTGAAATTGCCCTGATTCGAGCCGAACGGCGGACGATCGTTACCCGATCCGAAGCGCTGCCTCTGCAGCGAACGCGCGGTGAAGGGCGTCGCGCCAGTGCGGCATCGCAGGCAACCCGGCCTGCTCCCAGCGTCGGTTGGCGAGCACCGAGTAGGCCGGCCGGGGAGCCGGCCGGGGAAAAGCCTCGGTCGTAGTCGGCGCCACCCGTGCCGGATCGGCGCCCAGTTCTTCGAAGATGGCCCGAGCGAAGCCGCACCAGGTCGTTTCGCCGGAGTTGGTGCAGTGGTAGACCCCGCCGCTCGCACCGCTGCGGGCGAGGGCGACGACGCCGGTAGCCAGATCGAAGGACCAGGTCGGCGAGCCGCGCTGGTCGTCGACTACCGACAGCGTTTCGTGGGTGCGCTCGAGCTTGGCCATGGTCTTGACGAAGTTGGATCCGGCGGCGCCGTAGACCCACGCTGTTCGCACCACATACGCCGAGGGAAGAGCGTGCAGCACAGCCTTCTCTCCGGCGAGCTTCGTGCGGCCATAGACCGAGCGCGGACCGGTCGGATCATCCTCGTCATACGGCTGCGTGCCGTCGCCGGCGAACACATAGTCCGTCGAGAGGTGCACAAGCCGGGCGCCCGACTGCGCGCACGCCTCGGCAAGAAAGCCAGGGGCGGCCGTGTTCGCGGCCGCGGCGGCAGCCTCGTCGGTCTCGGCCGCGTCGACCGCCGTGTAGGCAGCCGCGTTCACGACGACGGACGGTGCATGCGCCGCAAGAGCCTTGTCGACCGCGGTTCGATCGGCGACGTCGAGATCTGCACGGGTCAGCCCGACGACGTCGCGCTCACCGCCTCTTTCGAGGACGCGCAATATGTCAGTACCGAGCTGGCCACCGGCGCCGACCACCAACCACCGCACGGCCAGTTCGGTGACTTCGGTCACTTCGAGAGCGCCGCCCTGTCCTTGAGCGCCCGCCACCACGGCTGGTTGTCGTGGTACCACCGCACGGTTTGCGCGAGGCCCTCGTCGAAGGACGTGCGGGGCACGTATCCCATCCCCCGCAGCTTGGCGTCGTCCACCGAATAGCGCAGATCGTGGTTCTTGCGGTCTTCTACGAACTCGACCGAGTCCCAGGTCGCACCGCAGGCGTCGAGCAGCCGTTGCGTGAGCTCCTTGTTCGCGAGCTCGATGCCGCCGCCGATGTTGTAGAACTGGCCGGCCGCGCCCGACTCGACCACGAGCTGAATGCCACGGCAGTGATCGTCGACGTGCAACCAGTCGCGAACGTTCTCGCCGGTGCCGTACAGCGGAACCTTGAGTCCGTCGATCAGGTTCGTGACGAATAGCGGGATGACCTTCTCGGGAAACTGGTAGGGGCCGTAGTTGTTCGTGCATCGCGTGACCGAGATGTTCAAGCCGTATGTGCCTGCGTAGGCGCGCGCCAGCAGGTCAGCACCCGCTTTGCTTGCGGAATAAGGTGAATTCGGCTCAAGGATGTGATCTTCGGCCCAGGAGCCCGCAGGAATTGTGCCGTAGACCTCATCTGTCGACACGTGCACGACTCGTCCGATGCCCGCCTGCACGCACCCCTCGAACAAGGTCTGGGCGCCGAGCACGTTCGTCGTCACGAAGCCCGCAGCACCGGTGATTGAGCGGTCGACGTGTGTCTCGGCCGCGAAGTTGACGACGATGTCGTGACCTGGCAAGGCGTTCGCGACTTCGATCGCGTCGCAGATGTCACCGCGCACGAAGCGATAGCGAGGGCTGTCGGCCACCGGTGCGAGATTGTCGAGGTTGCCGGCGTAGGTCAACTTGTCGAACACCGTGACCTCGGCGTCCTCGAACCCGGGATACCCGCCCGACAGCATCGTGCGCACGTAGTGCGAACCGATGAATCCGGCTGCACCGGTGACGAGTACCCGCATGTCCACTCTTTCGTCGAAGTCAGCGAGGCAGGTAAGGGCCGAGCCACATCGTGGTGTCGAACGGCGTGGGTTTGCCCGGCCGCTTGACGAGCGTATGCGCTGACTCAGCCGTCCGGAGGAAGCCGGTCGGCTGATCGGGCCAGGCGGCTTCGGACTGCGCCGCCTGCTTGTCACTCACGCTCTCGACGAGCAGCATCAGTCGCCCGCCGTCGGCAGTCGCCTGGGCCGCTACGGCCGCCATCCCGGCCGCGTCGTCCGCGCCGTCCAGATAGCCGGCGTCGACCCCGCACATCACCCGCAGCGTTCCCGGCCATTCGGCCTTCGCCCGGTTCCCGACGGCGAGGACGACGTCGCCAGGGCGCAGGGCCGCGCAGACGGTGCGAACGAGCGCGGGTTCGCCCACTTCGGTCTTGCTGTAGAGCACGTCCTTCGAACCGAACCAGGTAGGGACGACGATCAGCGCGACCAGCGCCGCGCCGAGGGCACCACGGGCCACCGCCAACCCACCCGCTCGCCACGACGTTCGCGGCCAGCTCCGGCGCAACCCTTCGACCAGCATCGCGGTCGCCGCGACGGCGAACAGCACCACGCCGGGCAGCGCCACGGGCACGAAACGCCGATCTGCCCACGGATGGTCCGATGTGATGCTCGGCTTGAGGAGCACAAGCGCCGTTGTGAAGAAGAACACCAGGAATGAAGGCACCCAGACCCTGCGACGTCCGGCTACCTGCCCGAAGGCCAGCAAGCACGCGCCAAGCAGCGCCAAGGCGAGGGTGGCCCAGCCGACGTACCACGACAACCAGATCGCGGCGTTCTCGTAGTAGGACCGGGTGGCGTCCTCGGCCATACCCTGAAAACGCTGCACCTGGACCACGTAATTGGCGCCGCCCGAGTTCGGATTCCAGCGCATTGTCATGAGGTGCGGCCTGATCGCGAAGAAGATACCGATCAGAAGGACGCCGGCCGCGGCGCCCGCCGCCCGCCACCTGATGAAAGAGGGCCGGACGAAGGTGACAGTACGAAGCGCGAACCGGTCGAGCCGCGTGCACACCCGTCGGATCGATGAGCGCTTTGCGGGTTCGAGCACCGAGTCGGGCTCGATGGACGGAAGTTCGGCAAGGCGCGCCGTCCGGTGATCCCACCAGCGGGCGACGAGGAGGCCCGCCAACGTGGCTGGCACCAGCACGGCGAATCCGAATGCGACGAGCTTCAGGTCAGTCCCGAGGTGCTTGGCATACGGCAACGTCAGGACGACGCAGTCGAACGCGCCGAGTGCCAGACCGAGCAGCATCCCTGAAGCGAGCCGGCGCCAGCCGTGCGCACGGTGGTAGGCGAGCCAGCCGATCAGCGGGACCAGCGGGAAGAGGTCGGCGACGGCGTCGATCCGGACAACGGACACCAACCCGAGAACGAGCCCTCCGACGAAGAGCCCGCGTTCGGCAACGATCCGCGCGACCGGGTTGGTACCGGCAGTAGGAACGCGGCCTGGCAACAGGTGTCCGGCGATAAGGGCGTCGATGACGATCGCCAGCCCACCGAGCAGCAGCAGTTGCGCCGCCGGTTCGCTGTACGCCGCGCGCGCGACGTCGAGTTCGGGCTGCACCAAGGCGAGTACGAGCACGGCCAGCGGAGTCCAGCGCGGGCCGATGAGGCGCAGCGCAAGTCCGGCGAATGCCAGCAGCGCCAGCATCGACAGCACCGCGTTGCCATGCAGCACGCCCGCGAGACCGTCGATCCAACCGCCGACGGCGAGCAGCGCCGGCACCCCCGTCATGAACTGCGGAATGGCGTGCGAACCCTGCCGGTAGAAGCCTTGCGACGCCAACACCAGATGCTGGTTCGGAGCGCCGAACAGCTGTGCGTGGATCGGCATCTGGATGGTGCCGTGACCCGACAGCCAGCTGGCGCTCATCGCGTACGAGCCGGGGTCGCGGCGCACGAGCACGTCTTCGGCGCTGTGCGCGAACGTCAAAGCTCCAAAAATCGCAACGATCGCGAGGACGCCGATCAGCACCCACCACGGAACGTCGCCGAAGGACGCCGCGGCCGAGCGGGTCACCCGGATCGCCGGGCGGGCGAGCGCGAGACCGAGCCCGAGGCCGAGCACCGTGGCCGGAATAGGGCGGTAGACATGCAGGACGAGCAACAGAAGTGCCGAAGCCACCCAGGCCGCGGCGAGGATCGCAGGCACCACAGAGGCAAACGCGAGCGTCAGCGCCGGCGCCCCGCTCCCGACGGTTCGGGCGTCGGTCTGCTCTGTGCTGTCGTCGGCGGGCGCGACAGCCTGATAGGCACTCAGGCGAGCGAGACCTTGCTGTGGTCGCCCAGCATCAGGCGGTGGGCGCGAGGCAACGCTGTCGACGGCGAGACCTCGACTTCTTTGCCGATCAGAGAATCCTCGATCCGGCTCACTCCAATGATCTTCGTCGACTCGAGGACGATCGAGTGCTCGACCTCGGTCGACTCGATCAGGCAGTCGTGGTAGATCGACGTGAACGGCCCGACGTAGCTGTCGACGATGCGGGTGCCGCGGCCGATGATCGCCGGACCGCGCACCGTCGAACGCTCGATAGACGCGCCTTCTTCGATGACGACGCGGCCGATGATGCGGCTGACGTCGTCGACGCTGCCCTTGCATGAAGGCTCGACGGATTCGAGCACCTTGCGATTGCACTCGAGCATGTCCTCGAGCCGACCGGTGTCCTTCCAATACCCGGTGACCAGATGCGGGCGGACATCCTTGCCGTTGTCGACCAGCCATTGGATCGCGTCGGTGATCTCGAGCTCGCCACGCCCGCTCGGCTTGATCGCCGCAACCGCGTCGTGAATCGTCGGCGCGAACATGTAGACGCCAACCAGCGCCAGGTCACTCTTCGGTTCGCTCGGCTTCTCGACCAACCGTACGATCGCGCCGCGGGCGTCGAGCTCGGCAATGCCGAACTGCTGCGGATTCTCGACCCGGGTGAGCAGGATCTGGGCGTCTGCGCCGCCGCGCTTGAACTCGTCGACCAGATCGGTGATGCCGCCGATGATGAAGTTGTCCCCCAGATACATGACGAAATCGTCGTCGCCGAGGAAGTCGTGCGCGATCAGGACGCAATGCGCCAGGCCGAGGGGCGCCGACTGCGGGATGTAGGTCGCCTTGATCCCGAGCGCCGAGCCGTCACCGACCGCCGCCTCGATCTCGGCGTGGGTGTCGCCCACGATGATCCCGACGTCGGTGATGCCGGCGTCGCGTATCGCCTCGAGACCGTAGAAAAGAACCGGCTTGTTCGCGACCGGCACCAACTGTTTGGCCGACGTGTGGGTAATTGGGCGCAATCGGGTACCTGCGCCCCCCGACAACACAAGAGCCTTCATGGCGCAGGAGGTTACCGGAGCGTGGCGCACGGCACCTGAGAAGCTCCTGCGGATCGAGCGCATCGAGCGGATCGAGCGGAGCCGAGCGCCCCGGCGCCCCGCCCTCAAACCGCCCGCACCGGCAGCGCCAGCGTGGATCCCCGCATCCGACGCCGGGGCCGGTTAGCCTCGAACCCGACGCGAGTCCGGACGCCGACCCCTGGGAGACCATCCACCGTGTCCGAACCGACAACCCTGCCGCCTGAGCTCGACCCACGGGGGCCACGCCGCGTAACCAAGCTGCCCCGCGGGCAACGGCTGCCGCGAAGCGGCTGGCGAAGCCCGCTCGGGACGACTGCGCTGGTCTTGTCGATATTCGTGCTGGCGAGCAGCGGCCTGCTGTACAGCCGCTACCTGCACTACGACCACAACATCCCGCGGATTCCGGGCGTCATCTCCGGCGGCGGCGCAACCGCGAAAGCCGGCGCAGAGAACGTGCTGCTCGTGGGCTCGGACAGCCGGGCAGGCACCGGCGACCAGTTCGCGCAGGCCCAGAAGGGCCAGACCCAGGTCGAGGGACAGCGCTCCGACACGGTGATTCTGGCGCACCTGGCGAAGGGCAATCAGAAGGCCACGCTCGTCTCGCTGCCTCGCGACTCCTGGGTGACGATTCCCGCGTACGTCGACGCCAAGGGCGTTTCGCAGCCAGCGCACTTCGACAAACTCAACTCGGCGTTCTCCCTCGGCGGGGCGCCACTTCTCGTGAGCACCGTGCAGATGCTGACCGGCATCCACGTCGACCACTATGTCGAGATCGACTTCGCCGGTTTCGAGCACATGGTCAGCGCATTGGGCGGTGTCGACATCTGCCTGACCAAGCCGGCCCATGACGTGCAGACCGGGTTGAACCTGACAGCGGGCCCGCACCACCTCGACGGCCCGACTGCGCTGGCATTCGTGCGGCAGCGATACGGCCTGCCGCTTGGTGACATCGACCGCATCAAGCGGCAGCAGCAATTTCTGGCATCGGTCGCCCGCAAGGCCGAGAGCGCCGGCACGTTGACCGATCCGCTCAAGCTCAACAGCTTCATCGACGCACTCACGAAGTCGATCAGGGTCGACTCGGGTACCGGCATGGGCGACATGACGAAGCTGGCCGTCAAACTGAAGGGTCTGGGCAGCGGCAACGTCGTCCTGACGACGATGCCGCTGAGCGGGTTCAGCAAGCAGAACGGGGTCGACGTCGACGATATCGACACCGCGAAGGCAACTGCGTTGTTCGACTCACTGATCCAGGACGCTCCCGCAGCGCCGTCCGCACAGTCAACGCCGACAACCCCGCTGACGGTGGCCGCAGGTGCTGTTCATGTGAGCGTCTTCAACGGCGCCGGCGTCGGAGGTCTCGCCCNNAGGTCGGTTTCCAGATCGTCGGAACACCCGCCGACCGCGGCACCGGCGCGACGACGACAGTCATCGACTACGGCCCGACGCAGGCTGAGGCGGCTCGCACGCTGCAAGCCTCCATCGCCGGCTCGACTCTGCACGCGAATCCGCAACTCGGCAGCACGCTCGAGGTCGTCGTGGGGTCGTCGTACACCGGCGCGCATGCACCTGGCAGCGCTGGAACGGCCCCAACCGCGTCGAGCGACGGCGCGAAAACCGCCGCCGACGCTTCGTGCACCGCCTGACCGGGAACGCCTGACCGGGAACCAAGCGGGCAACCACGGCCGTTACCATATTGTCCGGTCGGGGGCGTTCGCATGCACACGACGAGACCGACTTACCAGGAGAATCCGGCCCATGGCCTCATCGATCGGGCGCGCCAAGCTGCTCGACCCTGCCGGCGAGGCGGCGAGCTATGAGCATGCGCAGCGGCGGTCACGCATTATTGGCCGGATCGTCGTCGGATTCTTTGCTGTCGTCGTCCTGCTCGCCGCGATCGGCGGGGTCGTGTACAACAAGATTCTCGGCGGGGTGCATTTCACCAAGAGCCTGAGCAGTGTTCTCGACGAGAAGACCCGTCCGGCGAAGGCAGCGGCCAACCCCGCCACGGGCGGTGGTGGGGGTACGACGGGTGGGACGCCGAAGAACATCCTCATTCTCGGGGTCGACAGCCGGCTCGGCGAGAACAGCCCGTACCAGGTGCCATCGGGACCGAAGCAGACCGAGACGTTGTCCGACACCGCGATCCTGGCGCACCTGTCCGGCGACGGAAAGCACGTAACGCTCGTGAGCATCCCGCGCGACTCCGTCGTCGACATACCGGCATGCAAGAAGGTCGACGTGAATGGCAACCCGGTACTCGACTCGACAGGCAACCCGGTCTACACCAAGAAGACGAGGGCGCTCTTCAACGAAGCCATCCAGCTCGGCGGCCCCTACTGTTCGGCGCAAACGCTCGAAAGTCTCACCGGAGTTCGGGTCGACGACTACCTCGAGATCGATTTCACCGGCGTCGTGAAGATGTCGAATGCGCTCGGCGGCGTGGCGCTCACGATGTGCAAACCGATCCATGACTCCAACACCGGGCTCAACCTCCCGGCCGGCCCCGTCAACCTGAAAGGCCAGCAGGCGCTGGCGTTCGTGCGTGCGCGCTATGGACTGACGGGCGGCGACGACCTGCACCGCATCCAGCGACAGCAGCAGTTCATGGCATCGATGGTCCGCAAGGCCCTGGCGTCGGCGAATTTCTTCGACCCCACGACGATGATCAGTTTCTACTCTGCCGTCGCGAATTCCCTCTCCACCGACATGAGCCGCACACAACTGGTCGACCTCGCCCTGCACTACCGGCACACCGACACGTCGAGCATCGTGTTCGTCACGGTTCCGACCTATGCAGCACCCAAGGGCGACCCGTTCTACCAGCATCTGTACTGGAGTGAGGACGAGGCAAACACGCTGTTCACCTACATCCACGACGATCGTGACATCCCGGTGACCGCATCCGACGGCGCGAGCGTCGGAACTATCACCGTGCCACGCTCGCAGGTCTCGGTGACGGTTCTGAACGGCACGACGATCAATGGCGAAGCCCGCCAGGTGCGCGACGAGCTCGTGGCCGAAGGCTTCAACGTCACGTCGATCGGAAGCGCAACCGACGTCCCGGTCGCGAAGACGACAGTCACCTATCAGGCGAGCCACACCACGTCGATGCAGACGTTGTCGGCCGCGCTGAAAGTGGCGCCGCTGCAGGTGACCAGCGCGTCCGCGGGTTCGACGATCGTCCTCACTATCGGCCAGGACTGGGCCGGTCTCGCGGCGCCGTCACCCTCGGCGTCCGGTAGCGGGTCTGCAAGCCCGCAGAGTTCGGCGGCGGCGGGCCTCAAGGCGACCAGCGCGACAACCGCGAACTGCGTGCAGGGCTAACCAGCGGGCGTTCGCTCGCGTGACCGCAGGATCGCCTCGCGGCGGGCCAGTCGGGTGCCGCGACGGATCTCGGCCTCGCGGAATCGGCGGCGGCCTTCGTCGTTCTCAGGCATGACCGGCGGGACGACGCGCGGGTGCCCGGCATCGTCGACGGCGACGAACACCAGATAGGCCGACGCGACGTGCCGACCCGCCTCGCCCGCCTGGTCCCACGGCTGAGCCGTCACCCGGACGCCGATCTCGCACGACGTTCGCCCGGACCAGTTCACCTGCGCCTCACAGGTCACAACATCGCCGACATGCACCGGGACGACGAACTGCATTTCGTCGACCACCGCCGTCACCACGCGGCCGCCGCTGTGGCGAGAGGCGACAACTCCGGCCGCCTCATCGACCAGGCGCATGATCGCCCCGCCGTGAACGTTCCCATGAAGGTTAGCGTCGAGAGCGTCGACCACGCGGCTGAGCCTGATGCGTGATGCGCTCGTCGGCACACCGCGAAGATCGTCGGTCATGCCGCAATCATCCCATCACCCCAAGTCGTCCCCTCACACCAAGGTGTGCGGCTGGCCAAGGTGGCCAAGGTGGCCGTGCGGTTAGGTGCAGGCGAGCCGGGCAATCTAGGGTTGACGATGTCCGCTCTTTCGAAACCGACTGTCCCAGCCGACTGAGCGTGGAGTGTTTGTGCGTCATTTCAGCTACATGAGCGCGCCGCAGGAAGCGGCGTTGTTCGCGCGCGCTCCACAGGCCTACAAGCTCGGCAGTGACCGGCAGACCCTGCGCATGGCGCTCGGCGCCACGCTGTACACGCCCGGCACGCGCACCGACTACGCAGCGCGGCTGCCCTGGCTGGTGCAACTCGGAATGACGTCATCAGTCCTGTGCCTCGAAGACGCCATCGCCGACGCCGACGTCAGGGCGGCCGAGCACAACGTGGTGGCCCAGATCCGCGCCGTCCACCAAGCGGGCAACGATGCCGCCATGGTGTTCATCCGGGTTCGCAATGCCGAACAGGTCCCGGTGCTCGTCGACGGCCTCGGCCCGGCGGCGGCCAGCCTCTGCGGCTTCGTGTTCCCGAAGTTCACGGCCGCGAATGGGCGCGAATACTTCGAGGCGCTGGCGCAGGCACGTCGCTCGACCGGCCTGCCGTTCTACGGAATGCCCGTGCTCGAATCGAGCGAGACCATTCACACCGAAACGCGGGTTGGCGAACTCGTGGCGGTTCGCTCGCTGGTCTCCGAGTTTACCGACTCGGTGCTCACCCTTCGCATCGGCGCCACCGACCTGTGCGGTGTATACGGGCTACGTCGCGCGCGCGACGTGACGGTCTACGACCTCGCTGTCGTGCGCGAGGCGATCGCCGACATCGTCAACGTCTTCGCGCGCGACGACACGTTCAGCGTGTCTGGTCCGGTGTGGGAACACTTCGGTGGCGGTGAACGACTGTTCAAACCGCAGCTTAGACAGTCGCCGTTCCAGCAACGTCTTGGTCTGAGCCGCGCTGTCAGCGTGCGGCACGATCTGATCAGGCGAAACCTCGACGGCCTGATGCGCGAGGTGGTTCTCGACCAGGCCACCGGCATCATCGGCAAGACGGTGATACACCCAAGCCACATCCGTCCCGTCCACGCGCTGTACGCCGTGAACGCGGAAGAGTTCGCGGACGCCGAGACGGTACTGCACACTGCGGGTCAGGGCGGTGCCCGTGCGAGCACCTATGCGAACAAGATGATCGAGGCGCGGCCGCACGCTCGCTGGGCCGAAATCACGTTGTGCCGAGCGGAGGTGTACGGCGTCCTTCGCCCCGACCGGACGTTCGTCGACCTGCTCGCAATGGAGGACGTGACCGAGTGACGTCGTGGACCGAGGCCGTTCTCGGTGCCCGGCTCGCGGTAACTCCTACCCGCGCGTGGGCGTTCGGCGAGCGACCTGTCGAGCTCGGGTTGCGACACAACCCCAAGCGCGCCCAACTGTTGGTCTCGCGCCTGCTCGGCAAGCACATCCCGGTACCTGTCGGCGACGTTGCCGCTGCCGGCGAAGCGCTCGGCCAGCTGGTGCACGCAACATGCGCGGGCGAACGCCCCGTGGTGATCGGCTTCGCCGAGACCGCGACGGCACTGGGCCATGCGGTCGCCGCTGCGACCGGATACGACGGCGTGGCCCGCTACCTGCACACGACAAGGCGACCGGTAGCTGTCGGCTCTTCGGTGCTGCGTTTCCTGGAAGAACACAGTCACGCCGTCGATCAGATGCTCGTAATCGACGGCATGCCGACTCCAGGCCCGGACGTGCCCGTCGTTCTCGTCGACGACGAACTGACGACCGGGACGTCGGCACTGAACGCGATCAGAGCGCTGCAGGAAGTCTACCCGCGGTATCGCTATGTGCTCGCGTCACTCGTCGACGGCCGGAGCGAGGAACAACGTGCGGCGAATGCCCGCGCGGTTCGCGAACTCGGCGCGGACCTCGTGTCGGTCGCGCTCTATGACGCCGAGCTGTACCTTCCGCCCGACGTACTGAGCCGAGCCGCAACCGCATCGGCGGCAGCACCGATCTCATCGCCCCCCGTTGCGCACGCCGCTCCGATATCGCGCCTTCAGTTGCAGCTGCCGCCTTCGTCGCGATCGACCGCAAGCACTGCATGGGGTGACGTCGCCGAGGCGACCGCACGCGCGGCGGCGGCCGAATGTGCAGAGCGGCTTCAGGGCGCCCCTGACGGGCGAACCTTGGTGCTGGGCGACGAGGAGTTCATGTATCTGCCGCAACTGGTGGCAGCGGCACTGGGTCCCGACGTCCGGGTGTCTGCGACCACTCGGAGCCCGGCCGTTGTCATCGACATTGTCGGTTACCCGCTGCGCACGGGGCTGCGCTTTGCCGCAACGAGCGAATCCAGCAGATGTGCATACGCCTACAACGTGTCCAGGGCTGATGCGCACGCCGACCCGGGCAACGCTCCTGGGTTCGACGACATCGTCTTTGTCACCGACAGCGCGCTCGAACCGCACGTAGACGCCGGCCTGATCTCGCAGCTTGCCGCAAGCGCACGCGTCGGCGTCACGGTGGTCTCGGTGGTGACGTCGTGCTGACCGGGAGCTACTCGCCTAGTGAGGTTACGTTTCTTCTTACTGACCTTTCCTCGGTGCCGCTCGAGGTCGACCTGGCCACCCGCGAACGGCAGATCCAGGCCGGTCGCAACTACGCCGAGATGCTCCCGATCGAGTACGAGCCGACGCCGGAGTATCTGAAGTTGTTCGACACGTTGCTCGCCGAGTGTGCCCACGAGGTGGCGGAGAACGTCGGCGTTCTCACGGAAAAGATGCTGGTTGCCAGAGACGGCGAACCGGTCATCGTGTCGCTGGCGAGGGCGGGCACGCCGATCGGAATCCTGGTGCGCCGCTGGGCTGAGTTCGCGCATGGCGTGAGCCCGGCGCACTACTCGATCTCGATTGTCCGGGGTCGCGGCATCGACACCGTCGCCCTCGATCACGTCGTCGCCCGGCACGGCGCCGTACCGATCGTCTTCCTCGACGGCTGGACCGGCAAGGGAGCCATCGTCACCGAACTGATGGATGCCCTGGCTGCCCACGAACTGCGTGGCGGCCCGAGTCTGCCCCGCGATCTCGCGGCGGTCGCCGACCCCGCCGGCTGCGCAACGTTGTTCGGTACCCGGACCGACATCCTCATTCCGTCGGCCTGTCTCAACTCGACCGTCAGCGGGCTGGTCAGCCGCACGGTGCTCAACGACGATCTCATCAAGCCTGGCATGTTCCACGGCGCGAAGGTCTACCGCGAACTCGCACCCGCCGATCGCTCTGCGCAATTCCTCGACGCCATCAGCAACGAGTTCGCGACGGTGGCCGACCGCGTTCGAACCCGAGTCGCCTGCGAGCAGAATTCCGATGCGGACGTCGATTGGCGCGGCCTCACGACAGTTCGGCGCATCCAGGCCGAGTTCGGACTGGACAACTGGCACCTGGTGAAGCCCGGTATCGGCGAGACGACCCGGGTGTTGCTGCGACGCCAGCCGTGGCAGGTGCTCGTGCAGCCGGCCCGGCGCGACGCGCTGCGACACGTCCTGCTGCTGGCCGCTGAGAAAGGCGTACCCGTCGTCGACTACCCCGACATGCCCTACAGCTGTGTCGGCCTCGTGCGGCCGACCGGCAGGGAGTCGGCCGAGTGAACGCCCAGAGCTTGACGGCCGACTCGGTAGCGATCACGGCCGATCTCGACCAGACGCTGATCTTCTCGCCACGCGCGAGCGCACGACTGGGCGGCGGGCTGCCCTGCAACCCGGTCGAGCACATCGACGGTGTCGTCATCAGTGAGATCGCGCAGACGGTGTCCGAGCACATCGACCTGCTCCCCCCGCGGGTGTTCCTGATTCCGGCCACCACCCGAACCGTCGATCAGCTGAACCGCCTGCAGCTGCCTTTCGCTTACCAGTACGCGATCGCCGCGAACGGCGGTGTGGTGCTCGTCGACGGCTTCCCTGACTCTTCATGGGACGCCGAGGTGCAGCGACGGGTCACCGCGGCCGCGCCGCTCAATGCCGCCCACGCGTTGCTCACCCAAAGAGCCGATCGGCCGTGGCTGCTACGCAGCTATCGAGCCGCAGAGCTGTTCTGCTACGCGATCGTCGACCCGACCGAGTTGGACGCCAACGAGCTGCCCGAACTCGACGAAGCCTGCGCGCAGATCGGCTGGCGCGCCAGGCCGCAGGGCCGCAAGCTCTACCTGCTTCCGAACGGATTGGCGAAGGAGGCCGCGGTGACGTTCCTGCTGGAAAAGCTGTGCGCGCAGTCAGGACAGCGGCCGCGCCACTTCGCAGCGGGTGATGCGGAAGTCGACCGGGCAATGCTCGGCATCGCCGACATCGGATGGGTACCGGCGGGTTCGCCGCTGGCCCTTGCCGGTGACTTGCCGCCGCAGGTGCGGGTCACCGACGCCGGCGGGCACAGCGGCGCCGCGCAGATCGTCGGCGAGTGGGTGACCGAATGCATCGCCGACGAACGTCACTGATGGGCAGGACCTTGGTCACTAGCGCGGTCGGCCGCGCGGGCGCTGCACTACACGCGTGACCGCAGAACAGCCTCCGCATGCACTCTTTCAGCGCTGCCTGCTGGCTACCAACGTGTTCGTGACCGACGAAGGGCACTGTCCCGCGGTTCGCATGCACAGGTGATCTGACTCCCTGGTGATCCGCCATTCCTGGTGCAATTCCACGCCAGCCGCTGCCTTGAGGGCACGCATCGCCGTCCAATCGTCTTTTCGTCCGCACTCGCGACCAGGAGGCCGCCGTGCTCCGCACACGTCGTACGCCCCAGCCAGACTCCTCCCCCAACTCCGGCCATAACTCCCACCACAAGGTCGTCGTCGTCGGCGGCGGCAACGCCGGACTCAGTGTCGCGGCCCGGCTGCGCCGCGCCGGGATCGACGACGTCGCGATCATCGAACCGAGCGCGCTGCACTACTACCAGCCGCTGTGGACTCTGGTCGGCGGCGGGTTAGTCGACGCCGCCAAGACCGTCCGCCCTGAGGCATCGTTCATTCCAAAGAACACCACCTGGATCCGCGACCGCGCCGTCGAAATCCATCCCGCTGCCCGCGTCGTCACGACCGGGAACGGCGGTTCGGTGAGCTACGACCGGCTTGTCGTCGCACCCGGCATCCAGCTGGACTGGGACGCCACGCCGGGCATGTCGAGCGCGCTGCAGACCCCGCATGCATCGTCGAACTACGACCTCGCACTAGCCCCGAAGACGTGGGAAGTCATGCGTAAGTTGCGCAGCGGCACGGCGGTGTTCACGATGCCGACCGGCGCCATCAAATGCCCGGGAGCTCCACAGAAGATCGCCTACCTGTGCGCGGACTATTGGCGGGCTGAGGGGGTGCTGCGAGACATCCGGGTGATCCTTACGCTGCCGGGCGCAGGTCTTTTCGGCGTCGCCGTCTTCGCGCAAGCGCTCGCTGAGACCGTGCTGAAGTACGGGATCGAGGTGCGGTTCAACACCGAACTCGTCGCCGTCGACGGTGACGCCAGGCGAGTCACGCTGCTCGACACCAGCACCGGGGTAAAGGAGCAACTCGACTACGACGCGCTCCACGTCGCACCGCAACAGAGCGCACCGGACTGGCTCAAACACGGTCCGCTCGCCGATCCCACCAATCCGGCCGGATACGTCGACGTCGACAAGCACACGTTGCAGCATGTCCGTCACGCGGACGTCTTCGCGCTGGGTGACGCCGGAAACACCCCCAACTCCAAGACCGGCGCGGCGATCCGGCGGCAGGCACCCGTCGTCGTCGCCAACCTCATCGCATCACTTGATGGACGGCCAAGAAGGCCAGGAGAGCCAGCAAGGCCACTGCCGGCACGGTACGACGGTTACGCTGCCTGCCCGTTCACCACGGCACGCAACAAGATGCTGCTCGCAGAGTTTGACTACACGCTCGCGCACCGCCCGTCGTTCCCGCTGATCGACACAACCAAGGAGCGGTACGACATGTGGCTGCTCAAGCGCTACGGCCTGCCGTGGCTCTACTGGCACCTGCTCCTGCGGGGCCGCTCATGACGCCCCAACTCGCCCCTCACGCGTGCCGCTCGCGTCGCGTTTCCTTCCCACGACGCACCGCGCCACGCCCGGAACCCGGACCTTGCCGTCCTTCTCGAACACGCTGACCCCCGCAATGGCGTGTGCCCGAATTCGCTCCCGCGCCTGTTCGTCGACCTGCTGCAGCGCCGCAACTGCGAGCGACACGTGCTCGCTCATCATGTCCCAATACTCATCAGGCGATCGCGTCACGAGTTCGACTTCGACGTCCCACTCGGCAATGTCGCGCAGCCCCGCGCCTTCGTACAGCGCACTGACATATCCCGGGTCAGCGCACCGGAACATGTTGGGTCCGTCCCGGTCGGGTGGCGCCACCACCGCCTCGGTCGCGATTGCTTGCATGGTGATCGTCGTCCACGGGTTTTCCTCGGGCTTGACCCATACCGACGAGCAGAGGCGTCCCCCGGGCTTGAGCACGCGCGCGAACTCGGCCGTCGCCTTGGCCACATCAGGGAAGAACATGTACCCAAAACGCACGGAGACGCTATCGAATGTGGCGTCGTCGAACGGCAAGTCATCGGCGCTACACACCTGCGTCACGATGTTGGTGATCCCTTGCGCTTTGGCTCGCCGCGCGGCTATGTCCAGCATCTCCGCTACGAGGTCGGTCAGCACGACGCGTGCTTTCGGGGAGAGTCTCGCGATACTCAAACCCGGCTCGCCCGTGCCCGAGGCAATGTCGAGATGCTGACGATCTTCAGCGATATCGAGGCGCTCGATCATCGCTGCGCTGACCGGGCCGAGCTGATCCGTGATGACCGAATCCCACTTCTCCCAGCCCGCAGAGAGCCCGGCCCACGTCGCTCGCTGAAGATCTCGGATCTCATCGGCGCTCGGCATCGGCCCTCCCCTAGTGATGCCCCACCGCCCGAAGGATCTCAGGAGCAGCCGGCGCCGTTGTATAGCCTCATTTCAAGGTTGTACATCCGAGTGTCCTCCGCCAGGTATCGCGCGTACGGGCCGGTGTCCCCTTGCATCGCGAGCTCGAAGAAGATCACGCTCTGCATGATGTTCGCGCAGCTGCGTGGCCGTGCTTGCGCGGGCGCCGCGATGGCTACGACTGCGGCTCCGGAAATGGCGGTGGCCGTTACGCCAGCGACGACGCGCGAACGAATCCGGCGCATCGGTTTGGCCTCGCGCGTCCGATTGATCAGTGACGACATCGGTGCTCCCTCGTTGCGATGAAAGGCGCCGCCCGTTGAGCGGTCATCGGAGAAGAGCGGTCGGCGACCAACCTGATACCAGAACCAGCAAGTCGGCGGCTCGCAGGAGGCCCGACTCGACTAGATCTGCGGCTAGCTGCCTACTTGCGGCCGGGCGCCCATTGCATGCCCCAGCCGTATGCCTGGTCCAGCACCTGCTGGCCGCCCTGCAGGTAGCGCACCTCGCGGCGGATCGACAACTCGTGCCCGGTGTTGTCGAGCATCGCGATCGCGCACATTCGCGCCTTGGGATCGGACTCGTCGAGTTGGACCTCGATCGAACCGCCGGCGGGAGGGAACAGCGTAACCACGCCGCTGGCCTCGGCCCAGTTCGGCGTCCCCTCGTAGATGAACGCGAACACCAGGACCCGGCGGATCTCGGCGAGCCTGGAGAGGTCGATGCTGAGATTCTCACCGCCCGAGTTCGTGCCGGAGCGGTCGTCGCCGTCGAGGCTGATCAGCGGCGGACCCTCGTTTGCCGACCGCAACGCGTTACCAAGCGCCTGGACGACGCCCTTGCGGCCGTTGCTCAACTCGTAGAGGCAACCGAGGTCGAGGTCGATGCCCGGCGCCGCCCGCTTGAACATGCCGCCACCGCCACCGGCGGGTCGGGCATTCCAGTTGAGGTTCACCCGCATCACGCCGGCCACCGCGGCGCCCGTCTTGCTCAACGAAACTGCCGGCGCCGCTTTCGTGAGTGTCACCTTGCTGGGTTGGACGGCGCCAGCAGCCGGGGGCGGGGCACTCGGTGACGCGCTAGGTGCCGCCGGTGCGGGTTTCGTGTAGTCGATCGGCATTGTCTTTCGACCTCCTGAAGTGGGCTACAGCCCGGCAGTCGCCGATGGCAGCGGAGTGAGCTCGGCGGCTTCGTTGCTGGACGCGCCGTCGCGGTTGCGCCGGTTCCGCGCAATCGAGCTGATCAATGCGGCCCCGATGAATCCGATCCCGATCAGACCGGTCACGGCCTCGGGCACCTTGTGGGCGATGCTGACGAACAGCAGCACCGCCAGTGAACCAATGGCCCAATGTGCACCGTGTTCGAGATGCACGTAGTCGCCGAGCGTGCCCTTGCGAACCAGATAGACAGTCAGCGCGCGGATGTAGCACGCGCCGATACCGAGGCCGAGCGCGATGACGAAGATGCGGTCGGTGATCGCGAACGCACCGACGACGCCGTCGAAGCTGAATGACGCGTCGAGGACCTCGAGATAGAGGAACGCGAAGAGCCCGGCCTGCGCGAGCGACTTTGGCACCCGAATATGTGGGACGTCGCCATCGTCGGCGTCGGCACCTTCGGCGTCGTCCGCATCGTCGTCGCCGTCGCCTTCGAACAGGGCGGACAGACTCGAGACCCCGATGTACGTCGCGAGCCCGGCCACCCCTGACACGAGCACCTGCAATGCGTGCGCTTTCGCGAACGTCGTCGACGCGATGATGAGGAACACCAGCCCGATCACGACCGAGACCTGGTCGAGCTTGCCGACCTTCGCGAGCGGCCGCTCGATCGGGCCGAGCCAGGTGATCTCCCGTTCCTCGAACAGGAAGTCGAGGAAGATCATCATCAGGAAGATGCCACCGAACGCCGCGATCGCTGGATGCGCGGCGGTCAGATGCAGCGAGTACTCGTGCGGGTGGTTCAACGCCAGATCGAGCACCTTGCCAGGGCTGAGGTGGCTCGAGAGCGTGACCACGACGATCGGGAAGACCAGCCGCATGCCGAACACCGCGATGATGACACCGAGGGTGAGGAAGATCCGCTGCCAGCGCTCGTCCATCTTGGCGAGCACGGTCGCGTTGACGACCGCGTTGTCGAACGACAATGAGATCTCGAGCACGGCCAGGATCGCCACGATGCCGGCGACCGATGGTCCCCCGATGACCCCCGCAGCAGCAATCCCGAGGACGGTGACAACGACGGGAAAGCGGAACAGGCGCAGCACCAGGATCAGACGTTCACACCGAAGTCGGTGGCGATGCCGCGAAGCCCTGCCGCGTAACCCTGGCCGATCGCGCGGAACTTCCACTCGTCGCCGTTGCGGTAGAGCTCGCCGAACACCATCGCGGTCTCGGTGGAGGCATCTTCGCTCAGGTCGTAGCGGGCGAGTTCGACGGCGTCGGCCTGGTTGACGACCCGGATGAACGCGTTCCGGACCTGCCCGAAGTTCTGCGCGCGGGCCTCGGCCTCGTAGATGCTGACCGGGAAGTTGATCTTGTCGCACTCGGGCGGTACGGCCGCGAGGTTGACCTTGATCTGCTCGTCATCGCCCTCGCCTGCGCCGGTGAGGTTGTCGCCGGTGTGCTCGACCGAGCCGTCGGGGCTCTTCAGGTTGTTGAAGAAGATGAAGTGGTTGTCGGAAATGATCTTGGCGCTCGAGTTGAGCATCAACGCCGAGGCGTCGAGGTCGAAGTCGGCGCCCGATGTCGTGCGGGGCTCCCAGCCCAGGCCGACGATGACCGCTGTCAGGCCGGGCGCCTGCTTGGTGAGCGAGACATTGCCACCCTTGGTGAGGCTGACACCCATCGCGTACTCCTCGTGATCGTCACCCCGCGAGCGCGCGCCCGCCCCATGCGGCGGGCCGTCACGCTGACGCTTGGCCATAGTAGTCACGGGTCGCGTGGTGGCGCGGCGCGCCGACGTGCGAAGGTCATCTCACGATGACCACCTCACCGCTGCGCATCTGGTTCAACCGCACCTATGCGACCGGCGTCCACCTGCTGCAGCAGTTGCGCGACAACCCCGACGAGCGCGCGGTCCGGCTCTACGCGTCGCATACCGACCCCGACTCGCCGGTGCTGACCGGCGCCGACGTCGTGATCGGCGAGCCCGATGCCGACGCCGGCGGGTACGGCGTCCGGGTCCTTGAAGTCTGTGAGCGGCGAGGCATCCAGGTGCTGTGGCCGACCTCCCAATCGATCGCGATCAGCGCAGTCGCCGACCAGTTGCGAGACCGCGGCACGCTGGTGATCTCGGCGCCGACGAGGGTCCTCGAGCTATGTGCCGACAAGGCCGCCACCTACGCGGTTGCCGCCGAAGCAGGCATACCCGTGCCGCCGCACCACGTCGTCCGCACCGGAGCCGACCTGATGGCGGCGTACGACGACCTGGCGGGCGCCGTGGGCGTCTGTGTGAAGCCGACCGTCGGAACCGGGGCTGACGGCTTCCGCGTGCTGCGGCCAGGGCGGCCCGACCTCGCCGAGGTCTTCGGACCGACCCAACCGATCGCGCTACTGGCTGACGTCGTCCATGCACTCGACCAGCCGGGGGCGATGCCGCTGCTCGTGATGCCGGTCCTGCCCGGCGCAGAGTTCAGCGTCGACGTGCTGGCCGCCGACGGCCGGCTGCATGCAGCATTGATCCGGCGCAAGACCGACGACCGGAGGCGGGTCGACCTGCTCGACGACCCGGACGTCACCCGGATCGTCAAGGACGTCGTCGCCGCCGTCGGCCTGTCGATGCTCGGCAACGTCCAGCTGCGGTGCGACAGCGGCGGCCGGATGTGGCTGCTCGAGGTCAATGCGCGCGCGAGCGGCGGACTCTATCAAGCCGCGTCGGTCGGATGGAACCTGCCGTGGGCAGCGATCCGGCTCGCGCAGGGACGCCGTCCCGAACTGCCGGTGCCGAGACTGCCGGCCGCCCTGGTCCAGGTACCGACAGCGCTCCTGCTCGATGCCGCGCCCCGGCCGGACACCGAGAGCGGCATGATGGGACTACCACTACTACACGTGCCCGTGCAGCGGGTGCCGGCACAGACGAGAGGTATGACCACGTGACTGTGAGTCTGAACAAGGGCCAGACGGTCTCGCTGACCAAGGCCGGCGGCGGCACCCTGAGCAAGGTCCGGATGGGCCTCGGGTGGGACGCGATGAAGAAGAAGGGCATGTTCGGGACCCGGTCGCAGTCGATCGATCTCGACGCGTCGGCACTGCTCTTCGACGCGACGGGGAAACTGGTCGACCAGGTCTGGTTCTCTCAGCTGGCCAGCAAGGACGGCTCGGTGCACCACACCGGCGACAATCGCTCCGGTGCCGGCGAGGGCGACGACGAGTCGATCAAGGTCGACCTCTCGCAGGTTCCCAGCAACGTCACGACGTTGGTCTTCACGGTCAACTCGTTCACCGGCCAGAACTTCAGCCAGATCGAGAACGCCTTCTGCCGTCTCATCGACGAGTCGAACGAGTCGGAGATCGCCCGCTACGAGCTGACCGGCTCAGGCACGCACACCGCGCAGATCATGGCCAAGGTCACCCGCGACGGGTCGGGATGGTCGATGACGGCGATCGGCACCCCCACCTCAGGCCGCACATTCCATGATCTACTTCCGGCGATAACCGGGATCCTCTGACCACCGTTACACCTAGGAGCCTCGATGTCCGACCTGAACCTCGGTTCTAGCGCTGCGCCCGCCGCACCGGCCACGACCGCCCCCGTAAGTGGCGCGCTCGTGCTCACCCCGCCGGCCCCAGTCGCCGTGATCGACAACCAGGAGGCGTCGGGCGCGGTACCTCTCGACGCCGCGAAGCAGGCCGAGCTGGACGCGAAGGCCGCCTCGTTTGCCGCTGAGCTCGCCGGCCTGGACACCCGATCCCCCGCCTTCACCCAGAAGATCGACTCGATCACGTCGATGGGTGACAGCGACATGCGCGCATCGGCGAACGTGTCGAACCGGATGCTCGAGCGACCGGCCGCCGCCTTGAACTCCGCGCGCGGCAAGGGCGGCAACGACGCGCAGACGCGGGTGTCGAACACCCTGGTCGACCTGCGGTCGACGGTCACCGAACTCGACCCGGGGCGCGCCGATCTGGCCGGCGTCAAGAAGGTCCTCAAGTTCATGCCCGGCGGCGACAAGATCCAGCGCTACTTCGCCAAGTACCAGTCGGCGCAGAGCCACCTCAATGCCATCATCAAGGCACTCGATTCGGGGCAGGACGAGTTGCGCAAGGACAACGCCAGCATCGAGACCGAGAAAGCCAACATGTGGACGACGCTCGGCAAGCTGAGCGAGTACAACGCGCTCGCCGCCGCTCTCGACACCGCCGTGACTGCGAAGGTTGCCGAGCTCGAGGCAGCTGGCCGCACGAGCGACGCCAACACGTTGAAGTCCGACGCGCTCTTCGCTATCCGCCAGCGCCGCCAGGACATCATGACGCAGATGGCCGTCGCGGTTCAGGGCTACCTTGCGCTCGATCTCGTACGCAAGAACAACGTCGAGCTCATCAAGGGAGTCGACCGGGCGCAGACGACGACGATCGCCGCGCTGCGCACTGCGGTCATCGTCGCGCAGGCGCTGTCGCGCCAGAAGCTGGTCCTTGACCAGATCACGGCCCTGAACACGGTTACGTCGAACCTCATCGAATCCACGTCCGAGCAGCTGAAGATCCAAGGCGGCCAGATCAACCAGCAGGCGGCCAGCACGACGATCGACGTCGCGAAGCTGCAGCAGGCGTTCGACAACGTGTTCCAGACGATGGACGCGATCGACACCTTCCGCGCGCAGGCCGTCGAGAATGCGCGCATAGCGCGCGGCATCGCCCGCAAGCATGGCTTCAGACAACTTGAATACGTCGTAGCGCGCCACATCCATCACCGCATCTTTCACCTGCTCGAAGGAAAGCGGCCCGGCGGGAAACAACAAAGCCAACTTCTGGATTTCCTGGAAAGCCGCCAGCAGATTGCCTTCCACGCGCTCAGCAAGGAAGCGCAGTGTATCCATGTCGGTAGATTGCCCTTGGCGTTGCAAGCGGCCTGCAATCCAACTGGGCAAGGCATTCAGCGCAATCTCCTCGGTGGCGATGACTACGCCGTGTTCCGCCAGCGCGGTGAACCACTTGCTGTTCTGCGCGGTCTTGTCCAGCTTCGGCAGCGTGACCACCGTAACCGTATCGGCATTCAGTTGTCCGCAATAATCCTGTATGGCCTGTGCGCCCTCCACGCCGGGCTTGCCGGTCGGGATACGCAACTCCACCAGCTTGCGCGAGGAGAATAGCGACAAACTCTGCGCGCTATTGCGCAACTCTGCCCATTTGAAACCCTGTTCGACCGTCAGCACCTCGCGCTCGTCATAACCCGCCGCACGCGCCGCAGCGCGAATGGAATCCGCCGCCTCGATAGACAACAGCAGCGCCTCGCCATGAATGACATACAGCGGCGCAAGCCCCTTGGCGAGATGACGCGGCAGGTCTTCACCAGAGAGTTTCATAATAAAATGGAGAGCTTCATGATGAGAAAGTGAATTTCATTCCGGAGCCACCAGTATTGGATGAGCATGGTTCATACGGCGCAATACCTGTTCCACCGCATCGACTCGCATGTTCTGGTAAAGCAGTGCTTCTTCCTGCTGCTTGGCAAGTATCTGGGTGTCGTCATAGGGAAAATTGCGCAGTAGTGTAATTTCTTGCGGGGCAATCCAGTCATGTTGCTGCTGGTCATAGGCGCGCAACGAGATGTGGTACT